>NZ_JACJQW010000002.1:0-414952 GCF_014696905.1 Nostoc sp. FACHB-190
AGTTAATTGTCGCTCCTTTTCCTGATCTTCAACGAGGGTCTGACCAGTTTTTTTTCAACAATTCTCTCAAAGCCTCTTGACAAAAGACTTACAGCTTTAACTTGTCACCAATGTGCGTAAGTCGGCTAAATTAGTGTAATAAGCCGTGACAGAACCGCCATTTCCACCATTTCCGCCTTTACCACCATCGCCACCAGCACCACCATTAGCTGCTTGAATATCATGATTTTTGTTCTCTGGTTGATAACCGCAGTCAGGGCGATAACCATATCCGCCGTTTTCGCCATCCTCACCATCTTGACCAGATAAATCGAGGTTGACTGCTGAACCATCGACAAAAATAGTTTGATTTTGACCGTCGCGGCCATCTCTGCCCGATCGCCCACTTGTCCCCTTACTCCCATTTCTGCCATAATCTCGATCAGCAAGGTAGTTGTTATTAGCGATCGCTGGACATAATACAGAACCAGAGGCAGGTAACAAGCTAGTAACTAAGCAGAATGTCAGTAAAAGTGGCAGCTTACCCCTAAGACTGTTGGACATCGAGTCAAACCTAAACTTTAGTGATATTTACTGAATATGACGCTGCATCACAGGAATTTGCTCCTGATTTCTACTCATACAATATTACAAATATGAAGTGTGAAGTATGAAATTAGGGAGCATCCCACTTTGTTGAATAGACTGCCTTGAAAATAAAATGGTGAATAGATTTTGGTTAGCGCCACAATCAACGCAATCACGCCCAAAAAACACGAATATAGAACTAAAACCTATTAGTTTATAATTTAAGTAAAAATTCTTGGTAAGTAATAATTTCAGTATTTTCAAAAACCTTAATCACTAATAAATCTTGATCACCAGTGACTAAAAAATTAGCAGCACTATCTTTTGCTAATGCTAAGAGATAATTATCTTTGGGATCTCGACAAATAGATACTTCTGTTTTAATTGTTACAAATAAGCCAATAGTCCGTAAAATTTGAATTAATTCATCAACTTTATTGCGCGGAAAATATTTTTGTAACTTAGGACGTTGAGTTACCAAGATAATTTCCTCTAAAATTTCCTCAGAAATCACTAATTGTATCGTTTCTTCAACTAAAAGATTAGTTAATTCTTTTAATCCCTTACCAATCAGAAAGCTAATCCAAAGATTAGTATCAATAATTACCTTGATTACTTTGTTTTCTGGCATAAATTTGAGAACGCACGTTTTCTACTTCCTCTGTAATTTCCTCTAAAGATAATTCATCAGTTTGAAATATTTCTAGTAACTGAGTTAACTTCTTATTCAATGTTTCCTTTTCTAGTTCTTTGCTGAGTAAAAGCTTTTCGGAATCAGACAGTTGTTTGACCAGAGTAAGAATTTGTTCAAATGTCAATGGTAGTTGATAGGTATTTTGTAACATAACGTCAAATACTCTTTTATTCCTAATTATATGTTTATTATCATTTTTACAGATTATAGGAATACAAAAAGATTATTTTTTATATATGGTTTCGTTTTGCATTTCATATCATCCATAATTATAGTTTAGCTGAATCAAATTCAATACCACGACGGGCAAAATATTTATCAATGTTAATCCGCACAAATAAATCCTTGAGTTCTTCGGCAATCTCTTGAGGTGGATTTCCTGATAAAGCTATGGCAATTAAACGTTCTGCTGCTGCCATTTCTCCACAGTCAATTGCTAAAGTTGCGGCACTACGATGTAAGACTGAACGTGTTGGTTCTGCTTCCAGATTACTAACGATTAATTCTGCTGCTAACCGTTCTTTTTCAAATGCTTGTTTGGAGAGTTGTAAAGCTAAAACAGAGTCACCTTTGAGTTTAGCGACTTGTGCCATTTCAGTAAAATCCATTGCTTGTTTATGTAAATCTTGAATCTGGTTCATTTTTTCACTACAAAACACAAAGGTTTACTAAACTCAACAATCACAATGTAAACTGGTAGACTACTATCAACAGAGTTTACTTGTTCCAATTTTTGTTTAGCTTTGCTTCCTCTCTGCGACTCCGCGCCTCTGCGTGAGACAAAATCACCGCCGAAACCAAGAGCGAAGCCAACGCCACAACCACCGCAACCACGCCCAAAAACCACGGCGAGAAACTACAGGCATTTTTGGTTGAGAAAGACGCTCAATTCTATCATTGCAATCTTGCACATTGGCATCAAGTCCCATTCTTTGATATAGTTCGCGTGCATTGCGATAAGCACCAAGCGCGTCTGATTCTCGGTTGACGTTTTCTAATGTCAAACCTAAATTAAACCAGGCTATTGCTTCCCCTAGAATATCGCCTATCTCCCTTGATATTTCCAAAGACTGCTGGAAGAACTCAATCGCCCGTTGGTACTCTCCCAGGGATAAGTAAGCATTACCTAAATTGTTTAAGGAAGTACCTTCGCCATTCCGATCGCCAATCTCGCTGGATATTTTCAAAGACTGCTGGAAGAACTCAATCGCCCGTTGGTATTCTCCCAGTAAATGGTAATCATTGCCTAAATTGCCCAAAGAACTACCAATACCATTACGATCGCCAATCTCCCTTGATATTTCCAAAGACTGCTGGTGGAAGTCAATCGCCCGTTGGTACTCTCCCAGGGATTTGTAAGCATTGCCTAAATTGTTTAAGGAACTACCAACACCATTGCGATCACCGATTTCTCTGGCTATATTCAAACTCTGTTGCAGCGACTCAATTGCCTCTTCGTATTGTCCCAAGGCTTTGTAAGCAATACCCAAGTTAGCTAAGTTATTACCTTCACCCTTGCGATAGCCGATTTCACGAAAAATAGCCAAAGACTGCTTGAAAAACTCAATCCCCCATTGGTATTTTCCTAAATATAGGTAAGCAAGACCCGAATTCATTAAAGAATTAGCTTCACCCTTGTGATCGCCGATTTCCTGAAAAATAGCCAAAGACTGCTTGAAAAACTTAGCCGCCCCTTGGTACTGTCCCAGGGAGTTGTAAGCAGCACCCAAATTATTTAAAGAATTACTTTCGGCTTTGCGATTGCCAATTTGTCTAGCAATATCCAAAGACTGCTGGTAGAAATCCATCGCTTCTTGGTATTGCCCTTGAGAGTTGTAAGCATTACCCAAATTCATTAAGGATAAGCCTTCAGAATTGCGATTGCCTATCTCCCTTGATATCTCCAAAGACTGCTGGTGGAACTCTATCGCCTGTTGGTAATCTCCCAGGGAAGTGTAAGCATTACCTAATGAAGTGAGAGAAGCTGTATATTTCCAATTTCCTCTATCGCCTATTTCTGCCCATCTACTCACCAACTGCCCATATAATTCCACTTGGTCGATGTAATAACCCCGCAAGGTTAAAAAATCATCGCAAAACCGAAGCGCATCAAAGGCAGAGTTATAATCTTGCAACTCATAAAAGTGATGAAAGATTTCCAAGTATTCTTGAACATCATCTTTTATTGTCCAAGGTGGTTGTTTAGCAATTGAGCGATAATAATCAATAGCTCGTTGATGCGCCTCACTCTGTTCGCCTGCTTTATACCGCACATACTCCAACACTACAGGCTGAAATCCAAATCGCCGCTTACCATTGAGTTGTTCTACCAACAAAGAACGCTTCACCAGATTCCGCAATTCTCCCTCAATCTCTGGTTCTGCATTTCCCGGTAACACCGCCACGGCGGCTGCACTATCAACCGCACCACGATACACACTAATATTCTGCAATAACGCCTTTTGTAACTCACTCAATCTTGCAAAACTAGCATCCAATACCAACACCATCCCCACATTTTCCCGGCGATGCACACCTACCACTTGGGGATCTGTCAACAACTGGCGCAAATTACCCAAGCCTAAATCTGCTAATCTGCTTAAATCCGGGTCTTGTGAATATTCTTCTTTTAATAAATCTGCTACCAATCTCAACAATAGGGGATGCCCATCTACTAATTCGACAAACTCTTTTAAATCCCCTTTAACACCCAATGCTGTTAACAATGTTTCCCCTTCATCTACTTGCAAACCTTTCAAGGGTAGCCAATGAATTATTTGTGGTAACTCTGGTCTTTCTCTGGTGGTGACTAACAGCTTACTATTCCCGCCAAATTCCATCCATGCTTTAAAAAAATCGCCGTAAAATAGACCTCTCCACTGTCGATCAGGTTGTAATAAAATCTCCAGGTTGTCAATAATCAGTAAAAATTGCCCAGAACGCAAGCACCTAACTAACGCTTCTACTAACTGCGTTTCTTGTTCTGGCACCGGAAAGCCGAATTGTGTTAATACTTCTCTGGCTAAATCGCTAAAACTTGCCCCATTACTAACATCAGCCCAAAACCGCTTGGGGAAACCCGCGACTGTATCATAAATTTTAGCTGCCAGCATCGATTTACCTATGCCACCGATGCCTTCTATACCCATTAAAAAGGTATTTTCATCAGTTAACCATTGCTGTATTTGAGCGTATTCTGTTGTTCGTCCTTGCCAGCCATTCAAACTTTTAGCTGGATTCCCAGCTTTGAGAACTCCAGGTGATTCTGCTTTGCTACTGCTTTCGATATGAAAAACGGTTTGCAGTTGCTCTGTGGTTAAATAGACATTATCTGCTGTAATTGAACCAACTTGAGTTAGTTTGCTCTTATCTTTAGCAATTCCCTCTAATTTTATCTTGGGGTGAATGGGATTTGGTTCTTCCGTCATATTTTGTCAGCAGATGGACAAATTTTGCTGGATGTTGGTGTTCGGAACTTGAAACTTCGTGCTGGGAACTCGGAATTTGGTGTTCGGAACTCGAAACTTTGTGCTGGGAACTCGGAATTTGGTGTTGGTAAGTGAAAATTGTAAAAAACCTCACGCAGAGGCGCAGAGACGCAGAGGTTTAGAGAATTAAGAGTAACACTCCGCGCTCCTCTGTGTTACCCTTGCGCCCCTCTGCGTTGAAAAACTCACCTCATTAGCTTCAATCTTCCCGACTTGTTTGACTTTGCTGTTGTCGTAAGCGTTGGCGCTGACTTGAATGTTGTCTCCTGAGTTCTCCGCCGATGCCTGCAAAATCTTGGTGATTTCCTCAGCCAGTGCTGTGTCAGCATCCAAAATCTTTTTCAGTTGCACTCGCAAACTTGCTTGTAAATCTTCATCGTCTGGAGTTTGCGCTACATCCGCAGCAGCTTCTTTTGCGGCTTCCTTCGCTTCTACTTTGGGTTGTAACTTACCCCAAATAGCTTTAGCTTTATTCCAAACATCTTCACCAACTTTTTGTGATGCGCCTTCTGCAACTTTACCACCCACGTTGAGCAGAAATGGCAGACAGGGAGCGAGAATTTTAACGATCAGTGCAATATCCATTTATATACGCAGGTAATTAAAGTTATTGATACAAGCTCATATTAACGTAATTGTCATTTATTTTTGTTTTTTGGCTCAAAATCTAAAATTGTGTACGCAAAATCTATTTCTGCGAATCCAGATATAACAAATGCGTATGCAAAAATAACAAATGTGTACACGAAATCTATTTCTGCGAGTCCAAAAATAACAAATGTGTACGCAAAAATAACAAATGTGTACGCGAAATCTATTTCTGCGAATCTAAAAATAACAAATGCGTATGCAAAAATAACAAATGTGTACACGAAATCTATTTTTGCGAGTCCAAAAATAACAAATGTGTACGCAAAATCTATAGCGGTTCTCGGTTGGATGAGGTACATTTCAACCCCACCCGCAAGCAAAGTTACCGTGTACACACAAGTTGAAAATAGGCAGTATGAAACGCATCCCGCCTAGAACTAAAGTTCCAGGCTGATAGCAAAAGTCTACTGAAGTAGACTCAAATTAATTTTTTTTTGAGTCATCTTCAGATGACTTGCGCTATGAGACTTGGAATTTATTCCAAGGCGGGACAGATGCACTCAACCGAGATTTGTGTGTACACCATAGCCGCAAGCGAGGAGGGTATAGTTTGCTTAAGCAAATGCGGGGTGGGGTTCCGACTGTATTACAAGCAAGTAAGAACCCCTCTATTTCTGTGAGTCCAGAAATTAATTTTGCGTGCTTACTTATTACACCTTCTCTTTGGGCGGAGTAGCGATACCCTGTTTGAGTAAATTTGCTTCTAGTTCTTTGATGAATTGACAGTCTTTTTCTAACCAAGGTTGACTTTCTGCACTGACTGATGGCTGCTTTTCTAAGAAACTAAATGCTTGGCGGAATTGCTGGGGAGTGGTAGCAATAGGCGCATCAAAATGACAAGAAATAATTTGGTGAAAATCCCATTTGGCAACTTTGTTAGCCCAGTCGATGACTTGTTGTGGTGCTTGGGGCAGAATAAGCGTTTGCAAAATTGGGGCGACAAATGGATGACCATTACGACTTAGGGCGTAAAATGACTGTTGCCAATTGGCTTGCCAACGAAACGGATATAAGCCGAAATATGCTTTTCTTGAATGGTCTGGTGCTTGCCAAGCTTCGCGGAAACTTTCACCGAGTCCAGTGATATCTAAGGCGCTGGGACGGAAATAAATTGCAAATAAGGCAATACGCTGCCATCCTTGACGGCGGTTTGTGGCGTTATCTTCAATGGGTTGGAGGGCATTTTCCCTGGCGTGAAATAGCAAGGGGTATGGATCTAATTGCAAGATAGCCGGAGGATTTTCGGAGATAGAGATGATTGTATCGGTTAACAGTAGGGTGTGCGATCGCTTGTGAAACAAAGCCACTTCCCCAAATGAACCTCGTCCCAAGTTAATATCCAACACCTCATACTCAAAATCATCTGCAAACGGCGCAAGACTCGCATCTTCTGGTATTTCCTGAGTTCGTTGTTGGGGAAATCCTAACCAACTCAGTGGTAAGTTGAACGGAAAACTCCATTGATGAGGTGCAACAAACACTTGTGCTTGCGGAAAGTTTCTGGCAAAGGGGCCGACGAAAACCTTGTGTTCAAGACCAGAACTGGTTGGTAAAATAATGTACTTCACCTCACCATGTTTTGCTACCAATTCCTGCACCATCCGCATACATTCTTTAGTTGCTGCTACAGGTGCATAAACCAACAAACCACCACCTGTCAGCTTCACCACAGTCATCCGAATCGGCACAATAGTGTAGAGAATGCCATGCACTTGGTCGAATGTCCAAATTGTATCTTTCACAATTTCTTGGCAAAGTGTCCGCCGTTGTTTGTAGGGATAAAAGGGAACAACAGGCCAAAACGGCCATGACCAATCTTTTGGGTTGTTGCTGAGATACATAGATGAATTGACCCAATCCTAATCTCTTGCCATGTCTTTATCCTAAAATAATCAGAGCAGGCGTAGCTGAAATATAGCGATTGAGTAAGATATGGGGGATTCTCCCCCAAACCCCCGATTGGGTGACGGTTGCGTCCCCCAAACCCCCTCCAAAATCATTCTTTCGTTTTTTTTGAGTGATTACTTTTAGGACTTACGCAGACTCTACGATTTCTTGGCGTTCTACCCTGCGGGAAGCCGCTTGCGCGTCTAAGGCGACTTGGCGGTACCCTGCGGGAAGCCGCTTCGCGTCTACGGTAAATTAAGCTTTTGGGCGATTTTTGCGTAAGTCCTGACTTTGTTGATTTTGTTGTAATTTTAGAAACCACAGATGAACAGCCATATATCCATCTGTGGTTTAACTTGTTGAAAAATTGTGCGTTATTTGATGTTTTGATATCTGCCTAAAGCAATTAACGGGAAATATTGCTGATACAGATGATATTTGAGATAAAAATGACAGGGGAAGCCAGTACCTGTAAAGTCGGCTTCAAACCAAGTACCGTCTGATTTTTGGGTTTTCACTAGGTAATCAATTCCGCGTTCAATAATTTCCATTGCAAATTTGCCAGTGGCTTCACCGGCGGCGATTAACCCAATTAACGCCCAAGCTGTTTGAGATGCGGTGCTACGTCCTTGGCCTTTCAGGCTAGGATCGTTGTAAGTACGGCAAGTTTCACCCCAACCGCCATCGGAATTTTGACATCCGATTAACCAAGTTGCGCCTTTTTCGATTTGGCGTTGATACTTTTGCGGGTTAATTAATGCTAAAGCCGAGAGAACGCCGCTAGTACCATAGATGTAATTTACGCCCCAACGCCCAAACCAACAACCTTCGGTTTCTTGTTCGGCGAGGAGGTAAGATAGGGCGCGTTCTAGGTTATGGGAATCAATGGATAAGTTACAAGCACCCAACATTTCGATGACTCTGGCGGTGACATCGGCGGTATTGGGGTCAATCATGGCTTTTAAGTCACCGTAGGGGATAGCATTGAGCCATTCTTGATCATTATCTAAGTCAAAAGCTGCCCAACCACCAGGACGACACTGCATAGATGCAACCCAGTTTAAGGCGCGGGCGATCGCAGCTTGTTTTAAACTTTCATTAGGTAGTTTGGCAGCGTGTAAAGCCATGACCACTACGGCTGTATCATCCACATCAGGATAAAAGCGATTGTCAAATTCAAACGCCCAAGCACCTGGTTTACCTTGGCGATTTTTCACCACCCAATCACCATAATCCAGGATTTGCTTTTGCAATAACCATTCTCCAGCTTTGACTATTGCTGGATGATCAGGTGCATAACCAGAATCAATCAACGCCCGCATTACCCAAGCTGTATCCCACACGGGCGATACACAAGGTTGGACGCAATAGTGATCGTCTGTCTCAATGCCAAAATTATCAATGGCTTGGAGTCCCCGTTCCACAATGGGGTCATTTGGGCTATAACCCAAGCACTTTAAGGCCAACATCGAATTTAACATCGCCGGGATAATCCCGCCCCAGTCGCCTGTAACTTCTTGGCGTTCTAAAATCCATTTTTCGGCGGCTTTAATTCCTTCTGCGCGGAAGGGAACTAAATTCAGGCTTTCGGCTAATTTAAATCCTTGATCCAAAGTTAAGAATAAATCTGTCCAATCACCTTGGCGGGGTAATTCATACTGGACTTGATTCACACCTTCGGCGTATAACTCATCTAAGTTAATGGCTTGGTCAAATTGATAAACAGGTTTGCTATCACACACAATCAACAGTGGTACAGTGCTAGAACGCGCCCAGCTAGACATTTCGTAAATATTCACGGGGAAAGCTGGCGGTAACAGCATAATCCAAGGCGGGAGGGAGGGGATACCGCGCCAGTCGTAACAGCCAATTAAGGCGAGGTGTAATTTGGTAAAGATGCGCGTTTTGCTGATTCCACCCCGTTGCAGAATAAATTCTCGCGCCCGTACTAAGGCTGGGTCAGTGGCGGGAACACCCAACAGCCGCAACGCCATGTATGCTTCTACGGAAGTGCTGAGTTCACCACCATCATCATAAAACAGTTCCCAACCGCCATGCTGCCGTTGCTGAGAACGCAAGTAGGTTTCAATTTTATGTAATGGCCGAGTTTTATCGGTTCCCCAAATTTTATGCAGTAGAACCACTTCCGCCGTAATGGTGACGTTCGATTCTAACTCCGCCCACCAGTAACCTGCGGGATATTGCATTGACAGCAGATATTTTTGGCTGGCTGCGATCGCATCTGCAACTTGATTGACTTTTACCCTGTCTTGTGTTTGCATTAAATCTCTCTCAAACTCAACACTCACTCAACATCCAGTTTTCAACACGGCAATACGGAGAAAAAAATGTTTTCCCACAATCAGCAGACATAGTATTCTGTCTGAGACACTGATAATTTGCAAGAGGTTATTGTGGCAATTGTACTAGGGTTGATGGTCTTATCCTTAATAATTTGGTTAGGATTACTGAGTTTGCGGGGACAGTTTTGGCGTTTAGACCAGCAATTAGAAGTCATCCAGCCGCAGCGAGAATCTTTACCGTCAGTGTGTGCGGTGATTCCAGCCCGGAATGAAGCGGATGTTTTGCCGATGAGTTTGCGATCGCTTTTACTGCAAGATTATGATGGCAATTTTAATATCTTCTTAGTAGACGATCGCAGTACTGATGGCACAGCCGCCTGTGCTGAAGGAGTCGCCCACGCTGTTGATAAACCCCAGCACTTGCAAATTATCTCTGGTGAACCTTTACCCTCTGGTTGGTCGGGTAAACTCTGGGCAGTGCAGCAAGGTATCCAACAAGCTAAAGCACTCGTCCCAGAATATTTTTTACTGACCGATGCAGATATTGAACATGATGTCAATAATCTGCGGCGACTTGTCACCAAAGCCGAACAAGAAAATTTAGATTTGGTTTCTGTGATGGTGCGACTACGTTGTGATAGTCGGTGGGAAAAATTTTTAATTCCGGCGTTTGTCTTCTTCTTTCAAAAACTCTATCCCTTTCGCTGGGTCAATAATCCGAAAAATTCCACGGCGGCGGCGGCGGGTGGTAGCATTTTAATTCGGCGCACCGCTTTAGAAAGAATCGGTGGTATTGCCGCTATTCGTCAAGCTTTAATTGATGATTGTGCTTTAGCGAATGCGGTGAAATCCAGCCAAGGACGTATCTGGTTAGGATTAAGTAGTTTAACTCGCAGTTTACGCCCTTATGATTCCCTCGAAACAATTTGGAATATGGTGGCGCGGACTGCCTATACACAATTAAATTACTCACCTATATTGTTATTCGGAACTGTAATTGCTATGACCTTGATTTACCTTTTACCACCTTTGGGTGTGGTGATTAGTGTAATTTTAGGCAATTGGATGATTGCAATTACAGGTTTAGCAACATGGCTATTAATGGCATTGGCTTACTTGCCAATTATCCGCTTTTATCAATGCTCACCATTATTAGCTTTAAGTTTACCTGCGATCGCCTTTCTCTACACTTTAATGACTATAGATTCAGCTATCCGCCATTGGCAAGGACGCGGCGGTGCTTGGAAAGGACGAGTTTATCCGGGATGAAATAATACCAATTCGCAATGACGCTCGTTCCTCGCTAACGCAATTAATAAATCTAGCTCTATGTATAATTTGAATCAATATTTAATTCTTCATATTTGCAAGAGTATTCACTCACTATTGATCGACTGATTTATTTAGTCACTCATTATCAATAAACACAAATTTATTGCTCTGACAACCATCACCAATTGATTAATTATACCTACTGCTTGATTTTAGATAATGCCTACAAAATCAGGCTTGCACGATGATTGCTTAAACTTGCTCATCTGCATTCTGATGATTCGTAACTTTGGTCAATTCAATTATTTTTCTAACTGTTCAACACACACTGTCATAAATCTCAGGAATTTGTTACACCTTAGTTAAGAATGATTACAAAACTCTTAACCCAAGGGAATATTAATTATGCAAGCTTCACTTGAGAATCATCAACCACATCAGGTTGTCATAGTTGGTGGTGGCTTTGGTGGACTTTATGCAGCAAAGGCACTTGCCAAAGCTAATGTAAATGTTACTCTCATCGATAAACGAAATTTCCATTTATTTCAGCCACTTTTATATCAAGTTGCGACAGGTGCGCTGTCACCGGCTGACATTTCTGCACCATTGCGTTCTATACTCAGCAAAAGTAAAAATACGAAAGTGGTGATGGGAGAGGTAAATGATATTAATCCCGCAACCCAAGAAGTGATTCTCAGTGAAAGAACAATTAAATATGACACATTAATTGTTGCTACAGGTGCAAAGCATTCTTACTTTGGTAAAGATGACTGGAGAGAAGTTGCACCTAGTTTGAAAACCGTAGAAGATGCGATAGAAATGCGTCGCCGGATATTTAAAGCCTTTGAAGCCGCAGAACATGAAACTGATCCTGAAAAACGCCGTGCTTTATTGACTTTTGTGATTGTGGGTGCAGGCCCTACCGGGGTAGAATTAGCAGGTGCGATCGCAGAATTAGCATATAAAACCTTACAAGAAGACTTCCGCAACATCAATACCTCAGAGACTAGAATTTTACTACTACAAGGTGGCGATCGCATCCTTCCCGCCCTTGCGCCAGAGTTATCCCAAGAAGCGGAAGCATCCTTAACAAAACTGGGTGTAGTTGTTCAGAAAAAAACCAGAGTCACAAACATTGAAAACGATATCATTACCCTGAAACAAGGTGATGAGTTCAAAGAAGTTGCCGCCAAAACTGTATTATGGGCAGCAGGCGTGCAAGGTTCACCAATGGGTAAAGTATTAGCCGAAAAAACTGGTGTAGAATGCGATCGCAGTGGACGAGTGATTGTTGAACCAGACTTAAGCATTAAAGGATACAAGAATATTTTCGTTGTGGGTGACTTAGCCAACTTCTCCCACCAAAATGGTCAACCCCTCCCTGGAGTCGCACCCGTCGCTAAACAAGAAGGTGAATATGTCGCCGCATTGATTCAAAAACGTCTGTGCGGTAAAACTCTGCAACCATTTAAATATACTGATTATGGCAACCTAGCCATGATTGGCAAAAATTCAGCCGTTGTAGACATAGGTTTGATTAAGTTAAAAGGTTTCTCTGCATGGGTATTCTGGCTATTAATTCACATCTACTTCTTGATTGAATTTGATAGTAAAGTCTTAGTCATGATTCAGTGGGGATGGAACTACCTCACCCGCAGACGTAGCGCCAGATTAATTACCGAAAAAGAAGCTTTAGCATTCGCTCAATTTGAAGATAGCAGTCATAGAAATCATTACACCCCAGCTAACAATAGACAGCCGCTAAATGCTTAATTCATGATTAGATAGTTTGTTTGAATGAATCTCTCTGCGTAAATCCTAAATTTATTGTGATGCTTTATATATATATTAGTAGTCTCTAAATTTATTCATCTGATTTATTTTGCATCAACCTTCAACATTCACCCGCCAATTTTTCCAACTTGCATCTGTAAATGTGATTTCTAACTTAATGGTTCCCTTAGCTGGACTATTAGATGTCATGTTTTTAGGACATTTAACAGAAATTCGTCATTTAGCAGGTGTGGCATTAGCAACGATTTTGTTTAATTATATTTACTGGACATTTGGTTTTTTACGTATGGGGACAACTGGAATGGTTGCCCAGGCAATAGGACGTAAAGACAATCAAGCAGTAGTGTTGATTGGGTTACAGCATGGAATTTTAGCTTTACTATTAGGGATTACAATTATTATCTTGCAACAACCTTTACAAATATTAGGTTTTGCAATTTTAAGTGCAGCACCAGAAGTCAAAAAATCGGGCATAGAATTTTATAATGCTTTAGTTTGGGGTGCGCCAGCTACGCTGATTAACTTTGTTTTGATTGGTTGGTTTTTAGGACAGGCAAAGAGTAGCAAAGTCCTGTTACTTTCAGCGATTGGTAACTTTAGCAATGTATTACTTGATTATCTATTTATTGTGCAGTTTGGTTGGGAAAGTAAAGGAGCAGGTTTAGCCACAGCCATAAGTCAATATCTCATGTTCACAGTAGGTATTGGGCTGTTTTGTCAGGAAGTTTCATGGCAAAATATACAAGCTTTCCAGAAACAACTCTTTGATATATCTGCCATCAAGACAGCCTTAATGCTCAATGGCGAAATTATTATTCGGACTTTTGCCTTGATATCAACAATGGCAATGTTTACTAATTTAAGTTCAAGTTTAGGGACTGAAATTTTAGCAGCCAATACCGTACTTATGCAAATCGTTGGCTTGGCAGCATATTTCATTGATGGTTTAGCATTCGCTACTGAAAGTTTGGCAGGGATTTATCAAGGTAGCGGTAATACTAGTTCTTTAAAACAACTATTAAAGGTTTCTTTGATTAGTAGTTTAATTATAGGCTTAACCTTCGCCACTATATTTATTTTGGCTCCAGAACAACTTTTAGGATTACTGACAAATCATGTTGAAATTATTCATAAGTTGCGTGTTTATGTGCCTTGGTTATTACCAGTTTTAGGATTTGGTTCAATTGCTTATGCACTAGACGGTTATTTTTTAGGATTAACAAAAGGTCACATACTACGCCAAGCTATGCTAACAGCTACAGCAATTGGTTTTATTCCCTTAGCGGTTACAGCTTGGTATTTTCACTCTAGTCATCTACTATGGTTGTCTATGTCTTTATTTATGGCAGCAAGAACAATTACTTTAGCACGGTACTTATAGCAGGAGGCTGGAGAAAAAGCCTTAATATTCTTGGCATTCAAGCTTTCAAATTGTCCTAACATATCTGACTACCGCTATACTATAGTGTTTCTTGGTTGAGTGCAGTACAAGTAGATGGAGAAAAGAGGCTAGAGACTAGAGACTAAAGGCTAGGGAAATGCACCTCACTGGAATGAGAACCGCTATAACAACATTCAGGAATTAGAAGATAATGTTGAGTGCGGCGGTTATGAAAAATTGAGTTGTCATTTGTTGATATCAGTTAAAATCGCTACGATATCATTAATAATCATTGAAAAAATTCCAGTATCTTGCAAATGACAAACCAAGAAACTCCTCTTGTGGGTGAAGCGTTAATCAAAGAAGTCTGTCGGCGAATTCGCGTAGCACGTAGCTATTGGGATGCTCATAATAATGCTGCTTGTCGAGGTGAACGTGAACGAGCCTTAGCTCTTTACAACAAACTCACTAAGGAAGAAAAAGAGCAGATTCCGCAAGTGTTACGTGTATGGCTACGTTATCGGAGTGAGAAATATTTTGGGGCGCATAGAACGCCACCTAAATCGCAGCGCAAAGCAAAATATAAAAAGTCGGTTTGATTTTTGAAATCTACCCGGAGTCATTCTCAGTACACTTGGGTTTTGAGTATAAGCAAACTGTATTGATTTGTCACTCTGCATTAATAATGTGTCGCCTTACATTGTGAATGTGTCACTTTGCATTGTGAATGTGTCGCCTTGCATTACCAATGTGTCACTTTGCATTGTGAATGTGTCGCCTTGCATTGCGAATGTGTTGCCTTGCATTGTGATTGCAAGTAATTAATTATTTAAAGGATTTATATATATAGCAGTCCTATTTGAGAAATGAACAAAAGAGACAAGGAAGACAAGGTGGATAAGGGAGACAAGGTAGAGGGATGTTTGTATATCATTTAGGATTGCTATAGTGTTTTTTATTTTAGTGAAGTACAAGCAAGAATAATTAACCGCAGATGGACGCAGATAAATTTGTACATCAGCAGACTAGGAAAGGCTGTATATAGCATTTTTAAAACGTTTGTAAACCAAAAGATCCCCGACTTCTTTAAGAAGTCGGGGATCTGAGCCTTTTGATTTTCACAAATTTAATAGAATTGCTATGTTTACAACAAACGTTGCCGTTTAGCAAAGGTAATACTAAAAATCACAATCAATAGTATGATGCTAATTACTAGTGGATAAGCCCAAGGTTGTTCTAACTCTGGCATGTATTTAAAGTTCATGCCATAAAAGCCAGTAATAAAGGTGATGGGTAAGAATGTTGTGGAAAGAATAGTTAAGCGATTAATGCGTTCACTGGTTTTACTGGCGATGTTATCGCGTTGAATTTCCATTAATTCTGACATCCAAGCCCGTAATGCTTGATATTCTTGCCAGAGGTTATCGATTTGATATCCTAATTCTTGATGAAATAATTCTTTGACTGGTTGGCTAATCCATTGAATATCATCATAATTCATCATTGCCAGCAGTGATTTGAGATTTTGAAAATTGCGCCGCCCAGAACGTGTAGACTGTCTCATAGCAGCAATTTTTTGATAAGTTGTTTCATTGCCAGAATTGGCTAAGACTTCATCTTCTAAATCATCAAGTTGCCGCGAAATATAATCAAATACAGTATGGTAATTATTTAAGATATCTTTGGAAATTAAATATAAAAGGTAATCTACTCCCCAGCTTTGAATTTCTATGTGGCGTTTTTGAATATTATTTAGTAATAAAGTTAAAACTTTAATTTCTGTGGTTTCAAAGGTAATAATAAAGTTACGCCCTAAAATAATACTCCCCCGCGCCACTTGAAATTCCCGATTTTTGATTTGGTGAGTTAAAATTTCATAGCCATCAAATAAGCAATCTTCCATGTCTTCATCAATTCCGGTGAAGGAATGGTTAAAAATCATGTCGATGCGGGATGGGTCGAGGTGAAAGTGGTTGATAATTTTAGCGGTTCCGGTGCGATCGCGGAAATGAAGACAGCGTAACCAAATATTATGCGAACCATCAATTCTTTTTAGGATGGCATTAACATCTTTACCGGAAAATATTTCTACGTGGTTCTGAGAAAATGTCAGCAGCGTTAGCATATAGCATTCCTAATTCATACTAAGTTGCAGTCAAAGTGGTAGAGGCGTTGTGTATAACGTCTCTACCTGGGGTGAGAATGGGGAGTCAGAAATTATGTTGGAACGCAACTTAGTATCAAGGGTAAGCATGAATAACCAAGCAAGAATATAACTTTGCTTCTCAGTCAGAATCACAACAACTCATGCTTTCCATAAATATCATGAATTTGTTGATGGTGCATGGCAGATATTTAACAATTGAATGAAATTGATCCTAAATTGCTGCCAAAATTTTCGAGACGTTGCATGTCATAATATTACTGGCTAGGTGAATTTCCTTCTTCAAAGGGGCGCACAATAGCAGGTTCTGGTGTAACTTCTGGTTGAAAGATGGCTTTTAGTGCTTGTTCTAGAGTTTGCGCCATGACAATGCGATTTTCGTAGGCAACAACTACCCTTACTAATGTGGGCAAACTATTTTGAGTTGCTTCTAAATATATTGGTTCGACGTACAATAATGATTGCTGGATGGGAATAACTAACAAATTTCCTTGAGTTGCTTTAGAACCTTGACGATTCCATAAAGAAATTTGCTGAGAAATTACGGGGTCTTGGTTAATGCGTGCTTCAATTTGTTCTGTACCGTAGACTAGGCGCTCTTTGGGAAAGATATATAACAATAACTTACCGTAATTATCGCCATCCGATCGCGCCGCTAACCAAGCAATTAAATTTGTCCGTTGTCTGGGAGTGTAGGGTAACAGTAAGATAAATTCTTCAAAGGGAACAGTCGGCAGACTAGTAATTAAATAATATGCCTCCACTGGACGGGATTTATCACCATAAATTTCGTTGGGAATTTGCCATTGGTCTTCGCGGTTGTAAAATACCTGGGGGTCTGTCATGTGATAAGTCATCAACCGTTCCGCTTGAATTTGAAAAAAGTCCACTGGATAGCGGATATGATTGCGGATGGTGGCTGGCATAGCACTCAGAGGTTTAAACATCTTGGGAAAGATGTTAGCCCATGTTTGAATAATGGGATCTTGAGAGTCAGCAATGTAAAAATTAACTGTACCGTTGTAAGCATCAATCACGACTTTAACAGAGTTACGAATATAGTTAATTCCATCGTTATTTGGGTCAGAATAAGGATAGCGATCGCTTGTTGTATAAGCATCAACAATCCAAAATAGGTTATTGTTGACACCAGGAAACCCAGTACCAATGCGAGGATCAGCCGCGACTAAGTAAGGGTCACTATCAAATTTTAAAAAAGGTGCAATAGCGCGAATACGTTGATTGATATTGCGGCGAAATAATACCTTGGTTTCTGGTAAAAAGTCCCGCGTAAACAACATTTGCCAATCTTTTAAATACATTGCAAATAGCCAACGCCGCCACAGAGAACCGATAGAAATGCCACCTGAACCATCGTAGATGTTGTAAGCGTTATCACTGCCGCTAGGATAATCTAATTCTCTGACTCTTGTACCAGTCATTACATAAGTGTTCGTAATTTCTCCGTAATAAATCCGGGGTAAACCAATGGGGATGCTATCTCGAATTGCAGCACTAGAAGTTGTGAGAGCGCCATTCGCAGTCCCAGCAATATCTTTGACAAAATATTCTGGTAGTCCCCCAGGCGCAACTGTATTTACAGGACTCAATGTAAATCCATAACCATGTGTATAAATTAAATGACGGTTTACCCATGTCTGCGCTTGTTGGGGTACAGCACCATAATCTAATTCTCGCGCTGCAATTAAAACTTGTCGCCGTTCTATTAATTCTGTGGGTGTTGTATTAGTTGTTGGAGGTTGTTCAATTGCGTCACTTGCTAAAGTATAACGATCAATATCTGCACCCGGAAAGCGATAGTAAGGACGAATTTGTTGCAATTGGCGGTTAGTATCTAAAAGTGGACGCTGATCCCACAGGCGAATATTGCGAATTGTCGAGTCATTAGCTTTAATATCAGCTTCGGTTAAAGTTCCTTGGGGGTTAAAAGTTCTTGCGTCAATGGCTTCTAAATCAAAAGCTTGGCGAGTCAAAGCAATAGACCTTTTGATGTAAGGTTCTTCTCGCTGCAATTCGTTGGGCTGCACGATTAAATACTGCACTACCTGGGGTAAAATCACGCCAGATGCAACAGCTATCAATAAATAAACGCTTAACCCGTAACCTACAAATTTGCGATAGGTTGATTTTGGTCGCCAGAAAATTGTCCGCCCCAACAGGTAAAATGCGATCGCCACTGCTAACACACACAACAAGGTGTAAGCTGGTAACTGAGTTGTCACATCGGTATAACTAGCGCCATAACTCACACCTTGTTGAGAATAAACCAGTTCGTACCGACTCAGCCAATAACTCCAGGCGACGACTAGCATTAACAAGCCACCCACCCCATACAAATGACGCTGCTGCTGGGATGAAAACCCTGGGAAAATTCCCTGACTTAAACTCTCCGCCGAAAGCAGATAGGTAAGACTAACGGCGAGGAACCCAAATAAACATAAACCCATTAACCAGAGTTCCATCAATTCCCAAACTGGTAGAGAAAAGATGTAGAAACTAATATCTTGGTTAAATAATGGCTCAGAGTAATTAAAACTTGTGGGATAAAAATATTGCAGAACCTTTCCCCAGTTCTGGTGCATTATCCAACCAAATAAAATACTAAATGTCCCGGCGATCGCTGTTAATAACCAGCGTGGATACATTAAAATAGCGATCGCTACACCCCCAACTAAAGCAACATATAAAATCTGAGTTGTAATTTGCCTACCCAACGCCCAAATTGTTTCTAGGCGAAACAACGAAATCACAGGTAAACTAGCTTTGTTAGCCGAAGCTTGCCAATAAGCGAAGGAAATTTGACCGTAGTGCGCCAACATTAACCCCACCAACAAGCTGAAGATAACAACTACAGGTAGCAGCCAGCGCAATTTAATTGGTAATACACCAGTGTAAGTAATTTGACTGTTATCATATTTTGCATATTGCGGACTGAGCAGATTTTTTAACTCTGCACTCAATCCAGCTTCTTCACGCTTAATTTGAGCAATTTTCAAAGATGCGGGATATTTTAGCTTTTGTGCTAACCATAAATTCCCCCATAGATAGACCGCACTGACAACCGTGACAAATAATACTAAACTAACCTTAGTAACTAACCTTAATAAGAATACTTGTAAATAACCGACTTCTTGAAACCAAAAAATCTCTGCGCCTAGACGGGAAGCGAAATCTAATAACAGCCACAGTCCCAAGAGTATTACGAAGAGTCTCAAGCACCATTTCCAAAGCATTGTGGCAGCCAAATTTGTGTTCTCAATATTTCTATCATCTCAATATATAGAAATCTCAGCATCTCTCTCACATGAGAAATGCGGGAACTCGGTTTTTTGTCTCACGCAGAGACGCAGAGGCGCGGAGAGTATAGTAGCAACTAGCCCTAACGAATGAAATTCGCGGCTATAAAAACAAAGTCCGCACTTCGGCAGGCTCAGTGACCACCTTCGCGGACTAAGCTAAAACTCTCTTAAACTCTTATAACTTTGCGTCCTACCCTGCGGGAAGCCGCTATCGCGTCTATGCGTCCTTTGCGGTTCGTTTCTTCATAATTTTGCGTAACTCACCAATCATTTAGGATTGCTCTACAATCCCGCAACGATTTGCTGTAATCTTTCTAAACTAGGGTTATCTTGTTTTTGTGAATAGATTTTCATCGCTTGTTCAAAGGTGAGTTTTGCTTCCGCTTTCTTTTTCAGTGCTAATAAAGAATTGCCCTTGTTTTCATAAGCTGCGGCATAATTGGGGTCTCGTTGAATGACGCGATCGCAATCTTTAATTGCATCCTCATATCGTTTACGATTAAATCTGGCGACGCTGCGTTGATAATAAGCTTCGGTATAATTTTCATCAATTTCAATAGCGCGGTCAAAATCTTTAGTTGCATCTTTATGCTGGCTGATGGCGGCGCGAGCAAGTCCTCGGTTAAGATATGCCCAAGCCCAACCACTAGAGTTATCAATGGCTTTATCATAATCTTGAATCGCGCTTTGATAATCTTGCATAGCAAACCGCGCTAACCCTCGGTTATTGTATGCCTCGGCAAATTTAGAATTAATTCTAATGGCTTGAGAAGCTTCGGTAATGACTGCTGTATAATCTTTTTGAATGCGGCGAATTGTGGCGCGTCCGTTATAAGCCTCCGCATTGTTGGGGTCGAAGCGAATTGCTTGGTCAAAATCAGCTAACGCGCTGGTATAATCATTTTGTTCGATGCGAGTTAAGCCACGATTGCTGTATGCTTTTGCATAACTAGGGTCAATTTCAATTGCTTTTTTGTAGTCAGCGATCGCAGCTTGGTAATTTTTCAACTTACTGTGAGCATAACCGCGACTAGTATAAATTTGAGCATCTCTAGGATTTAATTCTATCGCTTTGTTGTAATAGGCGATCGCACCTTGATATTTTCTCTGACCACTGAGTGTATTTCCCCAACGGCTGTAATCCAAAGCATCAGCACGAATATTCTGAGGTAAACTATCAGCATCCAGATTTGCACCCCTTAAATCTGCATTATCCAAGTTGGCACTGTTAAGTTTACTGCCAATCAAATCTGCACCCTGCAAATTCGCATTGTAGAGATTAGCATTTTGCAAATCAGTATTATTTAATCTGGCATTACTCAAATCAGCATTTTGTAAATTTGCATAACTGAGATTGGCATTTTTCAGTTCTATACCCCTCAAGTTATAACCACTCAAATTCACCCGACTCAAGTTAACCCCATTCAGCGACACGCCACGGAAGTTAAAATTCCGCAAATCTGCATTACTTAAATCAACACCATTCAAATTCACACCTTGGAGGTTGACATTATCAAACCGCACACCCCGCAAGTTAGCATCTTGCAAATTTGCTCCATTTAAATTCGCACCACTCAAGTCAGCATTCGTCAAATCAGCACGAGTTAAATTTGCATTACGCAAATCAGCACCACTCAAGTTAGTGCTACTCAAATCAGCGTCACTTAAGTTGGCCTTATCCAAATTAGCCCGAAAAATATTAGCGCGAGATAGTTTCGCCTTACTTAAATTACTATTACGCAAATTAGCGCCACTCAAATCTGCATTACTTAAGTCCGCACCACCCAAATTTGAGTCCGATAAATCAGCACGCAGCAAATTTTTCCAGCTAAAATTTGCCCCGCTTAAATCGCATTTCGCACAGTTATTTGTATCTATTAGTTGTTTGATATGTTCCGGCTTGCTGGCGTAAACCGGAATTGTAATTAACAGTGGAGTTAAAACGGTCAGAGTTATGAAAAACTGCTTTAGATTTTTTGCTTTAGTATTGCCAGTGTATTTTCTTAGCATCCGTCACTCATCCTCAAGCTTCTTTTAACTTTTACAAGCTCAAAACCTAGTATTACGGATCAACCTAAAGCTATCTTTGTTCCTTCGCAAATAGTTTATACTTAGCCGAAGCCTTGAGATCATAATTAAATTACGAAATATAAAAACCCTATGCAGTATGTGTAGGGTGTGTTACGGCTTACGCCTAACACACCGAAAGCTTTGCGGTAAATATGTTACGGTCGCTAACAGATGCTACGTAGATTTCAGGAATCAAATATTAGTCCTATAATCTACTCCCACAAAGATTAGTTACCTAGGAAGCCACTGAGAGAGGCGGGGAACCCGTCTAGCACAGTGGCGTTAGGCCTTTTCAATCTAATTCTTAATTAACTGTTACACCAAAGCGACTGAACCTGTGTAGTCTTTGATAATTCCTAAAGAATGATCACCTGAACTGATGAGTGTGTCATTTCCCATTTGCGTAAAAGTGGCATTTAAACCGCTAACATCTAAACGATCCTTCTTATCAAAACCATAGATTGTAGCAAAGCCACTGCTTCCCAAAATCACCGTTTTATTACCGCTTCCCAAATAAACGGTATCATTGCCACCTCCTTGAACAGTGGCTTCAGAAAAGTATATTTCTTCAAGGTCTTGGATAGGGGCCGGAGCAAAAAAAGTGTCTCCGCGAAGATTCACCACATCACGACCACTTCCTGTAAAAATTGTGTCGTCGCCCAGACCAGATATGATTAAATCATCTCCAGAACCAGAATTAATGAAACTTTTAGTGCCAATTGTAATGACAGTATCGCTACCACTTCCTGTCAGAATATCCACAACATCAGAATTAGGCGCTCCATCAAAAAGTTCAATATTTGCAGAGGTAGCTAAAACGAAATCTTTCCCTGAACCTGTTGTAATACTTGTTTCCCCAGCTACGACTACTTTAATCAGGTTGTCGCCATTTCCTGCATTAATAGTTTGTTTGTAAGGTTCTGCTCCAAAAAATTCAATATCAATTAAGATTGTAAATGCCCCATTAATAGTTGTGGTAATCAAATCATTTCCTGCACCTGTGGATACAGAAGAATTACCTGCTCCTAGATAAATTGAGTTATTACCATTACCAAGATTAACTTGAGAATTAGCAATTCCTGTCAAATCAATAATGTTATTGCCGTTGCCAGCCGATATTTTGATATTACCAAAAATGCCAGTACCATCAACAATATTGTTACCTTGACCGAGATCAACAATATAATTACCCTCTCCTAAAACAACAAAATCATCACCAAGTCCAGTATCAATAGTTGTAGTACCTCTTATTGATGCTTCAGGTATTACACCATAACCACCATAAAAAATTGCGGGGCCAACATAAGGAGGATAATTACTAATAAACAGGAACTTAACATTTTCTATAATGACATCATTCCCTCTGCCAGTCTTGATGACGTTATTCGTACCTAAAACTTCTAGCCAAGTATTTTTTTGATTGCTCTGAAAAGTTTGGTCACTTCCTATTAATGATTCAACAGTGTAATTAATTCCCCGAAAAAATCTTGTTGTCATAACATTATTAACCTTGCTAAAACTGATGAGTTACCCAAAAATCACCCAAGCCCAAAACTAGTGTTTCAAAGTAGTAAAGCTTAGGTTGATGTTTGGTCAATCTTCTTCTATCACGCCAATGAAATGAATATTTATTATCCTGACAGCATGAAAATTTGTTCCAACGATCAGCATTGGAATGCAACTATGCTTATAGACAATAAAATCTCAAATTTCTCATTTGCTAAAAGTAGAGAAATTTGCTCTCATTTTGCTTAGAAGTGATTAAACAGATTTATTTCCTATTCTCAGTAGACTCAGTACAAATCCGGAATAGTATCCAGCCAATATAGTTAAAAAAAATAAACCTGAAACTGCAAGTATCTTTAGCCAAAATCACAGCCTGAGAACCAGAATGCTCAAATTTATATATAGCAAGACTTTGCAGGCTAATTTATAAATAACAACACAGTGATGAGATAACAAAATATAAAAACCCTGTGCAGTACTACACAGGGTTTTGTAAAGTTTATTTGCAAAAATTCTCAGCATTCAACCTAGAACATATTCATAATCGTGATAATACTCACACTAGTTAACATAATCAAAGCGCCCATAACTACGGATACACCTAGCTGATTGGGTTTAGAACTGTTCATTTTTTTATTTCCTTAATGAAATGATTATGCTTTGTTTAACAATAACAATCTCCGTATAAATATCTACGAAAGCAATGCAAAACTTAAATTACCGTAAATTATCTTAGTAAACACTGTTGTATGTGCTTACAAACCAGGAGTTTTTGAATAATAGTATCAGTATGAGAATAATTAGTATCTTAAGCTACAACTTTACTGAAACATACAATCTAAATGCTAGGGATAGTGCTTGAAGGCTACTCAGGATTGGTGATGAGAAAAATGATAAAATTTAAGATTGCGATATTTGCGAGTGTCATTTTATTTGCAACTCAAATTGGTGTGGAACCGAGCCAAGCTCTCCCTGTGCCAGATGCCAAGCCACTGACTCCTTTACCTCGTCCAACTGTAATATTAGGATTTGGTGGAGTTTTGCAACCGGACTGTGTTCGACAGGTTGAAGCGGGTGAATATCGCTGTGCAAAGCGTTGGGCAGAAGTAACCCATTTGCTCAAATCATTGGTTTATCAAGATGTTGAGTCCCAACTTATTGCACCCCTGCAACATCAACTGGCGATCGCAGATCAATCCTGGCATCAGTTTCAAACACAACACTGTCAACAGTTAACTCAACGCTTACGCAATACGCCAGATTTTCCAATTGCAACATCTGTCTGTTTAGCGCGATTAAATAACAATCGCATTCTAGAATTACAGAGAGGTGGTCAGATTATTACCCTCCAATCTCACGATCCTCGATTTGAATCCTTACTTGATCGACTCAAATTGAGAAATTCATCGGTGCAACGTCACTGGGAGCAATATCAAACTCAGTATTGCCAGATCGAAAAAGCTCTATTCGCTTTTAACTCCCTGAGATTGGCGGAATGTCATCAGCTTCTCAGAGAGGCTCGACTTCACCAACTAGAAGACCTTCTGGCAGCACCTACTCGTGGTTTAGCTCTCTTCAATAGTTTTGTGCTACCTGGAATTCCAGAGCTAAATTGTGTGGATAAGACACAGTTTGGGTTAAATCAATGCGCGGTCTATTGGTCAAAAACAACTCAGTTTTTGCAATCAAGTATTTATGGCGATTGGGCAGAAAGACTATCGAAGCAGTATCAGCCAACATTTGCGATCGCACAGAAATACTGGCAAGACTATCGTGAAGCACATTGTACTGAGTTGGTTGAACCTTTTAAGGAAGGTTCTATGGCACCGATGCTCTATCATCGCTGTTTAGCTCGGCTAAATAACGATCGCATTGCGGATCTAAAGGGGATAGCTGTATATGATTCAGAAGACGAGCCGCAGCAATCACAAGTTACATCTGGACAAGATAAGACTCAGCCTCTTTGGGAGCGTTATCAAACTCAGTATTGCAAGTTTGAGTCACGGTTTTTTGGTAGTCAAACCAGAAGTAAGCAATGCCCAAATCGGTTAAATCTGGGGCGTTTGCGTCATCTCAAAGCAATGATGAATACTCGATAAAGAGGAAAATAATAGTAGTTTATGACTTCAAACGATTGGCAGTGAGGAAAACGATCGCAATCCCAACCGTATAAGCAACCAAATCTCGCCAGTCGAAAGTAGATCCAATTGTTAAATGAGCTAGTTGGGAGTTTCGCCAGCCTAAAATATCAATGAGATTAAGAAACTGAAGAAACTCAATCAAGTAGGCAAAGATGAGAGTTCCAATAGCAACCTTCCGTAATGGAACTGCAATAAAAGCATGAACAAAGTAAGCAATCACCATGACAATTAAAACGTCGCCCAGTAACGGTCTAATCCAATCATCTCGGAAGCAGAGGGCAATTATTAAAACTATTGCAAATAAAATTGCAAACAGAGTGAAAGAGGTACGATTAAATCTCAACCACTTGAGATTAAAGAATTGTTTAGGCACAATTGATTTCCTGGGTGTGATTCGTCAGGATCGTAACATTGTTCTTTCAAATTCGCCTAAAATCATGAATCCAATTAGTGAATTAATTTGGCAATGGTGATAGGCTACGTAAGAGCCAAGGCTGGAGTACATACATCATATTAAGAGCCATAATTACATTTACTATCGCTAAACTGAGCAAATTCACTCTGATATTTTTCAGGACTATATAACGGTGCTGCTTGCTGTGTTGTAATTTTTTTCAAGCAGATTAAGCGATAAATTTCCAATCTACCATATGTACTAATTGGATTGGCTCCATTTTCTTGAGTTTTACCTTCAATTGCTACTTTTTTGTACCAAAACAAAGCCTTTTCTATATCTATTGGAGTACCCAAACCTTGCTCATACATCTGACCAATTTTTTGCCAAATAAAGGCATTATCACTATTAATGAGAACCGCTAAGGCTTCTGTGTAACGTTTAGCTTCGTAGAGTGCATTACCATATTTGTGTATTACCCAGCTATTACTAGGAGTTAATATATATATTTGGCGTAGATATTCGAGATAATTCCCAGCATTTTTTGGAATTGTTCTCAAGTTGATTGATTTTACACTTGGGTCGCTAAAAAAAACAAATTCCATGAGGATTTCGGACAATAATTTTCCAGAAGATTTTTTCTTGGCTTCATGCAGCCATTTGCTAGATTCATTTTCATCTTTTTGTAAACCCATCCATCCGGAAAAATAGGCTCTGTAGAGAAAATATGCGGCAGGTGCGTAATCAAGCTCTGCTGATCTGTGATACCATTTCAAAGCTGATTGGCGATCGCTCTCTTTCCTAATGCCAAATTCTTCCAAATTGTAGGTTTTTGCCAGCCAGTAACAAGCAACTGCATCATTTTGATCGGCTAAAGGTTGTAGCCGTTTGCGGAGAGCGATCGCTTTTTGGTGGTTAAATTTACCAAATTCAAAAATCCGATTAAATTCGGTAATTTCTGCTGGTGAAATTTGAGTTTTTAAGGGATATTTTTCTGATTGAAGTTCTACTTTATAAGTTGTTCTGGCATCAACATATCCAGATTTTCCGTTAATTTTCACCTTCCATAACTGGGGTAATGAATTCTCTTTTGTAGACTTAACTGTGATAGAAGATATTGATTGATGAGTATCACTAGATATAGATGGAGTTGACAACAATGTTATCCCTGTTATCGCTACTAGCAAAATCAAGGTATGGTGAATATGAGATTTCATATTTGTGACTTCATCTGTAGTAATGTCACTTATCCATAACTCAAAACTAACTCAATTGTCATCCCTAAAAATCATCGGATACACGAAACCAATACCAATCAGCATCTAAGTAAAATATCTGACAATTAGCATTATTCATATTACTTTGGTTTGGGTTCCCAGTTAAAATCATGAGGACAATCGCATTCTTGAGCTTGGTTGCAGTTAATTACCATCTTGCTAAAGCAAAAATTTAGGATAGTCCCGTTGTCAAATTTTACTTGTAAATTGCCTGGACTACGAAAACCAGCACCACTGTAACCAATAATTTGATACTTAGAACTTAAGTTTGAGACATTAAAGAAATATGGTTTAGGGCTGAAGCTAGAATCACCATTTAAGTCATTTAAACAAAAGGCTTTTGTTATATATCTTTGTGCAATAATTTCTGCTTCTTTTGCCGATGGATCACCAATTGTACTGATAAAATTGTCGGATATTTTGGTGATTTTATGAGCTTGAGTACAGTCAACTATATGAGTTTTTAAAAAGTTTACTGGGAAGGCAAAACGTAATAAACAATAAATTAAACCTAGTGTTAGAATTCTAATAATCGAGATTGGAATAAGTTTTTTCATTGACTACAAGAGATAACGCTGTTCTAACTTTGTGTTGCTGATAAGAAAATTGCGATCGCCAAGTGCTACAGATGAAAGCATAACACCCCATTACGGGTAGCAGCAATTACTCGCTGATATGCAGTATCTATTGCGATCGCCTGTATAATTGCATCTGTTTGGTACTCTGCTTTCACAACTCCATCTTGAATATTTAGCAAAGCCAGGGTTTTTCCTGCTCCTAATACTAGGGTTTGGTCATTGAGAAAAGCAATATCACTTTGCCAAAGATTTTCCTCATCATGTTGATGTTGGATGTAGGGTAGGGAAACTTCCCAAACTTTATCGAGAACAGAAGTTGGTGTAGGATGATTATTTATTCCCCAATGACTGCGATCGCTAAATAGTTGGGAACGATTAAATCGACGGTATGTCACCAATAATTTCCGTTCAAAATGATAGCAAGTATGGATAAAAGCGTCCTCGTTGGGACTAAAAATAGTGGTATCTTTATGACAGCGCATATCCCCCCAAAAACCTCCCCGAAGAGAAAATTTACCAGTCGCTAAATCATCAATCCAATGAAGTTGAAAATAGCTGAATTGGTCAATTGATGAGTTGATAAAAAACTGCATCTTTGGGTCAAATACCAAGCTGTAACTATATTCTGTCTCGAAAGCAAAACGTTGAATTATACCCGATGACAATTCTATTAGATACAGCGAAGTATATAATTCGACAACAACGATGTACTGTTGACAGGGAGTAATCGTGACACAACTTGGTATATCGTTACATTCAGGTAACTCTATTTCCTGGATACAGCTAAAATCTTCCCAGCGACGAATTTCTAAGATGGCATTGACTGACTTGGATGGAAGTTGGTAAATATTATTACACTGAATAATGGCGATCGCATCTGCTTGGGGTATTTTGGTAAGTAAACTTAATTCTGTATATCGTTCCAAAGAAGACTCTGACAACATCTGGGCTTTATCGGCAACATCCCAACGTACCAATTTATAACGCTTTTGATCAACAGTTAAAGTAATTACCTCTTGCTTACTCGGATCGTAAATTAAAGTTTTGCAGTTCATCTTGGGAGAAAATCGCCAGTTTTTAAGTTAATTTTAATTGCAGGTACTGTTTAATCTCGATTTCCCTCCAAGGGAATCGTTACCCACTCACCAACGCGATGGGGTGAATTAAAAAGACAATGACAAATGACAAATGACAGCCCTCACTAGTTATCTGTAATTGCACCGACCTACTTATTTATCATTAATATGGAAACACGGAATTATTGAAATTTTTATGATTAAAATTCTCCATCTTTCAGATATCCACATGGGAAGCGGTTTTTCCCACGGTCGAATTAACCCGGCGACTGGGTTAAACACGCGGTTAGAGGATTTTGTGCAGACTTTATCCCTGTGCATCGATCGCGCATTGACAGATGCTGTAGATTTGGTAATCTTTGGTGGTGATGCCTTTCCTGATGCGACACCGCCGCCATATATCCAAGAAGCTTTTGCAAGTCAATTTCGTCGGCTGGTTGATGCGAATATCCCGACAGTATTGTTGGTGGGAAATCATGACCAACATTCCCAAGGCTTAGGAGGCGCAAGCTTAAATATTTATCGAACTTTGGGTGTACCGGGATTTGTGGTAGGTGACACATTAACAACTCATCACATCGAAACTCGTAACGGTAAAGTGCAAGTCATTACTCTCCCTTGGTTGACTCGTTCAACATTAATGACGCGCCAAGAAACTGAAGGTTTATCGTTATCAGAAGTCAACGAGTTATTAACCCAAAGGTTACAAGTTGTCATCGAAGGGGAAATTCGTCGCCTTGACCCAGACGCGCCGACTGTATTATTAGCACACTTGATGGCGGATAATGCAACTTTAGGCGCAGAACGTTTGTTAGCGGTGGGTAAAGGTTTTACTTTACCGTTGTCGTTGTTGACACGCCCTTGTTTTGATTATGTAGCTTTGGGACATGTCCACAAACACCAGAATTTAAATAAACAGAACAACCCGCCAGTCATTTATCCGGGGAGTATTGAACGGGTAGATTTTAGCGAAGAAAAAGAAGACAAAGGTTATGTGATGATTGAACTGGAACGGGGAAATACAACTTGGGAATTTTGTCCCTTACTCGTTCGCAGTTTCCGCACTATTGAAGTGGATATTTCCAAAGCCGAAGATCCCCAGGGGGCAATTTTGAAAGCGATCGCCAAATATGATATTCAAGATGCAGTAGTGCGATTAATTTACAAACTCCGTTCTGAACAGTTAGATGTGATCGAAAATGCTGCCTTACACACAGCCTTACAATCAGCCCACACCTACACCATTCAACCAGAATTACTCAGTCAATTAGCTCGTCCCCGCGTTCCCGAATTGAGTGCGAGTAACAGCATCGACCCAATGGAAGCTTTGAAAACTTACTTAAATAATCGTGAAGACCTCAAGGAAATCGCTGCAACTATGCTAGAAGCAGCAGAAAAATTACTATCTGATGATGTACAGTGAAAAATTAAATGGCGTTAAGACAAATTAGTGTCATTAAGTTAAGCCTTACTCACTTTAGGCTTGCAACTATTACTATTGATATAGCTTGTATTTTTCCCTGCTACTTTTAAGCTAACGGTCTTTGAGTACAAGCTTTACAGGCTCAATGACAGTAATTTGGCATCACGACAAATAAAAAGTCACTGTACAATTGCACTGGTTGATAGAATCAACGCAAAGTTTATTAGGACATAGACAAGAACACTGTTACCGCAGATGTGAGTGCGCCTTTTGAGAGGGCGAGACGGCACAGGATCGGTGATGTCTGCTGGGGTTGTTTATACGGTAGATGGGGAGGCTGTTGAGTTAGCGGAGATGATGCGGCGGTTTCCTGACCCAGAATGACACTTAAATCTGTTGCAGTTACTTACGCCTGGAGTGCTGTTGCGTTCTTCGGACAGTGAATGAAGGAGGAAGAAGAGATCGCGCCTTAACATCGGTTGCTGACTAAGAATTACCTTCACTTGACTATCTCCGAAAAACTGGCTTGCAAAGGGGGCGACTATTGTTGCTCTGATATGACGGTGATTTGGGGTAGAGTTCAGGTCTGTAACCTGAATTTTCCTGAGTTTGCTGTGATTTGAGCCTTTACCAACTCCTGAATTTAACTCAACTTTGAATTTTAAAAACACAGTACAAGTATTAAGTGCCGTGAATCTTAAGGAGACTTATTTGCCTGAATTGGGCAGTAAACTAGCCTAATTCAACACCTAAAATAGCATAGTTGCTTCAACTGTTTTTCTATTTAGAGCGCAAAATTAGGCAAGAAATCATAAGAATTTGCTTAATTGAGCAAAAAGTAGTTGACACGCATCTATCTAAAGGTATATGGTTCTTGTAACCTATAAAGCTTGATAGTTAACACTTTATAACAGCGTAACAACCACGCTCCAAATGACCGCTATCTTTGCAAATTTATAGGGTTACGTTTTTCCACTAAAAAGCATCAGACCAAATCCATAAATATCTGTCCGTTTGTTTGGATAGGATTAACTTAGCTACTCTGGCTCTACTAAAGATATATCTTGGGCTGCTATCGTTGCAACACGATGGTTTTATTAGCCAACAAATCTGCATCTGTAACGCTTTGAATCAGACTTATCAACAAAGACAAGTTTATTAAATACTGCGAAGTATTTGAGAAAATTCTTCCTAATTTTGCAGTAATGCGGCAGATAGCAGTAAATCTTTTAGGTAAAGAGAAGCGTGTGAAACGGGGGAACATAGAACCGTGAACAGTGAATAAATTGGTGTGTAATTCATTGGACTGGAAAACGCTATATTTATCTTTTTCTCAAAATAACCCATATCTTTAAGCTTTGGGATTAATTCACTCACAAAATAGGAGTTATTTTCATGAACAAAATCTCAAAAATAGTGCTGTGTCTTTTCTTTTCTCTAATGTTTGTGGTGTCCGGGATACTCCCATGTCTACCTACTGGCCTTGCTTTTGCCGATACCAACAAACCTAATATCCTAGTGATCATGGGGGATGATATTGGCTGGTTTAACATCAGCGCCTACAACAGAGGCATCATGGGCTATCGTACCCCGAATATTGACAACCTTGCTAAAGAAGGAATCATGTTCACCGATTATTATGGGGAAAATAGTTGTACAGCTGGTCGTGCAGCCTTCATTACGGGTCAAGCTTCCATCCGTACTGGGATGACTAAGGTGGGGCTACCCAGTGTACCGGTGGGTTTAAAGAAAGAAGACCCCACCCTAGCAGAGTTACTCAAACCCCTTGGTTATCGTACTGGTCAATTCGGGAAAAACCATCTCGGTGATTTGGATGAATATCTACCAACCGCTCACGGATTTGACGAATTTTTTGGCAACCTCTACCACTTAAACGCTGAAGAAGAACCCGAAAACGAAGACTATTTACCCGAAGGGAAATCTCCCATATTCGATCAATTCCGACCCAGAGGCGTACTCCATAGCTTTGCGGGTAAAAATTCTTATACCTGTGACCCCACCCAAAACGAAACCCCTGCTGAGGAGGTTGGAGAGACTGGGGATCAAGTGGTCTGCAATACAGGCGCACTAACTAAAAAGCGTATGGAAACCATCGATGAAGAAGTTTTAGGTCATACTCAAGAATTCATTGCAGATGCTCAAAAAGCAGGTGAGCCATTTTTTGTTTGGTTTAATACCACTCGGATGCACGTCTTTACCCACCTCAAAGAAGAATCTCAGGGAGTCACTGGGCAAGGAATTGAAGCTGATGGCATGGTCGAACATGATCAACAAGTCGGGTCACTGATCAACTTCCTCAAAGACAAAGGTTTAGATGAAAACACCATCATTATCTACACTACAGACAACGGTGCAGAAGTGTTTAGTTGGCCAGATGGGGGGACAACGCCTTTTCATGGTGAAAAGAATACCAATTGGGAAGGAGGTTTCCGGGTTCCTGCTATTGTTCGCTGGAAAAACCATTTTCCCGAAGGTGTGGTTTCTAATGAAATCATGTCTCACATTGATTGGGTTCCAACCCTGATGGCTGCTGCGGGTGTGGATAATATCCAGAGACAACTTTTAGCAGATGGCGATGACCTGAAACTAAAGGCACAATATCCCGAATATGAGCAATATGCTGTTCATTTAGACGGTTATAATTTCTTGCCCTACTTATATACTGCTGACAGGTTAACAAATCACCCAGAATTCAAGAAAAATTGTCCTATTAACTCGGAGCGATCAACTCCTTCCTATTGTTCCCCCCGTAACGGGTATATCTATTTCACCGATGACGGTTATCCATCAGCAGTTCGCTATAACGACTGGAAATTAATCTTTAAGGAACAACGGGCGGAAGGCTTTGATGTTTGGGCAGAACCATTTGTTGACTTGAGAGTACCCATCATAATTAACTTACGGCGTGATCCCTTTGAAAAAGCTCCCCACGAGTCAGAGTATTATGCTGACTGGAAGTTCCGCCGAATTTTCTTAGCCGGCCCCATAACGTCCTATGTTGCAGGGCTTCTCCAAACCTTTGTTGATTATCCCCCTCGCCAAAAACCTGCTTCTTTTACTATCGATCAGATAGTAGATGGGGTAGTAAAAAAGGTTAAAATCGACAGATTAAAAGAGAAAATTCCCGTTATTACACCGTTAAGAGAACTCCTTGAAAAGCTTGTTGATGGAGTTGAAAACTAAAGCTATCTTAACTCCCTGATTACACTACAGTATACTACACAGAAGAATTAGGAGAATCTTTCAAATACTATTTATTGTTAAAGATCGATCCTCCTTTTTCTCTGAACAACCCTGCAAACTCTTTTGAATATATTTAAATTTGTCATGAATTTTCCCAATATTAACCGAAAGACTATCTCGTTTTTTCTCGCAGTTTTCTTATCAATCTTTTGCTTGGGAGGAGCTTTTAGCTGTCTGCCGGCTTATGCAGCCTTAGAGTCTTGGTCTGACACTTCTACTAATAAACAAGCAATTGTTGATTTTGTTAACAAAGTGATTGCGGATGGTATTTCAGAAAAAGATCGTATTGCTGTCTTTGATAATGATGGAACTTTATGGGCTGAAAGACCTCATTATTTTCAAAAAGATTTTATTAAAGACAGATTGAAGAAATCATCAAACGTCAGAGTCAGTAACTTAGTGAAAATGACGCAAAAAGAAATCGAGAAAACTATAGGAGAGCCTATTTCAGCCGAGGGTAAAATCATTCTCAGCGAAATCCCCAGTACAATTGGAATAACCAACGGTCAATATAAGACTCAAGCTCACGATTTTCTGGTTAATACCAATCATAATAAATTGGCTTCTAGTGATGATAAAGGTTTTATAAGGTTCGATACGCCCTACATCAACCTAACTTATCAACCCGTTATTGAGTTAGTTAATTACCTCAAAGAGAATGGGTTCAAAGTCTATATTTGTTCTGGCGGTGGCATTTATTTTGTCCGTTCCTTTTCTGATGAAGCTTATGGCATTCCCTCTGAAGAAGTGATCGGTTCTGCCATTAAGACAACCTATGATGAGTCGAATAAAATTGATGGACAGGGGGGAAGTTTGGTGCGTAAATTATCGTTAGCTCACTATGGCGATCAACAGGGTAAACCCGTAGGTATTGAACTCTTTATTGGGAAAAGACCTTTGATTGCTGTGGGTAACTCTAGTGGTGATTTTGAGATGTTTAAATACACAGATTCTGGGTTTGATAAATCCTTAATTGTGTTAATTAACCATGATGATTGTGAGCGAGAATATAAATACAATGATGTGCCTGGAAGCACTCATTTGAAAGATGGTGTGGAAGTACCTGATAATGAATCTCTCGACTATGCCCAAAATCATGATAATTGGATTGTAGTTAGTATGAAGAATGATTTTAAGTCCATTTTTAAGTCAAACCCATCAAGAACACATCCTGTTTGTTCTAACTAAATTTTAATCCGTAGGGTGGGCTATCCTACCCTACCGCCCGTTAAATTAAGACTTTATATTGTTAAAATTTGCCCACTTACTTTGATGAAGAATTTTGTCCTAAAGTCACTCATTCTCTGTTTACTAACTCTCTCTTTAATTTTCAGTTCTTCCATTCCAGTAAAAGCATCTCCCATAAACAATAAATGTCCAGAGAGCATGGTATTGATTCCTAGCGGAACCTTTAATATCGGTTCAGATACTCACTATGAATCAGAACGTTCTGCTAAAGATATTACTGTTGATAGTTTCTGCATTGATCGCCACGAAGTCACTAACGCAGAGTTTCGCCAGTTTGTGGAAGCTACAAGCTATCAAACCATTGCAGAACGACCTCTACCTAAAGAACAATTTCCGGATTTAACCAATGAACAACGTCAACCCGGTTCTCTTGTCTTTCAACCTCCTTCCGGCGGCATTCAAAAGATAGCTTATTTAAGCTGGTGGCATTGGGTTGTCGGTGCTAACTGGCAACATCCTTACGGACCTGATAGCAACATCGAAGGGAAAGATAACCATCCTGTTGTTCATATCGCTTATGATGATGCTCTTGCTTATGCCAATTGGATCGGGAAATCTCTCCCGACTGAGGCACAATGGGAATATGCCGGGCGAGGGGGACTTAAAGATCAAGATTTTACTTGGGGCAATCAATATTCTGCCAAAAAGGCCAATACTTGGCAGGGGATTTTTCCCTTCTTCAACAAGGAAGAAGATGGAAATATAGGAACCGCCCCCGTAGAATCTTATCCGCCTAATGGCTATGGGTTGTATGATATGACAGGCAATGTCTGGGAATTAACCTCTGATTGGTATCGTGTGGGACACTCAGGAAAGGATCATAGTCTTAATCCAGTCGGTCCGAATAAGGAGGCCAGTTTTGACCCCAAAAAACCTGATGAGGGTGCATTGCACGTTATTAAAGGAGGTTCTTACCTGTGCGCTAAAAATTATTGTAGTCGTTATCGGCCAGGCGCCAGGGAATCTCAAGCACCTGATACCGGAACGACTCATATCGGGTTTCGTTTAGTCAAGAACTTATAGTGATCGCATAACCTCAACTTTCGTGAAAAAATTATCAATGGCTGCGGCTGGTGTACAGTGAAAAGTTATATCATGTCCGGTTGCTTGAGATCATCTACTAGGTGCTGTTTCCCTTGATTTGAGCATCTGCGTAGGCGAAGCCCGCCGAAGGCATCGCCTAATCCTCCCTCTCCTAATTCGTTGTATCTTTTCACCAGGGCGTATATCCATGTTCTGCTGTAACCTGTGGCGTAAGTCCTATTAGTGTCATTAAGTTAAGCCTTACTCACTTTAAGCTTGCAACTATTACTATTGATATAGCTTGTATTTTTCCCTGCTACTTTTAAGCTAACGGTCTTTGAGTACAAGCTTTACAGGCTCAATGACAGTAATTTGGCATCACGACAAATAAAAAGTCACTGTACAACAATTAGACGTGGCATTTACCGAGTGTGAAAGTGCTTCCTTCCTCTTTTTCTTACTCAGCACTCAGCACTCAGTACGGTAAAGCGATCGCAAAACAACTACCAATGCCTAGCTCACTAGTTAAGGTAACATCTCCCCCATGTAATTCAACGATGCGTTTGACAATAGCTAGTCCTAACCCTGTACCTTGATACTTGCGGCTGAGGCTACTATCAACTTGAATGAAAGGTTCAAAAACTCTGTGGAGATTTTCTGGGGCGATACCAATACCTGTATCTGTGATGGCAATTTGCAGATAATTTTGCTGATCAATTACCTTGGGAAAAATCACTTCTATAGTAATTGAACCACCATCTGGGGTGAATTTTACCGCATTATTGAGCAGATTAATTAATACTTGGCGAATGCGTCGTTCATCTATATATAAATTAGGTACATCAGCAGGTAATTTACTTTCTATTTGAATTGATTTTTTGGCGGCTTGGGGTTTGATTAATTCGAGACTTTGTTCGCACAAGGGAATAACTGCGGTTTTGGTATATTGGAGTTCAATCTGGCCAGAGGAGATTTTGGAGATATCCAGAATATCGTTAATCAATTCCAGTAAATGAAACCCACTCCGCTCGATGGTTTTGAGGGTTTTGAGTTGTTTTTCGGTCACTGGCCCAAAGATTGCTTCTTGCAATCCCTCCGTCATACCTAAAATTACGTTCAGAGGGGTACGCAATTCGTGACTCATGGTAGCCAGAAACTCGTCTTTGAGTTGAGTTGCACGCATCAGTTCTGCATTGGCTTGTTTGAGTTGTTGTTCTTGTTGTTGGCGATCGCTAATATCTCGTGCGATGGTAGAAAAATACTCCACTTCACCATTGCTAGATTTGTGGGCAATCACTAGTTGCGAAACTGGAACTTCTCTTCCTTTGTGATCTAGCAGCGCCGTTTCTCCCACCCACATTCTTGAAATTCTCGCTGTCGGCAATGCTTGGTTGATAATTATCTCTAACGCCCAAGCTGGATGCTGTTCGGTAATATTAACTCGGTTGGCTGGCGCGGCTCCATCTAAATCCAATAAATTGCGCCAAGCTTGGTTGAGGTAGAGGATTTTACCTTGGGGATCGGATGTACCAACAAAATCTGAGGTGCTTTCGAGAATTGCCAGCTGTCGCTTTTGTTCTGCTTCAATTCGCTTAGAGTCGTTGATATCTCGAATTATGCCTTGGTATCGAATTACCTTACCGCCAGCATCCCGAATGGGCGTAACATTGACTGTCACCCACAAGTAACTCCCATCTTGGCAAAGATGGCGAAACTCTTGCTGGAGAATTGTTTCACCTTGCTCAATCAAACATCTAACTGGTTTTTGAATCTGTTCTTGATCATCGGGATGGATAAAAATCGAGAAGGATTTACCAATGCAATCATCTGGGTTAAATCCAAAGATTGTTTGAAACTGGGGAGAGAGATAAGTCAGTGTACCATCTATTTCTGCTGACCAAATCACATCGCTGACTCCTTCCACCAAACCTCTAAATTTGGCTTCACTTTCTGCTAGGGCGGCTTCGGCTTGTTGGCGTTCTTGGAGCGATCGCTCTAATTGTTGGGCATAAGATTGGGATTGCTCATATAATCTGGCATTTACCAGGGAAATTGCGGCTTGGGAACATAGTAATTTCAGCAATTCCACTCGCTCATCGGTAAAAGCTCCAAAGGTGACGGCATTTTCTAAGTACAAAACAGCTACTAATTGCCCTTGATTGAGAATTGGCGTACATAAAATACTTTTGGGTTGATACTGGAGACAATAAGGATCATTAATGGTGCTGATATGGGTTTTATAGTCGGTAATCACTGTTTCCCCAGTCCGCTCGACATAATGAATCAATGGGCGGAGGATGTGTTGGCATTTCTCGATAGGTTTGCGTTCTAGAGATTGAACAGTATCGTTAAAATACTTAATTCCCAGTTCCAAAGCACCGTCATAATTCCAAAAAAGTGCGGCTTTGTCTGCACCAGCATTGGTAATCACCAGTTGAATCAAGTTCTGTAGTAGTCGATCAGTGTGAATTTCGCGGGAGAGGGTTTGATTGGCTTTGATAACTGTGTTTAAATCCAGGGTGGCGGAAAATTCTGGAGTCAGTTTTGATTTAGTCCCTGGTGTGGGGTTGGTGATGGATGTGAGTAGGTGGGGATAGGTTTGTACTAAATCCTGAGTTTTGGCTTTAGCTCCCCAAAGTTCATAACAGCGATAAGCTTCCTGCATATAAATAGCGGCAAATTTCTCTTTACCCCAAGCTAGATAAAATTTGGCGGCGAGTTCGTTGGCGAGGGCTACATCTTGAATAAATCCGTTGGTTTTAGCATTGGCGATCGCGCGATCGTAATATTCCATTGCTGCAATTTGATTACCCACAACCCGATTTTTTTCGGCTGTGACTAATTCCCAACGGTGTTGATGATTGCTGGGCGCAAAAGTTGCCCAATGATGTAGCTTATCTTGTTGCTGTTGGACTTGCTGTAAAATTGTTTGACGCGCTTGTGGTGTCGCACTCGCATAAAGATTCAGTTGAATTAAGGCATCAAACCAGGTATGGATGACAATTGTCAATGTTGCAGTTCCGCTACTAAGATACTCCACTGTTTGCGCCGACAGCCGAGCCGCCGCTTCATACTGGTGAAATAGGTAATACAACACTGTTTGATTGATATACCATTGCAACAAACCAGAAAGATATTTATCCTCTCGTAGTTGGGGTAAGGCTGCGTCTGCATCAAAAATCTCACCAGTCAAGTGTTCAGGATGTGGGTTAGTACTTAGTAAGTTAATTACTGCTTGATGACAAACTGCTTGCAAAACTAAACAATGAGTATGCTGATGCTTAATGATCACATGCCGATAAAAATCCATCTTGAGGACTAATTCTGGTAAAGCCTGACCTTGATAATAAGCATAGGTGCAATAAGCGCCAGCATTGAGATTAGCTGATTCTAAATCTCCAGTGGCGATGCCGCTTTGATAAGCTTGTTCTAGGGGATGTAAAAGCTTAGATAAGTTATCTTTCCAATGTTTAATAAAGTAGTAATTTACAAACCCATTGCGGCTTTTAAATGCCTCAATTTGCAGGCGATCGCGCAATTTTATGGACAATTCTCCAAATTCGTAGCCGTTTTCAATATCATTAATCACACCGCAGAGAACTACACCATAGTCACCGTAAGCAAACACCGAAGTAGGCGAATTGCCAAATTGAATGGAGATTTCCACTTGTTTGAAAATCAGCAATGGCATTAAATCAGGTGCGATAATATAAGCTGCTGAGGACAAGACGGTTAAAACTTCCATCTGGGCTAACAGATGAGGATCTTTGAGGGGGGGCAAATCTAACAAACTCTCGATAGATTTATCTACCCATAGCGATCGCGTTCTGGCAAATGCTTGTTGAATATCTGCTTGAGTCGGCTGTGCGGGAAATTCTACTCCCAAGGAGCTTAAAAAATCTAATCCAATTTGCAGGGAATCGGCAATTTTGCCTTGGACGTTAGCTGCAATAATACAGTTTTGCCGAACTTTGATGGTGTCTAGTAAATTCTGGGCATTTTGACAGACAATCTCAGCCCATTTTGTCACCCCGGCAAAATCGGAATTGAGATAGCAAACTTCTGTGATTTCTTGGTGTAAGGCTAGAGTCAGAGGGTAGAGTCTTGTCCAAGCATCTGGCGGCAAAAGTTGGATACCTTGTTCAAAATAAGCGATCGCTGTTTTGTAGGTATGAGTTAATTTGGCTTTTCTCCCCGCCGCTAAATTTAATTGAGCTAAATTTTCTCGTTCTGAAGATTGGGTAAGTAAAGTGATGCCGTCATTCCAATGATTGACAATTACAAACAAGCGTTCTTCCTGTGCTTCTGGAGTCAAATTCTCTAATAAAAGTTGACCAATTTTGAGATGAATCACTGGTTTTTGATATTCAGGAATGAGAATATATGCTGCTTGTTGGACGCGATCGTGTAAAAATATGTAGGCAACATTTTGTGTTTTATGTAATTTATTGAGCAGATTTTCTGTGCCAAGATAAAATTTATAAACTCCATTAATTGGTAATACTAAGCCTTCCTGTAAAGCTTTCCATAAATTAGCAGCCGCTTCTATTGGAGATTGTTGGGAAACAATTGCTAGAGTATCTAAATCAAAAGAATTACCAATACAAGCTGCTAACTGCAATAACTTTTGAGTGGCTGGTGGTAATCTTTGCAGTTGCCAACTCATAAAGGTCACAACATCTTCTGTGAGTGATTGAGTCGTGATTTGGGTAATTTCACATTGCCAACAACCCAATTCCACATCAAATGTAATTAACCCATTTTGGTGCAGTGCTTTGAGAAATTGGTTGATGAAAAATGGATTGCCTTGCGTTTTTTGAAATACCAAGCCCGAAAGCGGTAATGCCAAACTTGCTTGACATTTGAGTGTATCAGCAACTAATTGATTGATATGTAATTGATGGAGTGGTGCTAAACTAATTTTATTAATAGTGACTTGATTTTTTTGTAGTTCACTCAAAGTCAACATCAATGGATGTCCTGCTTGGACTTCGTTATTGCGGTACGCCCCAATTAATAAAAGGTAATTTGCCTCAGTGATTAATAGCTGAATTAATTTTAAGGATGCCCCATCAACCCACTGTAAATCATCTAAAAATATGACTAGGGGATGGTCTGCACTGGTAAAAACTTGGGTAAATTTTTGGAATAATAAATTAAACCGATTTTCGGCGGCTGTTCCTGATAATTCTGCGGCTGGTGGTTGTTTGCCAATAATTTTTTCTAATTGGGGAATAACTTCAATAATTACCTGTGCATTTTTGCCCAGAGCTTGTAATATTTTTTGCCGCCATGCTTGAATTTGTGAATGATTTTCTGTTAATAACTGCCCAATTAAATCACGGAAAGCCTGCACAAACGCACTCAAGGGAATATTCCGGTTAAATTGGTCAAATTTGCCTTTAATAAAATAACCACGTCGGCGCAAAATTGGTTTATGTATTTCATTCACAACCGCAGTTTTACCAATACCAGAAAACCCAGCCACCAGCATAATTTCCGTTGCGCCTAAACTGACGCGCTCAAAAACTGCCAGGAGCGTTTTAATTTCATTTTCTCTGCCATATAATTTATCAGGAATAATGAAGTGATCGCCAAAATCTCTTTGTGCAATTGGAAAGTCAGGAATTTGGCCAGTTGCTTGGAGTTGTCGGTAGCATTTTTCTAAATCAGATTTCAGTCCCAAAGCATTTTGATATCTGTCTTCAGCATTTTTAGCCATCATTTTCATGACGATATCAGCAATGACTTGGGGTATTCTTGGGTTAATATCGGGCAATTTTGGCGGAATTTCAGCAATATGAGCATGAAGCAACTCCATTGGATCATTTGCTGAAAAAGGTAACTTTCCTGTAAGTAATTGATAAAATGTTATTCCCAAAGAATAAAAGTCTGTACGATAATCTATACCGCGATTCATTCTCCCTGTGTTTTCTGGCGATATGTAAGCGAGAGTTCCTTCTAAGACGTTAGGGTTAACAATGGTTTGGGTTTCGCGCGGCAGTAAAGATGCAATACTAAAATCAATTAATTTAACTTGTTTAGTTGCAGGATTAATTAATATATTCCTGGGTTGAATATCTTTATGGATGATGCGTTCGTGATACAGTACATTTAAGGCATCGCAGAGTGCGATCGCTACTTCTAAAAATTCTTGTATTGATTTTAAGTTTTTCCCCACCCCCCACTCCTGGAGAGAAATTCCGCCAAAGTCTTCCATTACCAGCGCATAACCATTTTGGTAAGGTTCCAGGCTATAGGTTTGAATAATAAAAGGGGAGTTGAGATTTTTGGTGATTGTATAATGGTTCCGCAATGATAAAATTTCACTGAAATTAGGATGAGGATTCTTGAGCAGCTTAATGACTACAGGCAATGAGTCAACTTCTCGATATCCTCGATACACTAGAGTTCTAGCGCCATTGTAGATTTCTGCAATCAAACGATATCCAGTCACACTCAGCATATTGCCAACTCTTAAATACCAAATATAAGTATTCCCATACGCAGTGTCTGTTTCTCCAGCTAGACGTATGAGTTTTAGTGTTAGCGGAATTAAGTTAACTGACAGATAAGAATTTAAGAATCAGAAGTCAGAATCCAGAATCATTAACAAATCAAGGTTTTTTGTCAGATATTCTGATTATTTAGAATTTTGATACTTAGTATTTCATATTTCAGCCGCGATCGCAACTAAGTATTAATTCATGCTCAGGATGCAGCATGATTAATCAAATTTTCCCTAAACAGAGAATTGAATAGTCTAGAAATACTAGTACAGGTTGGCAGAAATCAAGCACCCATTATAAATTGCTGAAGAGCTTACTATCAGGGTTTCTTCACTTCAGACTTCAGGATTTTTGTACTAGTGATTCTACTCTAAACCCGCAATATTTTGCAATATTTATAAAAGTATTTACCTACTAACTAAATAACATTTGTTTCCTGTAAAAATTTCAAAATTTCTGTATTAATCACTTTAGCTGAACCTGTAGAAGCATCATGATAACAATCAGTCAAGATGTGAAATTTAGAATTAGCAATACATTGATGAAGCTTTTCGCCATGACTAGCCGGAAACCAACTGTCTTTATCACCCCATAAAATTAGTGTAGGACACTCAATATGAGATAGCTTGCTTTGAATCCTTGTGAGCATATTAGGTTGATTACTTTGCAAGTTAGCAATTTCTCGCGCCGCCAGTTGCAAATCTTCAGCAACTTTTACTAAAGTTCCAGGAATTTCGATAAAAGGATAAGTAATCCAATACACATCTTCCTGTGACAAAATTGATGGGTCAAATAGCACTCTCCGGCGTTCAACTGCCATAATTTCTCTGACGAGTGGTGCAGCAAAATAAGCTAACCGCAAAGAGTCTATTGCTTGCAACACTTCGATGGGTGTGTGAGCTAAAATTGACATTGCCCAATGGGGTAAGCGGTCAGCAAAAATTGGCACATTAACTACTATTAACTGTGAAATTAATTCTGGTTTTTCTTGTGCTAATGCTAAAGCAACTAAACCACCCAAAGACTCGGCAACTACAACCGCAGGTTCATCACATAATTCTTGAATAATCCGCTCTAATTCAATTACTTGATGACCGTCATGTTCTCGACGCAGAAAAGGTTTTTCAGAAAATCCAAAGCCTTTGGCATCAAAACAAATCACCCGAAAATATTTTGATAATGGTTCCACACTATAACGCCAGTTATAGCTCCAACTGCCCATACCGTGCATTAAAATTAAGGGTTTACCTGTACCTTTTTCTCCATAGGCAATCTGCACAGGATATCCTTGAGCATCAGTAATAATGAGGTTTTGCCGACCTTGCGGAAAAGTTTCTTGCCACCAATCTTTCATGCTTTTATACTAACCACCAGTTAATACTCGCCACAAAGTGCTAATTAATAATATTGGAATTGTGATTAAAACAATACCTAGCAATAATAAACCGACTAAAACAACTAACACAAACCCAGTATCGGCCTTTTTTGTACCGCCAGGAATTTTTAAATGTTCTTCTAACAGCTTGAGATTATATTCATTCGACTTCCATGCAAAATCAAATAAGTCTCCGGCTACAGGTAAACTGCCCACCAAACTATCAATGATGATATTCAAAATCATTCTGCCTAAAGTTGCTTTAGGCGCACCTAATCTGGCAGCTTCTAAAATGATGTAGCTGGAAAATATCAATCCCACAACATCACCACCGACAGGTAACAGTCCTAATAATGGATCTAAACCGACACTCACATCTGTACCAGGAATAGTGATGGCTTTATCCATTACGCGACTCAACTGGCGCAGTCGCCTCAAGGAAGGTGCTTTAGCGTCAGGATCAATATTAGAAAACCGTGGGGAAGAATCAGGCATTCAAGCGATCGCTTCTTTGAAGTTGGAACCGTTCAATATTTTACTGCTGCTTGGTAATTTGACAAGGGTTTGTCCTAATACTTAATTTTGAGTACTGAGTTGAAAGTGCTGAGTGCTGAGTTGAGAGGTAATATATTATTTTTCTGCTCCCCTGCTCCCCTGCTCCTCTACTCCTCTGCTTTCCTGTGCCTTTGCTTCCTGACTCCCTATCTTTTGATAGCGCATATCTTCGCCGACAATTACGTTGAGTTGGTTTCCAATGAGTAAAACAGCCGCACTCATCCACAACCACAGCATTAAAACGATGACAGTCCCGACTGCGCCATAAACTTTATTGTAGTTACCAAAATTAGTGACATAAAGCCGGAATAATGATGAGAGTATTGCCCAAAAAATCGCTGCTAAACTTGCCCCTGGCATAATTGGTGTGCCAGGATTCCACACACTAGGGCCATAGCGATACACAAAACTAAAAGCCGTAGCAACAATACTTAAACTCACAGGCCAGCGTAATAACTGCCAAAGGTGCTGCAAAAATAGTAAAGAACTATGCTCATAGACGGCTATTTTTAATAATAGGTCACTAACAAAGATTAAAAACGAAGCCAACATTAACAGTACTATTGTACCAACTGTTAAGCCCAACGAAATCAGTTTAGCTTGCCAAAAAGGACGGCTTTGTTGTGGCGGAGTTTGATGGATTTGATCAAATGCTGTCATAGCTGTACTGATAGCACCAGAAGCAGTCCAAAGGGCGATCGCAAAGCTGAGAGAAAACAAACTACTATTTTTAGAGTGGGCAATTTCCCTGCTGGCAAAGTCCCGAATCAAAATCATCGCTTCTTCTGGCGCAATTTGACTCAATAAAGCCGCCATCTGTTTAAAGGTATCTTGTAATGATTCTGCCAACAAACCAATCGCTGTCAGCACAGCCAAAATAGCCGGAAACAACGATAACATAGCATTGAAGGCAATTTCAGCAGCAAGTCCTAGTAGTCGTCGTTCGATTGTCCGAGCAAAGGTTTTTTTGAGAATGCGCCAATTCAGATGGCGAAAAAAACGGACAAAACGCGGCTTTGGCATAACTAGCTATTAAGTCTTCACAAGCACAATGCCACAATAACTTATCTAGTACAACAAGGCAAAAGTAAAAAGTCAAAAGGAAAAAGAAAGAATAGTGATACCACAAGCTTTGTAGTAATTCCAAATGGTCTGTTTATTTACGCCGACCTGTACTAGTGTCATCGGTAAATCTAAATGCTTTGGCTTGCAGAAGTCAGAGGTCAGAAGTCAGGAGTCAGAAGTCAGAAGTCAGAAACAAAATTTGATGCTTGGAAACAAAACAATTTAAGTGGGGACGAACAGATGTTCGTCCCCACCTTTGGGGAATATTTGGTGATGCTGATTTTATGTCATAAGCCACTGCAAAAGTAGCATTAAATAACCGCGTACTTTTAGCACTGTTATAAGAAACAATGCCTAACAACCCAACAGCACACCGCACTAAATCATGTAAAAAATTGGTAGGAAATAAACCAAATATATAACCAAATTCCGCAGCATAAGCGTTAGGAGATTCAGCTAAAGAAATGAAAGATTCATGGGTTCCTGGTTCAAGAATAATTGAGAAATGCCATTACTCAACTTGATTGAATACTTGTGCTGCAAGTAAAGCCAATAAAGCGCCTGTACCTATTTGAAAAAGTGGTAATTTGCCCAAAGCATCAGTAATGCTGGGAATGACTAAGTTTTGATAATCGCCATCAACTCTATCATCTGGAACAGGTTGATAAAAATTGTTGGGTGCGTCTTCCGATTTTAATTCGCCACTACTAAGTTGAAGATTAAAACCTAACAGTAATAACAACGAATCTACTAATGAAGGCGATATTTTCTGAGCTAAATCGAGTAATTTAGCTATATCTCCAACTAATAAATCCCGAATTGGATGTTCTGCTGCATAAACTATGGCATCAGCTACAATTTTGGGGTCGTAGTAAGGTGGTATTCCTGATGGTTTCACGCCTAATTTAGTTAAACCATTACTCCAAAATGGAGTGTTAATGACGGCTGGCTTAATACTTGTAACATTGATAGGCCATTTGTCATGAATCAATTCAATTCGCATCGCTTCGAGAAAGCCTTCAATGCCGTGTTTAGCACAAGAGTAAGCACTTTGATAAGGAAGCGATCGCCTACCTTCCATTGATGATACATGAATTAGTGCGCCTCGTCCTTCATGCTTGAGATGGGGTAACGCCGCCATTGCACCATACACTTGACCCATCAAACTTACATCAATGACATGCTTAAACTCTTCTGGAGTGGTTTGGTCAAAAGTGGCAAACATTCCAATCGCCGCAGCATGAACCCAAGTATCAAGTCTCCCGTATAACTCGACAGTTTTATCTGCGATCGCTTTTACTTGGTCAAATTCTTGCACATCAGCAACAATATAACTTGCCTCGCCACCAAAGCCACGAATTTCTTCCACCAGCGACTTTAACTTTAATTCACCACGCGCCGAAACAACTACTTTGGCTCCACGTTGAGCAAATTCCAGGGCGGCTTTACGTCCAATACCACTGGAAGCACCAACGACTGCAACGACTTGCTGATTTATGGGCTTTAACTGCATGGATAAGTTCTACACTTCTATGAGCGCAATTGAAAGATTAATGTATCTTTCCCGATGTTAAAAAATACATCCAACCGCTAACTCTTTCGTGGGTTATATTATTTTTAATAACTAAAGGTAGTGTCCCATACACAAAAAAATATTTATCTCACCCAGATGTGCATACTTCGACCTTTCGATAGGCTCAAGGCGGCGCTGCGCTCAGTAACTGGAGGCGCGAAGAAAAACTCAATAGGCAAAATTTGAGTTTAAACTTAAAGGCACTTGAGGGAATACTCAGAATTAGTAGTATGACCTTTCAACAATGTCACATTTACCATTAACTGTTCGTATATGGGCTGCAATTTGCCATCTTAACGCATTTATTTGGATACCTTTGTTGTTTTTCCAATACACATTGCATAATGCTTTACTTCAGCTTGCTCCACTTCCGCCAGGAGTCTCTATCTGTCTTGTGAGACCACACGCAATTTGTAATGCTGAAGTTAGGTTTATGCTTTTCGTCGTTATGTTAATTCAATTAACTTGTGTTTGTTGTCTTCCTTTTATTAGCGTGGCAATCACATTATTTTTATGGAAAATTAAGAAAAATACTGATTTTTTCATATATCAGCATGGTAAAGAAGCTCTAAATTTTCAACTAGAGTTAGCGTATATTATGATTATTTTGCATGTTATTGGTATATTAATATTGATGATGTTAAATTCATTAACAGCAGGAGGTTTACTGGTAATAATGATATTAGATATTTACGTATTTCCCATCTTAGTAATATTACAGTTATTAAAATCTGTTTTCTGCTCGTTTAAGGCACTGAAGGGAGGTTTCATTCGTTATAATGACATAATAAAATGAAAATAGTATATTAAATAGTAATTTGATTTTTTTGAGATTCTTATGAATGGGATAGATTGGTTAAGAACATTGCATACAAAGCAAATTCTTACAATTAAGAATGATTATTCTCAGTATTTTCTTTATTGTGGTTATGTTATCTATAACAATGGTGATTTTCCTCCAGACTCTGGAATTAGGATTACCTATGCAGAATTAAAACAGGTATTAAGTGAAAGACCTCACATACCAAATAAAGCTGAAACTAAGCGTATCAGACAGAAAGCAGCAAAGCAAAAAGTCAGATCATATCAATCTAGTAAGTAGGTGAACACAATTATTTAGCAGACACATTTTGACTCACTTCTCCTGCGGAGGTACTAATGCGAAGATACTCTCAGTAAACAAAGCTGCGAAGAAGAATGGGAGAGTGAGTTGAAAACTTGATTGCTATTAATTATTTTTTTTGAGATTTTTATGAACGGAATAGATTGGTTAAGAACATTGCATACAAAAGAACTTCTCGGTGTCAGAAATAATTGCTATGAGGTTTTCCGCTATCCAGATGATTATGTGATCTATAACAACGGGGACTTTCCTCCAGGTTCTGGAATTAAAATTACCTATGCAGAGTTAAAACAGGTATTAAGTGAAAGACCTCACGTACCAAATAAAGCCGAAACTAAACGTATCAGACAGAAAGCAGCAAAGCAAAAAGTCAGGTCATATCAATCTAGTAAATTCTGATATCAAACAATAACCGCCAATACTCACGAATCAACACAAATAATCTTCTTTAACTATCAGCATTCATCCGCGTTTATCGGCGGTTAAAAATTTAATTAACAGTAGACTTAGCAATTACTCCCAACTGCAACCCTGGCGGATAACTACCTTCTTCTTTAATCCGCTTAATTTCCACATCGGTGAATGGAATACTTAACTTTTGTGCAACTGCACTCACAATATCACCCCGGTCAATTACGCCAGCTACCGCACCAGCCGGAGATAGTACAGTAATACGTGATAACTGTTCATTTTCTAGTTTGTTAATTACTTCTGCGATCGCAGTTGATTCGGTGACTGTTGGTATTTCTGTGAGAGGATGAACGATAGTTTGCAGAGTGCGGGTTTCCCATTCACTTCTTTCGACTAAGCGCAAATCATCAATCGCCACCAGACCGCGATAACGGCCATCCGACGCAGCAAAATAAACTTGTGGTGCAGCACTTTCTAATAAATATGCGTCAGCAAAGGCGCGTAAACTCTGTTCAGCATCAACTACGCGAAAGTCCCGCGTCATCGCACTACTAGCTACCATTTTCAACAAAGTTTCTTGTAAAGTAGTCACGCGGTCGTAGGTGTTGGCGTTACGAATCCCAAACCAACCAATCAGCGCAATCCACAAACCGAGTGCTAATTCTCTTGTAAAGAAATCTACCGCAAATCCTAACGCGATCGCTGCATAACCCAAAATTTGCCCTGATCTTGCGGCCCAGTGTACTGCTTGAAAGCGATCGCCTGTAACTTTCCACAGTGCTGCTTTTAACACCTGACCACCATCCAACGGTAAGCCTGGAATCAAGTTAAATAAGGCGACAACCAAGTTAATTCTCGCCAAATCCCCCACCATCATACTCAGAGGACTAGTCTCAGGGATGAAAATTGCTACCAGCCGCAATAAGAAAAACAACCCCACACTGACCAAAGGCCCGGCTATCGCTACTTGAAAGGCTTTACCAGGAGTTTTCGATTCTTCTTCAATTGCGGCAATTCCACCAAACAAAAATAGGGTGATGGAATTAACTTTAATACCTTGCGATCGCGCTGCCAAACTGTGACCTAATTCGTGTAACAATACCGAAGCAAATAGCAGCAATGCCATGACTATCCCCGCACTCCAGGCGATGACAGACCCCCATTCTTGGTAAGCCACACCAAAATTCAGGGTTGCTAGTCCTAAAATCACAAACCACAAAGGGTCTAAAAACAACGGGATGCCAAATAAAGTCCCAATTTTCCAATTTGTTTGCATTACATTGTCCTAAATCTACAATCATCAGCAGTTCACTTTAGTCACCCATAAGAAATTTCTCAACTTCTCTAGGTGGGAACATGGTTTTATTTACACTAAATAATCTATGTATTAGAAGTTACATTAAAACAGCGATCGCCCACCATTAATATTTTACAAACATATCGGCGATCGCTTCTTATAAATAGCAAAAGGTAAGATTATAAATCGTATAGATTTTTAAACCATGTAAAAAATATTTGCGCGTTTGGATGTTGAGGATTGAGAACTTTATATTTTATAGCTTGATGTAGTTGTCTACCTGGTTCTTCTTGCCATGCCAACCAAGTGTAAATTTTGGCTTTATCAATATAAGAATCTTTAAATGGCGCTCCTTTATTTTTTGCTTCTTGTGCTACTTTCTGAGCATATTGCCAAATAAATTCACTTTCATCTCTAATTAGGTAAGCTAAAAAAGTTTCTAACATACCACTTATTTGATTATCTGGCATAATCCAGATACCAAACTTAATTCTATTTTTTGTCATGTGTATAAGTCCTGTCTCTGGCAGTTCTTCAGGAATATCAGGTATACTCGGCAAACACGCACTTCTTATACTTTGCCAACGAGCAGATAAATTTTCATCTGCATCTATCATCACGCCTAAATGAGTGAGTCCTGATGCTTGTAATTCTGTAGATATAAGGTTTGAGTCTATATTGGGATAACCGTCACAATCTTTTATGAATACAATTTCTTCTCCTTTTTTACCCCAATAAATTCCATTTTTTTCTATCAATTCTGGAATAACTCGTTCGTCATCTTTTCCTTCAACTAATAATTTCTTAGGATTATATTTTTTAACCATGACTAACGAACCTCAATGTCTCTTTCAGCCGCAATGACAATTTGAGGTTCTGTGAAAACTACACTTGTGTTTTTACCTCGCTCAATTCTGTGGATTCTAATACCATCTTCAGTTGTATCTCCCTGTTCTGCAATACTAGCTAAACTAGTCCAACAATCGCTGTTATGAGTAGTGGCAAAAACTTGTACGTTTAATCTTTTGGCAGTATCCCAAATCATTTTCCACATATCAGACATGGCTGTAAAATGGAGTCCAGTATCAATCTCATCAACAAATAAGTATCCATCTTTAGCACATACTGTAGCTAGTGCAAGCCCTAATATTCGCCAAATACCATCACCCATACTCCCAATTGGTACACGTTGACCGCTATCAAGAAGTACGAAAAAACCACCCCGTGAATCTAAGGAATACCTTAATTTTTGAGAACTCACTGGAGCAATCCGTTTAATTTTAGAATCTATGCTACGAAGTGCCTGCTCTACAAGTTTTTCTTCTGGTGTTAGTACTATCTGATCAAATAGTTCAACCATTTTCTCAGTTCCTAGCGAAGATGATGTAACGAATTGTATTTTTGGTACTGGATTTTTACTGTCTCTACGCACTCGTCGAATATATTCTGAATGAAGTCCAGTATTAGCTGACAAAGGTAATTCCAAAGCCTCTTCTTCTCGTCCATAATTCCACTGAATACTGAAATAAAGTTTCCTTAAGACATCTGGAACTTCTTCTTCATAAAGAAACAGAGGTTCATGGGATGAGCTAAGTATCTCTTTTGAAGAAATTTTGCTTAGTTCTATTGATACAAAAAGCCCCTGTTGAATATTGCTATTAGTACCTGTGATTGAGAACTTACTCCCTTGTTCAATCTCATGACCATAAAAAAGGTGACGAATATCAAACTCTTGAGCTGGTTTAAGCTCATCATCAACACAATATTCACTCCGTTTCATCATTGTCTGACGTAACGGTTCAAGATTATTTCGAGAACATAAAAGTTGAATAGCTTCTAATATTGATGTTTTACCACTATTATTTTTACCAACAAGCAGATTAACTCTACCAAGCTGCTGAAGCTCAAAAGATTGGAAACTACGGAAATTTTCTAGTTTTATCGTTTTCAACATAATTTTGTTGCCGAAGACAAGCAAGAGTTCATCACTTGTCTTAGTATAAGCAGTCTTAACATTCCTCAATCTAGGAAAAGAAACAATCATTAAATTTTATGATATGGTCGCTTATCCTTCCGTATCCTTCAGCGTATGTGATAGCTGCTGTGTACCTTGCAAAGCATATACTTCCTATTTTAACCTGTAACGCATCGCCAAAGATTTGTGGTGCGTTAGGAATATTTTCCATAACGCACCTTAACATTATTTCTGCTCTGAGGGATTGATTTTAGCTAATGATTTACTACTTGTTACCTGACGAATTGGTAGTTCAACTACAAACTCTGAACCTTTGCCGAGTTCCGAGTGGCAATATATCTTACCTTTATGTTTATCTGTAACGATTTGATAACTGATAGAAAGTCCTAGTCCTGTACCTTTACCAACAACTTTAGTCGTAAAAAATGGGTCGAACAATCGCGCCAGAATATTTTCTTCTACACCAAATCCGTTGTCAGCAATCCGAATCGAAATCCAGTCTTTATTCATCAGAGAAGTAGAAATCCGAATTTCGCTAGGTTGCACTGCTAGTAATTCAGGAGTAGATTGGACATTTCGCTCTTCTAAAGCATCAATAGCATTAGAGAGCAAATTCATAAATACTTGGTTTAATTGACCAGGATAGCATTCGATTAAAGGCAAGGAATCATAGTCTTTGATGACATGAATAGTAGGGCTATCACCGGAAGGCTTTAAGCGGTGTTGCAAAATCATCAATGTACTGTCAATACCTTCGTGAATATTTGCTACTTTAAAATCAGCTTCATCTAAGCGAGAAAAATTGCGTAATGAGGCAACAATTTCACAAATTCGTTCACTTCCTACTTGCATCGACTGAAATAATTTTGGTAAATCATCAAAGAGAAATTCGATTTCTGTGTTACTAAAAAACTCTCGAATTTCAGGGGCAGCATCGGGATGATGTTGGCGATAAAGTTTGACGCAACGGAGTAAATCTTGAGTATATTGGTGCGCGTGTTGCAAGTTGCCGTAAATAAAATTAATTGGGTTGTTAATTTCATGGGCAACCCCCGCTACTAACTGTCCCAAACTCGCCATTTTTTCGGCGTGAATAATTTGCATTTGGGCAGTACGTAACTCGTTCAATGCTTGGGCGAGTTGATTTGCTTCTTCACGGGTTTGACCGAGTAAACTAGATTGTTGGAATAAGTTGGCTTGACGCAAAGCAACGCTGATTTGAGCAGCTACTTGGGTAACAAATTCGAGTTCTTCTTCTTCCCAGTGACGTGCATGGGTGCATTGGTGAATGCACAACAAACCCCAGAGTTCATCACCTTCCATGAGGGGGACAACAATTTGGGCTTTGACTTGGAAGCGTTCAATGACATCTAGATGGGGGACTTTGGAACCAATGCTGTTGACATCAGAGATTACTTGCACTTGGCCTTGACGATATTGCGGTGCGAAATGGTCGCCAAAGCAATAGTCTTGCACTTTTACAGACAAGGCAGAATCGAATTTTGGTAGTACGTCTTCAGCGATAAATTCGCCACTACAAAAACCCACATTCGGATCAAAGCGAAATATCCCGACTCGATCTGCTATGAGCGATCGCCTGATTTCCTGTACTGTAGTCTTGAGGATGGTCTCTAAATCCAATGATTCTCGGATTTTAACCACCAAATCAAATAAAATCCGGCGCTGTTCGGCGGATTTGTGCAGTTCATCAGCGCGAGTCTGCACTTGAGCCATCACTTGAGAACTTTGCAGTGCTACTCCTAGTTGGCTGGCTACCTGTCCCAAAAATTCTACTTCTACAGTATCCCAAGAGCGTGGTGCAGAATGTTGATAAGCTGCCAATAAGCCCCACAAATTTCTGCCGACAAAAATCGGAGTCAATGCGTAGGCACGAATTTTAAATTGCTCTAAAATATCCAGGTGACAGCGAGTGTGTCCAGCTTGGTAGATATCGTTGACAGCAAAATGTTCGTTGTTGCGATAACGTCCGCCTTTGGTTTCTTGTAAGTAAGTATCTTGCCAAACGAGATTTTTGCCAAAGGGGTTGATGCTATCCCACTGTGCCTCAACCATACCAAAATGACTCACAAATTCGCCACTCCAATCTTGATTAAAGCGATAAACGCCAACTCTCTCGACTCGCAACAGCTTACATACTTCTTGGCAAGTTGTTTTCAAAATCAAATCAATATCTAGAGAGGAGCGAATTTTACCGACGACTTCTGTGAGTGCGCGTTGACGAGCGATCGCTTCTTGTAAGGCGGTTGCTTGTTGTTTCGATTGGTTCAAATTCTCGGTTTGTTGGATTGCAACACCTAATTGCGCTCCTACTTGTCCCAAAAACTCAACTTCGTAATTTACCCATTGGCGTGGCCCAGAATGCTGATAGGCTGCAATTAGTCCCCAAAGTTTCGGCCCAGTAAAGATTGGTGCTAAGGCATAAGCGCGAATTTTAAATTGCTCTAAAATGTCAATGTGACAACGTGAGTGACCAGCTTGGTAAATATCGTTGACCACAAAACTTTCGTTGTTGCGGTAGCGTCCCCCTTTGGTTTCTTGCATGTGGGTATCTTCCCACACCAAATTTTTCCCAAATGGGCTGATTCGATCCCACTGCGCTTCTACCATCCCGAATTGGCTGACAAATTCACCACTCCAGTCGTCATTAAAGCGATAAATTGCCGCCCTCTCTAGCTTGAGGAGTTTGCAGAGTTCTTGACAAGCAGTGTTGAGGATAATTTCGGTATTGACTGATGAGCGAATATTACCAACTACTTCTGTTAAAGCCCGTTGTCTAGCGATCGCATCTTGTAGTTCGGCGGTGCGTTGTTTGGTTTGCTCAATCATTTCGGCTTGCTGCATTGCTATACCTAGATGACTGGCGGCTTGCGCTAAAAATTTAACTTCGTGATTTTCCCATTGCCGAGCAGCCGAATGTTGATAAGCTGCCATTAAACCCCATAATTTAGCACCCACAAAAATAGGTGCGATCGCATACGCCCGAATCTGAAACTGTTCTAAGACTTCAATATGGCAACGGGAGTGACCTGCATCGTAAATGTCAGCCACAGCAAACGGCTCATTTGTGCGATATCTTCCGCCCTGGGTTTCTTGTAAATGAGAATCTTGCCACACCAAGTCTTGACCAAAAGCAATCAGGGTATTCCAAGGTGGTTCAGCAAAGCCCAAACGATTAATAAAACTACCACTCCAGTCAGAATTGAACTGGTAAATTGCTACACGCTCAATTTTTAACTGCCGACAAATGTCTTGACAGGAAGTTGAACACAAAGATTCTAACGGTACTGATCCCCGAATTTTCGCTAAAATCCTCGCTAGGATTTTTTGATACTGCACATCAAGCTGTAATTGCTTTTGACATTCTTGTAAAGATGTTGTCGCATCATAATAGTTTGTTGTCATAAACTGTTGAAAACTTAAACACTTATTTACAGTGTTCCCGGTTTTAGTTTTTGACTCACAGATAGCAACAACAAGCTGTAGGAATCTGGGTTAATTTCGGAATTGACTTGTATAGTAAGGGAGTTGCGAGTAGGGAGTAGTAAAAAACCTTGTTGCAGTGTACATTCTTGATTTTTATGCAAGTTTCAATTTTTAAGTGGATTCGCTACTAGTTAATTCTTTCTGCTCATAGTAACGACAACCTTGACAGGGGCCACAGGGGTTAACAGCACAACGAATATAACCAGAACGGGCGTTAAATTTGCAACTAATGTCACCAATTAAATAGCCTACTCCTTCTAAGTAGTAGCGATCGCCCTCCATTCGTTGGATGTTGTGTCTACCCCTTGTCCCGGCAAAATTCATGGCTGCTTGTCTCAGCTGCGCCCTTGTTCTTAAATGGGTTTTCCTAATTAACCACAAAGAAAACAGGGACGGTAAAAAACCAACGATAATTACCAAAAGTGTCTTTATATTTAACACCTTCTTTTACCCCTTTTATGCGCTGATTGATTGATCGTCCCAGATATGACATTCTAGTGGTTGCCAGAATGCAACTAGGGCGTGGCATCTGGCAAAAACTACCAGTGCCACTTCAATCAGCATAACCGCTACAACCGATTGGGTGAACCACGGTTAATTTTTTATAACTTTAAGATTTGTTGATTAGCGCCCCCAAGGAAAAAGTTTTTGGTTCAATATCAGCTTTTTGTTGGTTTTTGTGGTGTCTTTGTGCGGCTAATCTGCGGTTTTTATTGTGCTGTCTCAGTTTTTGTGCGAGTGAGGCGGCTTCTCTTTCCGCACGGAATAAATCAACTTTTCTTGTTGTCAGAATTAAAGAATCATCTGACTTTTGTTTTACCCAAGGAATACTGACTGTAAAGTATTTAAAAACGTTTTTACGAGATTTACCATTTCCTGACCAATAATTTCTTTGACTGTTGATTGTAGCAGCGATCGCTTTTAATTCTAGAATCTCAGTTTCTAACTCTGCGGCCATTTGATTGATAGTTTGGGCTTGGGCTACTAAACGCTCCCAACCACTGATGATTTTTTCTTCTTGCGGTTGTAAGGGTGCGATCGCAGGCTGTGATGCGGGAGGTAAGATGGAACTTTTGTAACTATGTGCAATTTTTTTCATAGTTCCTCTGCTAATGCTACTGAGCTTGTTAGGCATTGTAGCAGCATTTTAATACAAATGTACTAATTAAGGAAATCCCACAAAGATACGATCATGAGTGTACTCCACCGAGAAACGCTGTATGTCTAGTCCACTAACTGAAAAAATTCTGTCTCAACTTCCGGGTGATGTCTTGCGTGGGTTACGTCGTACTGATGACATCCTGACAGCCATTCGAGAAAATACCGCACCCATACCAACGGTAGTTAAGGAAAATCAAGAAGATTTAGCTCATCTGGACTGGGATGTAATTATTTGTGGTGGAACTTTAGGTATTTTAATTGGTTGTGCTTTAGCAGTTAGAGGATTGCGTGTAGCGTTAATGGAGCGTGGAATATTAAAAGGCAGAGAACAAGAATGGAACATTTCACGCCAAGAATTAGAAGTATTTTTACAATTAAACTTGTTAACAAAAGCAGAATTAGAAAGTGCGATCGCCACTCAATATAATCCAGCTAGAGTTAGCTTTTATGGTGGTGTAGAAGTTTGGGTAGAAAACGTTCTCAATATTGGCGTAGATCCTGTTTATTTACTCGCAACATTAAAAAATAAATTTCTGGCGGCTGGTGGAAAATTATTAGAAAATACACCCTTTACTGAAGTTATCGTTCATCCCAATGGTGTGATTGTTAATCAGCAATTTGCTGCTAAATTACTCATCGATGCAATGGGACACCTTTCACCCATTACCAAACAAGCACGCCAAGGCAAAAAACCTGATGCTTTATGTTTAGTTGTGGGAAGTTGCGCTCAAGGTTTTCCGGAAAATCCATCAGGCGATTTGTTGTTATCCTTTACATCCTTGCAGAATCAGTGCCAATACTTCTGGGAAGCTTTTCCCGCTAAAGACGGCAGAACCACCTACTTATTTACCTACATGGATGCCCATCCACAACGCTTGAGTTTAGAAACTTTATTTGAAGAATATCTGCGCCTACTGCCCACATATCAAGGCGTAGAATTGTCAGATTTAAAATTTCAACGGGCGTTATTTGGTTTTTTCCCGACTTACCGCGATAGCCCACTCAAAACTCCTTGGAATCGGATTTTACCAGCCGGAGATAGCAGTGGTAGTCAATCGCCGTTAAGTTTTGGTGGTTTTGGTGCAATGGTGCGTCACCTCAAACGTTTAACTTTTGGGATTGAAGCAGCATTACAAACAAACCAATTATCTGCACCAGCATTGTCACTACTGCAACCATATCAACCAAATTTGAGCGTGACTTGGTTATTTCAAAAAGCTATGAGTGTGGGTGTAAATCAAAATATTCCCCCAGAGCAAATTAATCAATTGCTGGCGGCGGTATTTGAAGAAATGCAAAAGCTCGGTAATCCAGTCCTCAAGCCATTTTTGCAAGATGTGGTGCAGTTTTCGGCATTGACACAAACATTAATTAAAACTGGGTTATCTCATCCACAATTAATTGCCAAGATAATTCCCCAAGTTGGTTTAGTTAACTTACTTGATTGGTTGGTGCATTATGGAAATTTAGGTGTTTACACTGCCTTATTTAATCTGAGTCCAATGTTAGAAACATGGATTAAGAGCCTACCACATCCACAACAATATTACTGGCATCGCTTAATAGATGCTTGGAAGTATGGTTCTGGTGCTGATTACTGCGATGAAAGTTAAATAGTATGTTTGTGAGGATGACATAATGGAACGGAAAGCTGGCAGTATTAAATACTTTGCGGTGTTAATTGGTTTACTGCGCGATCGCCAAGGTTTTTTAGAAGAAGTTCGTCAAGGAATTAGAATCCCTAGTAAGATAATTTCTTTGCTGGTTTGTAGTTCTATTTTTATTGCCATCTACGGGGGAATTATTGGCTCTTCTCATAGTTGGATGCAGGCTATTTCTTCGGCGGTAAAACTACCAGCACTGTATTTAATTACTTTACTAATTTGTCTGCCCACACTGTTTTTCTCTAATATTATCTTTGGTTCCAAGCGGACTTTTGGACAGCATTTTATTTTAGTCCTTACGGCAGTTTCCGTTACTAGTGTGCTGCTATTTAGTTTTGCACCTATAACTCTCTTTTTCTTGCTCACCACCAATAACTATCAATTTATCCTGGTATTAAATGTATTAATCTTTGCCATCACCGGATTTATTGGGATTTCCGCTTTATACCAAGCAGCGAATACAGTTATTGAGCAAGAGGATGATGGTAGTAAAACTCGCAAGCGAATCTTACAATCTTGGTTGTTTCTTTATGCCTTTGTTGGTAGCCAATTAGGTTGGACTCTCAGACCTTTCTTTGGTTCTCCTATGCACCCCTTTCAACTGTTCCGCGAAAGAGAAGGTAATTTTTATTTGGGTGTCATGAAAGCTATTGGTTATCTTTTGGGATTAAATTAATAGTTTACAGGATTTACGCACAAAGATTTTCTGTGGAGACTGGGTGTAAGGGTGCTGACAGGTGTAGGTTTTTTACGTTCTGCCCCAAAAATCTTGATTTAGGGTGTAGGGGTGTAAGGGTGTGAGGGTGATGAAACTCTGATTAAATCATGATTTTTAGAGTCGCTACTCATCACTCTGTTAAAAACCTACACTTGTGAGGTGTAAGGGTGTGGGGGTGAAGGGGTTTTAGATACATACACCCCTTCACCCTATCTCCAACACTTAATTTTTCGTTATATTTTTATTCTGCACTAGCGATCGCACTTTGGCATTCTTCCACAGAAGCACGTTGTTGCATAGCTTGGACTAAAGCTTGATAACTTGACCAATTTTCTTCTAACAGAGTTTTTGCTTGCAAAACATGAAACCGTTGTTTTTGCTGAAAAGCTGACTCAGAAAAACCGACAACTTTTAGGACTTCCGCCAACTTCGCTTTATCATCACCGCCACCTTCAGCACGTTCAAATACCAAAGCTTCCGCCGCAATACCAGCCATCCACATTGTGCAGTAACGGTCTAGCATTTGGGCGCTAATGGTACCTTTTTCTAATTGTGCAGCTAATTCAGTATCATTAAAAGCAACACCGCCTTGTCCTGGTTGTCCTTCTCGCCAAGCTTCCCAGGCGCTGAGGGTGTAGCCAGTGACGGGAATACCCAGCACCGAAGCTACCAAAAAATGTCCCGCTTCATGGTGGATAATGCGATCGCGGTGTTCACTCGAAAATCCCGCAATCCAATCTAGCAAGATAGTTCCACCCTTACCTTGCAAGCTAAAACTGTCTAAAGTAGCGATTCCCAAAATGGTGAACGTGGCGAGTGCTGGTATTGTCGGCGATAAGTTAATTAAAGGCCCCAGCAGTACCGAAAAAGTCATCAGAAAGACTGATATGGCTACTAAATTGAGGGCTGTTTGGCTCATTGTCAGTTTTTTAACTCAGGCTTAATCTTTCTTAATTATGGGGCGATCGCTCCATTTTTGAGTAGGATTTCTGATAGTCTGCATAGATATAGGAATACGGTTTGATTCCTGAATCTATTTGTTTACCCAGGGAGTAGGGAATGGGGAGTAGGGAGTAGGAAAGAAAAATGCCCATAATTCATCAATTAATCGAAATCGCCACCGAACCAGGAATTAATATTCACAACATCACCCCACAAATCAAAGATTTAATTGCTCAAACCTCAATTAAAAACGGACAAGTTCTAGTTTTTTCGCGCCACACAACAACAGCTTTAGCTATCAATGAATATGAAGTCAGGTTATTAGAAGATATCAAAGTATTCTTTGCTAAATTAGCACCAGCATCAGACCGTTATTTACACAATGATTTGCATTTACGAGATGTTCCCGAAGATGAACCGATGAATGCCCATTCTCATTTACTAGCAATGATGTTAAGCACCAGTGAAGTAATTCCCATTGTGGATGGGGAATTAGCTTTAGGAACTTGGCAATCTGTATTATTTTTTGAATTAGATGGGCCACGCCAACGAACTGTATCAGTGCAGATTTCCGGTGAGTGAAACCTATGACTATCATTCAAATTAAATACTTCACATTCGATGATGAAAAATATTTAATTCAAGCACTTACTCACCGTTCTTATGTGAATGAACACCCAGGAGAAGAACATAATGAACGTCTGGAATTTCTTGGTGATGCTATACTCAACTTTTTAAGTGGTGAGTATCTTTATCATGAATACGAGGACAAAGGAGAGGATGAATTAACACGGCGGCGTTCTGCATTAGTAGATGAAAAGCAATTAGAGAAATTTGCTATTGATATAGGGATAAAAAAGGAAATTCGTTTAGGACAAGGTGCAATTCGAGATGGTGGTCGTGACAATCCTAACTTACTTAGTAGTGCCTTTGAAGCTGTAGTTGGTGCTTATTATATAGATAAAAAATGTAATATTGATGAGGTTCGTAAGGTTATTAAACAAATATTTAAATCTGTACCTGAACAAATTTTTGTAATTCGCTCGAATGTAGACTCTAAAAATCGCTTGCAGGAATGGGTACACAGTCAACATATTCCCACTCCTCCCAAGTATGAAACATCTCCTGTACCTGGTCTTCCAGATCATGCACCAGAATTTACAGCTAAAGTATTTGTTGAAGGATACGAGGAACTACTTGATGAGATAAGAGGTAAAGGACGCAATAAAAAAGAAGCTGAAAAAGATGCTGCTGAAAAAGTATTGAAGTGGTTGGAAGAACAAGGTTGGAGATAAACTTCAACCTGTTCTAAGTGTGTGGAGAAGTTAGCCTTGGTTGTGGTTTATTGCTTTTAGGTTGTAGTTTCATCCATTGAAAAGACACAAGGTTTAATAACAAACCGATGAGTAATAAAATCACCATCAAGGTTATCTGATACCACAGAATTGGCTGCACAAGTAAATCTGCTACAAGATGAAGCAAATTCATCACGCTATAAAACACAGTCAATGCAAAATGCGACACGCGGTAGCGTTTAGCTTCCGTAAAAGAAGTAGCAATTATCGCCAATATTGGTAGTGTAAAAAATCCCAACATCAGCCACAAAATTACAGAAATATCACTCAGTTGTGAGGCGTGTTGAGATTCGGCTACAGATAAACCATGAAATAGCGGCATTAAACCTAGTTGTGTATGAAACAATGTTCCCAGGAGAAATGCTGTCCATAGAGTAATGATTCTTTCTCTATAATTCAGCATGATAAAACCTTCTCGATTTATAATCGCCCAGTTTTTAATTTAGGCAAAAAATCTGAGGAACTTGTGAAGGATGTAATTATTTCTATCAGGTATTGATTTTTAAGGGGAAAGTGACAGTAAATGTGGAACCAACGCCTAGCTGAGATTCTACATTGATTTCGCCTTGAAGTAATTTGACTAACCGAGAAACGATCGCCAGCCCTAATCCTGTACTATCGGGGAAGTAGGCGCGATCGCCTTTACTCACACGATAATAAGGTTCAAATATCCGTGCTTGGTTTTCTGGCGCTATCCCAATTCCTGTGTCAGCAATTGTAAATGACCAAGTATTTTCGTCTAAAATTTGACATACAATCTTAACGCTACCCGACTCTGTATAGCGAATGGCATTACTGACAAGATTGGTGATTACTTGTTGTAATTGAAACTCATCTGTGAATATTTCTACCGGACAGCGATCGCAGTCTACAATAATTTGTAAATCTTTCTCTTCTGCTAACGGTTCCAACATTTCACACACATTAATTACCAATTCTTTGACATTGGTAGGCGCGATTTGCAGTTGTACTTTACCCGCATCATATCTGGATAGTTCTAATACATCATTAATTAAACGCAGCAAGTGTCTGCCATTGCGTAATACTCGCTCAATATGTTCTAAATTTGTATAAGAGTCTTTAATATCAGAATTTCGTTTTTGTTGTCGTAAAAATAAATCAGAATAGCCAATAATTGATGTCAGAGGATGTTTCAATTCGTGGGCTAGTTGCGAAAATGTATCTTGATTAGCATTAATTAACCGTGTGAGTTCTTCGTTATGTAGAGTTAATGATAAATGTAGATGCTTTAATTCTCGCAAACGCTCTTCAACATAACTTTTAAAACAGCGTGCGATCGCTTCATCTATGACAGCATCAATTAAACGCATATAACGCACAATTTCCACTGGCGTTCCTTGCAATAAATCTGCTTCTAAAGTATCAAATATTACTATTCTTAATAAGCGATATTCTCTGGCAATTTCAGTAGGTTCAAAACCTTGTTCCGCCCGCAGTAAACCATGCTGCCAACTGGCTTTGAGTATCGACTTAATATCACTTTCTTGAGATGGGGCAAGTACACTAATCATGGCGCGAAACACATCAGGAATGTGATTTCTAATCGCTGTATAAGACAAGTCATCAGCACTTTCAATCTGCCTGTCTTGCCGAACTGCCATCACCCATTTCTCGATGATACTGTTAGTATTTTCAGCCAGTATGAGACTAAAATCCATTACGTTAATTTTTGTAAAGATTTAGTTAGGAAATTTTGGACTAGAACTAGTGTATCGAGAATGGTGATTTTTTGGTGCTGAATTAACGGAATTATTCAACTATAACAAGTAGGAAACTACGTACCTATAGAGATAGATTTTAGCTATTGAGATTGAACTTTTTGGCTTTTTGTTGGGTAATACTAACGAGGTAATAGTAGATATTTGTTACACATCATTGATAGCCCAAAAGATAAATAAATTAAGCAATATCAATCAATAGAATCTATCCCAAGAAGTTGTTTTTACTGGACAGCAATGTTATATTTCGCTATATTGTTTTCAATTCGAGTAAGTCAGCCTAATTCAGCGCGTCAAAGTGCGTAACGCTGAAACGGAGGAACCAAATTTTGGGGCGTATCTTAGTAGAAGTAAAAAGTAAAAAGTTAGTGATCATCTAACTCAGCACTCATTACTCAGCACTTTTAAAAAGAGGGGCATCTCTCAGCCCTAGCCCGTCAGCTAACTTCGTAGGCATTGAGAGGAGACTGAAGAGATAGCATTTTTATAATGTTTTGATCTCATCAGTGTCCAAGGCTGGTACTGCTCAGATTTTTGTACCCGTACTGAAACCTGTTGAGGTTATAGATGATATTGCAATTAAATTTAGCAGCGATCGCCGCGATCGCCGGTAAAGCTGTATGGCAGAAAAGCAAGCCCATTATTACTAAAGATGTCGTCTTTTTACCTATTCTGGGTTTTTTAGGCATTATTTTGCTGTGGTGGGCGGTTGCTTTAGTCAACCATGAATTAATGCCCACACCACCAGAGGCGTTAATTGCTAACTTAGACTACATATTAAATCCCTTTTATCAACGCGGGCCGGGTAACTTGGGCATTGGTTGGCTGTTACTAGCCAGTCTGCGCCGCGTCTTGATTGGTTTTTTGTTAGGTGCAGTCGTCGCCATTCCTTTGGGATTTCTCATTGGGATGTCCAGACCAGCAATGTTAGCCCTCAACCCCATTATTCAGATATTTAAACCAGTATCACCCTTGGCTTGGTTGCCCATTGCTTTAGCTATCTTTAACTTGGCAGATCCCTCAGCCATTTTTGTAATTTTCATCACTTCCTTGTGGCCGACCATTATTAACACAGCCCTGGGAGTTGCCAGTGTTCCTAAAGATTATATAGATGTGGCACAGGTGTTAGAAATGCCCCGTTGGCGCAGAATTACTAAAATTATTTGGCCTGCCAGTTTACCTTATATCTTCACAGGCTTGCGAATTAGCTTAGGCATTGCGTGGTTAGTTATTGTCGCCGTAGAAATGCTGACAGGCGGTATTGGTATTGGCTTTTTTGTTTGGGATGAATGGAGTCGGTTGAATCTCAGTTCTGTTTTTCTGGCTGTATTTGTGATTGGTTTGACTGGACTAATTCTCGATTTCGCCGTGGGTAAACTCCAAGAATTTGTGACTCATCGCCCAACAACTGCGAAATAACAGATTTACCAGCCTTTAATATCGAACCGCCAAGTCGCCAAGAACGCCAAGAAATCGTAGAGTCTCTTTGCGCCTTTGCGCCTTTGCGCGAACATAATCAAAGAACTACAACAATGACTGACAATAACTGGACTAGAAGAGATTTTTTATTAGGAATTGGCACAACAACAGCCGGAATTGCCTTGTCATCCTGTGGAATTTCGGGAGATAGGTCAGCATCAGGTCTGACAGAAGAAGCCTTAGCCATCAAACCCGTAGTCAGACCTCAAGACTTAGAAAAACCGGATATTACCGTTGGTTACGTTCCTGTTAATGATTGTGCGCCATTTGCGATCGCCTGGAAAAAAGGTTTCTTTCGCAAGTATGGTTTAAACGTCAAACTCAACCGCGAAGCCAGTTGGGCAACTTCCCGTGATGGTTTAATTTTTGGTCGTTTAGATGCTTCCCCTGTTGTATCGGGGGCTGTCACCAATGCCAGAATTGGTGCGGAAGGCGCACGTCACGCACCCTTGTGTGCAGCTATGACCATTCACCGCCACGGTAACGCCATGACGATGAACAAAGCTATGTGGGATTTTGGCTTACGTCCGTGGTACGAATATCAACAACAATATGGCGACGGCGCATTAGAAGCCTTTGGTAAAGATTTCCGCGCCTACTTTGATAAACAGCCACCAGAAAATCGAGTTTGGGCAGTAGTTCTGAGTTCCGCGATTTACGAATACTTCGTGCGTTATATATCTGCGGCGGCTGGTGTTGATCCTCTCAAAGAATTTCGCGTCATCATCGTCCCGCCTCCCCAGATGGTAACGAACGTGCGAATTGGGGCAATGCAAGCTTACATGGTAGCTGAACCTTGGAATACTAGAGCAATTGCAGGTAATGAAGGTGTTGGCTTTACCTTCGCTCAAGGCAAAGAAGTCTGGCTAGGACACCCAGATAGATTATTAGGTGTGATGGAACCCTTCATCGACAAATATCCCAAAACTTATCGTTCTCTGGTGAAGGCGATGATTGAAGCTTGCCAATATTGCAGTAAACCAGAAAATCGCCAAGAAGTCGCCGAACTACTGACTGACCGTTCCTTTACAGGTGCGAGACCGAAAAAACAGGGCGCACCACTTACCAAATTTACAGCCCCAGGTATTTTAGGAAGTTACAACTATGGCGGGTTTGATGGCAAAGACCGCACCATCAAAGCTGCTGACACTACCATCTTTTACGATATTCCCGACAACTTGCCCAAACAGCCAGGCGAACACTCAACATTTATGTGGTGTTCAAGAAGTATTTGGTTAATGACCCAAGCCGCCAGATGGGGACAAATTCAGGAATTTCCTAAAAATGCTGAAGAATTAGCCGAAAAAGGTTGGAGAACAGATTTATATCGAGAAATAGCCGCAGAAATGGGTATTGAATGCCCTAAAGACGATTACAAAGTTGAAGCAGCAGAAGTATTTATTGACAAAAAACCCTTCGACCCTAGTGACCCTGTAGGCTATCTCAAAAGTTTTGAAATTCGGGCTAAATCTCCAGTACGTTTTTTTATGTCTTAAGAAGGGGCTGGAGGGTAGAGGCTAGAGGTTAGTAATTTATGACTGTGTACTTTTTCTAGATAGAACCTCATGTGATGAATCCCACAAATAAATTCCTGAATTTTCTCACCCCTAACCTCTAGCCCCTAGCCCCTATCAACATTGACTAACAAATAGTTCAAATTTTAGCGGAGCCTGTGATGATGAAATATACACCCACTTCAATCGATACTGAACAGCAAGTTATGTCTCGTAATAACTTCTTAGAAATTGAAAATTTAGTCAAGTCATATCCGACACCAGATAAAGGTAATTTTGTGGTTTTGGATAGTGTCAATCTCAGCATTGGTGAAGATGAATTTATTTCCGTAATTGGTCATTCTGGTTGTGGTAAATCGACTTTGTTAAAAATTGTTGCCGGGTTAGAAACAGCAACTTCAGGGTCAGTGCGACTAGATGGCAAAGAAATCCGCAAGCCAGGTGCAGAAAGGATGATGGTCTTTCAAAACTACTCCTTATTACCTTGGTTAACTGTTAGAGAAAACATCCGTTTAGCCGTGGATGAAGTGTTAAAAAATGCAACTCGCGCTGAAAAAATTAGCATTGTTAACGAACACTTGGCAATGGTAAACTTAACCCCGGCAGCAGATAAGTATCCTGATGAAATCTCTGGAGGTATGAAACAAAGGGTAGGTATTGCCAGGGCTTTAGCAATTCGTCCGAAAATGTTGCTGATGGATGAACCTTTTGGGGCATTAGACGCATTAACTAGAGGAAAATTACAACGGCAGGTATTAGATATTTGGGAAAACAACCGCCAAGCCGTGATGATGATTACTCACGATGTTGATGAGGCTATTTATATGAGCGATCGCATCGTCTTAATGACTAATGGCCCAGCCGCTAATATTGGGGAAATTTTAGAAGTACCTTTCGATCATCCCCGCGATCGCTCTGCTATGCGTAATTCTAAAGAATATTTTGAATTGCGTAATTATGCCTTGAATTTTCTTGATAAATACTTCACCCAAAATGAGTAAATTAGTTTATTATTTCTTTTAGCGGGTCGCCTAATTCAAATTCATCCACAACCGTGATTTGAAACGGAGGAACCACATATATGGGGCTAATCTTTTAGAAAGACACCTTCCAGTCTTAGCCCGTCAGCTAACTCCGTCGGCAATGGAGGGAACTCCCAAAAATTTGGCTGTAATAACAGTTATTATTGGGGTTTCTTGAAATAAAGGATAAAAATGAATCTTGAAGAATCAAGTCTCAAGGATGAAATTGCTAATGAAAATTTCATACTTCACACTTTATACTTCATACTTCATTCACCCTGCTTCTCATTGTTAGTTCATTTGCTTTAGGAGAAGTCAAACTGTGAACATTAAGCCAATGCTAGTGCGCCTCCAAAGCGCCATAGGTAGAGATGATTTAGTTGAGCAAATGGTATTAATACCAGAGCCAAAAAGAAGTGATTTGACCAATTCTCCCACAGCTAAAGCCATCAATTTAATTGTTGGTTATGATGGTTCACCTCATAGTCACACAGCACTAGATATTGCTTTTTGGATTGCTCATCAAACACGTTTAGCCACAAATCAGCAAGTTATAGTCCAAGCCGTTTATGTCGTAGAACAAAATCAAAGTGAAAAGTCTTTAGATAAAGTGAATTGGGCAAATTATTTAACTCCCTGCGAATGTGGAGTTAGTAATATGTACCAATCTGCAACCTCTGTCTTAACTCAACCAAAAATTAAAGGCATCGCCCAGCCTTTACAAGCACAAACTATTACTCATCTAGAACAAGCTGATAAAATTCTTTGGCAAGCACGTAGTTTAGCCGAAGAATGGCAGGGTTCTTTTAAATCGCATTTACGCTTTGGTAACGTTGCTACAGAATTGACAAAAGTTGTGAAAATAGAAGCGGCTGATGTTTTATTACTGGGGTGTAAATCTATTAATCATAAGATGATTCAGGCGCTAGGTTTTAATTTTCCTTGTGCGATTTTAGGCGTACCTAATGGCATTGATGAATAAGTACTGTATGAAATAACAAACTAGAATTCAGGAGCCAGAATTCTGACTTCTGAATTCTTATTTAATACAAGCCACTTATACTTTAATACGGTTCAGTTAAAAGAATAGTAGGTTGGGTGTAGCGATAGCGTAACTCAACAAAGTATGCGTGAATGTTGGGTTCCGTTCCTCCACCCAACCTACACCAGTCTAAGTTGTTGCCTTAACTGAACTGTATTGACTTATACTTTAAAGCTGATGAGCGATTTCGGAAACAATTTCGGCGTTTGAGTCAGGATTATGACTTGCACATCGAGTTAAGTGAAGCTATGATTTAGAACTCATTGATTCGTTTGATGAACAGGTAAATGGCATCTTCAGCTTTTGACTATTCACAATGATAAATCTTGTATTCATAGCCGTTAACTGCTGGTAAAGATTTAGTTTCAGCAAGACATTTTTCGGTTTCTGCTGCTATGGGTGCATGAAAATTTACTAACCATAAATCAAAAGGTTTAGGTAGAGATTTTAAAATATTATTGAGGGTGTTTGTAGATTTATTTGGGTCTTGGTCTTGATGAGCAAGAATAAATTGTAGCGATGGTGAGGGTTGGTTTTGAAGTTTCCATTCTCTGGCAACACCCATCATTTCACCTATTTGGACATGAGTAATTTGAGTAGTGGCAATTACCGCCGGAACTTGGGATGTTTGGCTGATGAGTTGTAAAAATAAATCAGGACGATAGTATTTTTGATATCCCAAATTACAAATTACCGTTACCGCGCTACAAAACCCCATGAGCCAAATTATCGCTATGGCTTGTTGACCTGTTATTTTATAATTGTTTTGCTGAGTTTGCCAACGCACTGCTAAACTTGCTCCGAGTAAAAGGATGACAGCCGGAAAATAAACAAAGTTATAACGTGCGCCTCTAGTTAAATCAATTCCCAGGAAATAGGTAAAGACAAAAAATAAAGCGATCGCAGCTAAAATAATCCCCCAAATCACCTGAGTTTCTGGTTGTTGTAATTGCACTTTGATTCCCCGAATCAATATTGGTAAAAACCAAATAAAGAAAATCAACATTACTAAACCAGAAATTAAAATAATTGCTAGTTGCGGTGATTCAATTGGCAATAAAAAAAGCATTGTCACCCAAGCAGCAAAGGCTTGAAAAAATGGGTTTAACCACTCCAAACCTTGGCGCGGTTGTTGTATCCAATCGGTTAATTTATCGCCATAGTTATTCTGCAAAAATATGGGTAGCCAAACTATCCCGGAAACAGCAGTACCAGCAGCAACCGCATAAATTCGCCGCCACGGTGGAGAGATAAAATTACGTTGTCGCCAGCCGAGAAAAAGTAATACTAAAGCTTCACTACCAAGGGTAAGAACAAAAAAGTAATGTGTCGCAATTCCGAAAGCATTAATTACTACCCAAGCTAGTGCTGTGGTGATGGGTAACGGTGTACGATTTTGAATGTGGCGTGTCGCAATAATTAAACAAGCCAAAGATGCAATTACCCACAAAATTGCTAAAGTGTAATGACGTGCTTCTTGTGCCAAAAAAATTGCGTAGGGTGATACCGCCATAATGGCAGCAGCGATATGTGCAATCAAGCGAGAGCGAAAAGTTAGCCATCCTAAACCATAAATAGCGGGAATTGAGGCAGCACCAAAGATTGCCGCCAGCGATCGCGCCCCCCATAATGAAACTAGACCTTGTTGTGTCGGAAATAACTGCATCCACCAATGAGCCAAGAAAAAATATAGTGGCGGATGATTAGTTTCGTGGCTCAAGTGCGCCCAAACATCTTGTACAGTATCACTTGCTTGGGGTTGTAATGGTTGTAATAAAATATCAGGTGCGATCGCTTGGTCTAAGGGTACTGGTAAAAAACTATTCCCCAAGCTAAACACTAAAGTCGAAAATTCATCAGTCCAAGGTGGTTTAGCTGTTAAATTAGTTAACCGCAAACCCAGACCAATCAAAAACCACAGCAGTAACAGCAACGGATGAAACCAGCGAGTATTAGTTACAAAATGCCAATGTCCCGACATGGTTTGTGGGGTAACGCGGCGGTTAGCAAAGGTAGATAACAACAGGATCGCATTTTTGTAAAACTTCGATGCACTCCAAAACAAAACTTTCATAGCCGCGCCATTTACAAGTCAACTCTTTGCTATTCTGACTTGATTTGTAAATTTAAGTTCATTTTAGATTTCTCCCTTCCCAACAAACTCCCTCATTTCACATCAGTTACGCGCCAACTCAGTTTCAAGTTCACCCAAAAATTCCAAACAGTCGCAACTGCGATCGCAATCAAGTTTGCAATATAACGATTGGGTATCACAAAATTAAACACCAAATTTAACACCACAACGTTGATGACCAATCCCGCCAAGCATACCAAATTAAATTTTAAAAATCTCTTTGCACGATGATGCCATTCTTGCTGCTGCATCGCTACATCGGCAAATGTCCAAGCGTCATTCCACAAAAAATTGTTGAAAATCGCAATCTCACTAGCAATGATTTTACTCCGTGTCAACGGTAAAGCTAAAGTTGATGGGTCACTCAATAAATAAAGAATTGCCATATCCACAAATACACCACTTAGCCCCACCAAGCCAAAGCGGAGAAATCGACCAATGGGAAAAGCAGATTTTTGTCCTACCTGTTTTGTAGTCAACCTTAAGCGCAATAGATGGTGTAAGTATTCTACATACTGTTTCCAAGTTACTTTGCTCTCACCTTGTTTGCGCTCACAGAATACATAACCCACCTCAGCTATTTCTGCTACGTTTCCCCTCGCAATGACCTCTAAGAGAATTTTGTAGCCGACAGGATTCAGTTGTACCCCTGCAATACAACGGCGACGCACCATAAAATAACCACTCATGGGGTCAGAAACTCTTCCTAATACCCCTGGTAAGAAAATCAAACCCAAAACTTGAGCGCCACGAGATAAAAAACGTCTCACCGCACTCCAACGGCTTACCCCACCACCGTCTACATGACGACTAGCAACCGCCAAGTCTGCACCTTGTTCAATACTATGTAACAACTGTGCCAAAACTTCTGGCGGATGTTGCAAATCCCCATCAATTACCCCCAATATATTTCCCCTAGCAATTTGCCAGCCACGAATCACAGCAGAAGACAATCCCCGTTCATTTTGCCGACGCATTACACGCAATTGGGGGTATTCTGTCATCAGCGATTGTGCAACTTCCCAAGTGCGGTCTGGACTATCATCGTCTACAACAATCAACTCGTAATTTCCTAAAAGAGACTCATCCAATAACCGGCTTAATATCTGAATAACATTTTGAATATTTTCCCTCTCTTTATAAGTTGGAATTACCAACGAAAAATGTATTGTTTCGCCATCTATACCTGTACCCGCAGGAGGAGAGTCAGAAATCAGCAAAATATCGGATTGTACTGTTGACAATAAATTGTCTTTACTATTAGACATTGAGTAAAATCCAGGTAATGACATTCACAAGTCTTTTTGAATCAAATATGAATTTGACTTCTAATTTACACTAAATATTTATACAGATTACCACAGCTTGTAAAAATTTCATAAAATATACAAACTTGAAATTTATTTTTACGTGTTTTTACTATAACAATTAATTTAAGATAATACTATGAACTTATTTTTGCGCCGTCCTTTAAAAATACATAAATTGTCAAAAAGTACTTTTTTCCTAATTACTTCTTCAAATGGTAGCCTTTACTAGTCTACCTAAGTACAAATTTATCTGCGTGCATCTGTCTTGAGTCGTTATTGGATTAAGTAACATTATCATTTTTGTAACTAATCTGGAAAGTTCATTCTTAGCTGTCGTTGCAATTGGGGACTGAATAAAAATCCTAAAATTGGTAATCCAACCATAACTATACTTTGAAGTACATGGAAACTTGCTAATAGATAATAGCAACTGCTAGATAAATAAAAAGCCAAGCTGGTAAATAGAAAAACATGATTTTTAAAGTTTAATAATGCCGTCATTGGTAATATAAGAGAAACATACCAAGGCATATTCCAAGCAGTAGCAAATAAAAATAATACTAGAGTAATTCTGCCTATATCTAAAATTAAATCGTTAATTTTGTAATTATTATTAGAGAAAATTTTTAATAAAATAAAGCAATAATACACTGCAAATCCTATATAAGTAATTAATTGCAGTTTTGGCAATAATTCGTTAGAACCAGAGCTAAATAATACGAGCAAAATTTTATGTAATGAAGCTGATGCTCCTGTAGCTCCTGGATTCAATAGACTTTTCCACGTCCCAATTGTTGGTAAAATAGTTCTTTCTAAAATTAGAATTACTATGATAATAATAGATGTGGCTAGTGCTAAAGATTTCCATTTTTTTTCTTTAACTAGCCTCACTAAGACTAGAGGTATATAAATAATTGGTATGGTTTTTGTGAAAAATCCACATACAAGAGTAACAATTAACCATACATATCGACAATATTTAAAGCAAATAAAAGATAACAATAATGTTGTACCAACTAATACATCAAGATGAGCATTAGTTACTTGCTCAAATAGAATGAGTGGATTGATAACATAAAATATTGTAACTATTGTTTGAGCTTGAGAGTTATTTAATAAGCTATAAATTAGATAGGTATTAACAAGATGAAATATTAAAAACAATAATTTTAAAACATAAATTCCTAAAATTATATGTATGGAGGTAAATAATGCGCCTATTACAAAAAATATTTGAGCAATAGGCCCATAAGTTGAAGTTTGTCCCCAGCGTAAAAAGGGAGATAAATGAGATGAAAAATTACCAGCACCTTGAATAAATGGATTAACATGGTTCAAATTCATGACACCATATTGTAAATATAAATAAACATCATTGCCAAGGGGGTAGGCAAGAAAAGCAATGATCAAAAATAAAGTAGAATTTTTGAGAATATTTTGAAATTTCAAATTTTTGATAGAGAAATTATTTCTCAACCAGAATAAATAAATAATATTAAGAGTTAAATACTCCAGCCCAGTTCTTAACTGACTAAATAAGTTAGGAAATATGGGGTATCTACCCCCTGTATGAGCTTGTAGCTCTATAAATTTACTAATACCTAACCATGATGTATCAATAGCAAGACATATAGCTAAGATAGTAGCTACATACGTTATAAATATGGATTTTTGATTCATCACATATCTACCACTAAGTTTTCGGTACCTTACGGCTTACTTCTAACACGCTACTACACATACTGAATTTTTTCGGAAATCACATCGGATGACTATAAGTCAGATTACTTATAAAACAAATGCACCTAACGAGTAGGTGCAATAATTAGGTAATTACAGAATTAGTACTACTATGTAAAAATAAGTAAGTAATAACTCAGGAGCTAATAGAGTTTATCTGAAGCATTAAAAAAATGTTTCCGTAAAAATACTGAATTTTATATTAAAAAACATCAAATATTTTTTGATAAGTATTTTTACGAATAGCAAATTTTCTTAAGTAATAAATCGTAGATTTCTGATGTATAAATAAAAATCTCCATACAAAGCCCTAGATTTTCGCTAGATAATGTCAATAAAAACAATACAGTTTTAGTTATTAATTGTGATCAACACTTCTGTTGCAAACATTCTTGAGCGTGCCTTAATGGGGTACGATTTATCTCCTGAAGAGGGAGTATTGTTGTTAAAGCAAACTGATTCGGAAGCGATCGCGGCAATTCGCCACACAGCCGATCAACTCCGCTACAATCAGGTAGGCGATACTATTACTTATGTAATTAACCGTAATATTAATTTTACTAACATTTGTGAACAGCATTGTAGTTTTTGTGCTTTCCGCCGCGATGCTGATGATGTTGGTGCTTATTGGTTAGATTGGGGGCAAATTTTAGAAAAATCCCAAGATGCGGTTAAGCGGGGGGCGACGGAAATTTGTATGCAGGGTGGATTAAACCCCGAAGCGCAGATTAACGGTAAATCTTTGCCTTATTACCTGAAGTTAGTTGCAACGATTAAACAGGAATTTCCCCAAATTCATTTACACGCCTTTTCGCCCCAAGAGATACAGTTTATTGCCAGAATTGATGGGCTGGATTATGCAACGGTGATTGCAGCTTTGCGGGATGCTGGCGTTGGTTCGATACCAGGAACGGCGGCTGAGGTGTTGGATGATGAAGTGCGAAAAGTGTTGTGTCCTGAAAAAATTAACACAGAGACTTGGTTAGAAATTATCTCCACAGCCCATAAATTGGGTTTATCTACCACGAGTACCATGTTATCGGGGCATATCGAAACCCCAGAACAACAAATTGGGCATTTAGAAAAATTGCGATCGCTCCAACAAACAGCCATCAATGAAGACTATCCAGCACGCATCACAGAATTTATCTTATTACCCTTTGTGGGTCAAGAAGCACCAAAATCTTTACGCCGTCGGGTAGGGCGTGATCAACCAGTTTTAGCGGATGCTTTATTATTAGGCGCAGTCGCCCGAATTTACTTGGGTAATTGGATTCCTAACCATCAGCCCAGTTGGGTAAAGTTGGGGTTGGCTGGGGCAAAAGCAGCCTTAGTTTGGGGTTGTAACGATATTGGTGGCACATTGATGGAAGAACATATCACCACAATGGCTGGTGCTGTGGGCGGTACTTGTATGGAAGTGGACACCTTACAAACTGCGATCGCATCTTTAGGAAGACCTTATCAACAAAGAGATACTTTGTATCAAAAAGTGTGAAAAAGAACTCAGAAGTCAGGAGTCAGGAGGAATGTGGAATACTGATTCCTGAATACTGTTTTGATAAAATTTGTTGCTGATTTTGTCCTTCATGCTTCTCCTGATCCCCTAGATACCATTCCAAGATAGGATGGACGATGATTTATGTGTAGTTTCAAATAATGCTTATGAAACGCTATTGGTCGCGTCTGCTTGCTTTGGTTTTAGTTTTAGCTATTGGCTTAATCGGTTGTTCTAGCCCTGATACCTTAACTGGGGATTATCGCCAAGACACATTGGCTGTAGTCAGTACCCTGAGAAAAGCCCTAGAAGTAACTGACGATTCACCAGATAAAGCCGCACTTCAAGCAGATGCGCGGCAAAAAATTAACGATTTCTCAGCCCGCTATCAACGCGCTGGTTCAATTTCTGGTTTAAGTTCTTTTACAACCATGCGTACCGCCCTTAACTCTCTTGCGGGACACTACAGTTCTTACCCAAACCGTCCAGTTCCGCAAAAACTGAAAAATCGTCTAGAACAGGAGTTTCAGCAAGTAGAATCTGCACTCAAGCGTGGTGCTTAACTATTCCTCTAGTGATATTTTTTCAGATTCAAGAGTCCAGAGTTATGACTTTGGACTCTTGATTTATTTATTTTGACACAGGTATATCTGTTAGGGCTGACGCACAAAGATTGTTTGTGAAGAATGGGTGTAGGGTATGGGGTGTAAGGGTTTTGAACACTTACACCCTTGAATCCCTATACCTCCAAACTTTTAATTTTTCGTGTAATTGCGTAATTCCTAGATGCAATAGCTGTATTTAAATGAAAGAGGATTTTCCGAGCGTCAACGCTAGAAATACTAATACTTTCACCCTATACCTCTTGCTATAACAATTGATACACCTTAATCGTCAATGCCCGTGAATTTGTACATCTACCTTGTCGGTATATCTCACCGTTCTGCAAAATTATTATGGCAACGTTTGTGGGTTGTGGTTTTTAGTAGTAGTCTTTTGCTACCTAACTTGATCAGCCAACCAGCACAAGCACAAGTTAACCAAGATTGCAAGTTATCAAACACAGCCGCCCAAACAAAGGAAAAATTGCGTTTGTCGGCACTCAAAGGCGATCGCGATGCCCAAAGCCAGTATCAAAAGCTAGTACGCCAACACGCCCAAGATGTACAAAAATGCCGCAGTCGTACTTGGCCAAAAATTCAAGCTGTTTGGGTGCGTTTATATCCCTGCGACATTCAACCAGGGATAATTGACCAAATTATGGATCGGATGGTCAACCGTGGCTATAACCAAATTTATGTAGAAACCTTTTATGATGGGCAGGTATTATTACCAGCCGCCGATAATCCCACAGTTTGGCCTTCTGTAATACGGACTCCAGGGACGGAAAAGATTGATTTACTGGCCGTGGCAATTCAAAAAGGGCGAGAACGGGGGCTAAAGGTTTATTCGTGGATGTATACCGCAAATTTCGGCTATAACTACGCCAAAAGACCAGATCGAGAACCTGCGATCGCTCGGAATGGCAAAGGGCAAACGAGTTTATATGTTGTAGATAACGGTTCCCAGGTATTTATCGACCCCTACAATATGCAAGCCAAACGCGATTACTTCGAGATGGTACAGCAAGTACTACGCCGTCGCCCGGATGGTTTGCTATTTGATTATGTGCGTTATCCCAGACAAGCTGGCACTGATTCCATCGCTACAAAAGTCACTGATTTATGGCTATTTACCCCAGCTACGCAAGAAGCTTTATTTAAGCGGGCGTTGAATACTAAAGGTTTGGATTTGATGCGGCGGTTCTTGAGTAAGGGATATGTCACCGCCGGCGATATTGATGAAGTGGATAAACTGTATCCCCAAGAAGGGGAACCGATGTGGCAAGGGCGCGTTCCGCCACCACAAGACAAAGCCCTGTTACCAGCAACCAACAGACAGCCGACTTTGCAAGTTGAACTCTGGCAGTTAATGGTTGCCCATGCTATGCAAGGTATCTTAGATTTTGTTGCTTTAGCCAGTTACCCAGTACAGCAGCTAGGCATTCCCGCCGGAGTAGTGTTTTTCCCAGATGGCAACCAAATGGTGGGACAAGGCTATGATTCCCGCTTGCAACCTTGGGATAGATTTCCCAGTAACTTGCAATGGCACGCGATGGCTTATGCAACTTGTAGTGATGTTAGCTGTATTGCCGACCAAGTGCAACGGGTGATTAGTGCTGCTAAACCGGGGACAAAAATTATTCCCGCCTTAGCCGGTGCATGGGGACAATCAACCAGCACGCGCCCATCCCTAGAAGCCCAAATGCAAGCCCTACGCAAATATGCGCCGCAACTCGCAGGTGTGAGCCATTTTGCCTATTCTTGGCAATATCCAGAAAATGATAGCGATCGCAAATTCTGCCGCCTGCGTTAATTATGCTATGTCCGAAAGTAACAGTAATGGCGCTTTATTTCGTCAACGCTCCCAGATGCTAGGGTGATTCTAGCATCAACACTTCTACATCAGCCTGTATGGAAAAAGTCGAATTGCAACTTGATCCTAAAACCCTAGACAAAGCACTTGCCTTAGCATATTCTTTTCTATCTTTGCCAGTCGCTCAACTGGGTAGCGAGAAAATAACGTACATGATCCACAAATGTTAGCCCTTGTTGTCTGGTTCCATGTCCCATTCCTGGAACCACATAATAAGCCCCATCGGGAAATTTTTGAGCGCAAGCACGAGTATCTTTAATATTAACAATTGGATCATTCGCGCCAATTAAAAAACGCACTCTTCTGGGAAGTTCGACTTGTTGAACATAGTTCATCGGGTTACATTCCCAAGTATATTTATCTTCATATTTGAGATGTTTAGCTAATTGTAAAAGCTGCACTACAGGTTGTAAATCCGGCTGGAATTTTTTTAAGAATATTTCTGCTAAATTACCAAGGGGCGAAGCTGCTAAATCAGGTAAAAAACCATATCCCCAACTTTTAGCAAATGATGGCAGATCAGCATGACCAATAGTGCCTAGTAGTCTATCTCCCAAGCTATGTGCTGTAAAGGTATATGCAGATAGCAAGACTCCCATACTAACTCCAAATAATGCCAATTTTGTCTGACTCAGATTATAGCGATCGCAGCAAAAATCTCGTATTCTAGAAATATCCTGGGCAGTACTGCGAAATATAGATAAAAGTAATGCTGTATCAAAGGCAATACCTCGGTCAATTAATGGCTTAATTTCGTTCTGCACTACAGCTGTAAATGTACGTACTAAGCTACGTTCACCCGCAAAAGGTGTATCGAATAAAGCCACAGCTATACCCATTTGCGTTAATGTCGGCACAATAAAAGCATTCCAACCATAAGGCGCACACATCCCCTGCAAACCAATTACTAAGGGTGTGTCTTGTGTAGGCTGGTGCTGTGGTAAAAAAACGGCGACAGGAAAACCACTTAATCGTTCATCAATGTCAGCCACGCCAGTGTAAACATAAGGTTCATAAAACCAGTGGCGATGCCCATTTACACCATCAAAATTAATGGTATCCATTAGAAGTATGAAGTATGAAATAATCTATCATACTTGCTCTTGCATACAAAGTCTCAAAACATCGGATAGGCTAGGCTGGCTTTATTTGTGTAGTCTTATGGGAAGTTTACTTCGTCTCCATCCAATTTTCCCCGGCGCGGACTTCTACCAGTAATGGCACAGTTAAAGTTACAGCATCTTCCATCACTGATTTAATTTGTGGTTGTAATTCTTCCCATTCGTGAGGCGGAACTTCAAACACTAATTCGTCGTGAACTTGCAATAATAAACGTGCTTGATATTGTTTTAAAATTTCATGCAATCTCACCATTGCAATTTTGATAATATCAGCACTAGAGCCTTGAATGGGTGCGTTGGCAGCAGAACGCAGCAAGCCAGCATCAAAAGCACCTATATTTTTTAATTTACTCAAATCAATATCTGCGGGATTAGTATTTTTTAACTTGCGTAAGCTGTTGGTTTGGAAATCAAAATAACGCCGCCTACCGAGGATAGTTTCAACATAACCTTGTGCGATCGCTTGTTTTTTCACGCTCTCTAAATATGCAAATACTTTAGCATAACGTTCGTTAAATCGCTTAATAAATTCATTAGCAACATTCTTATCTATCCCTGTAGAACGTGAGAATTTCAGCGAACCCATACCATAAATTACACCAAAGTTAATTGTCTTGGCTATTCTTCTTTCATCTGGGGAAACATCTTCTTTTTCAAATACCAATCGCGCTGTTACTGTGTGAATATCTTCATTTTGTTGATATGCTTTCACTAACAATGGTTCTTGACTCAAATGTGCTAATATCCTCAACTCAATTTGTGAGTAGTCAGCAGCAACCATTAAGTAATTTTTTTCGGGTAAAAATGCTTTGCGAATTTGCCGACTAAAAGCAGTTCTAATGGGGATATTTTGTAAATTTGGGTTGGAAGAAGATAACCTACCAGTTGATGTGGCGGCTTGGTTAAAATCCGTATGCACACGTTGAGTATCTTGACGTACCAACGCAGGTAAAGCGTCTACATAAGTAGATTTTAATTTAGATAATGTGCGATACTCAATTATCGCCTCGACAAACCCAGTGTTATCAACTTCTAATAGCTTTTCTAAAGTTGCGGCATCGGTAGAATAGCCAGTTTGAATTTTACGAGAATATTTAGTACTTAATCCTAACTTTTCAAACAATATTTGGCTCAACTGTTTTGGAGAACCTAAATTAAATTTTTCGCCAGCTATTTCTGTTGCTTGTGCTTCTAACTTAGCTAAATCGATTTCTAACTGTTGTGAAAGTTCTTGCAGATAAGCAGAATCAATGCTGACACCTGTGTATTCCATCTCTGCGAGAACGGCTTCTAATGGCTGTTCTACTTCTAGTAATAATTTTGATAAAGCTGGAAATTTATCCAGTTCTTCGCGCAATTTTGGTACTAGTTGCCATGTCGCATAAACTTGGAAACAACAATAATTGGCGACAGCCGCAATACCTAAGTCAGCAATGGTTTTACCTTTAGGAACTAATTCGGCATAATTTTGAATAGATAAACCTAAATATCGTAAAGCCAAATCAGTTAAATTATGACTAGTATCGGTATTTAAAACATAACTAGCCAGCATGGTGTCAAAGACAATGCCAGCTAAGTTAATTCCTTGACAGCGAAATACTAAGCGGTCAAATTTACCATTTTGGAATGTCTTCGGATAATTAGCACTTTCTAAAATTGGACGTAGTGCTGCAAGTGCTGTTTCTGGATGTAAATTTTCCCCGTTTTTATGCGCCAGGGGAATATATGCTGATTCATCTGGTTGCGTTCCCCAACAACAACCAATTCCGACTAAAGCTGCATCTCGTGGTTCTAAATCGCTGGTTTCTGTGTCCCAAGCTACTGGGTTTGTAGGGTCAGTAAATTGTTGCAATATATTTACTAACTCAGTCAGTTTAGCTTCACTATTAATTATCCGTGGCTGAATTTCTGAAACTGGTTGCTGTTGATATGCGGCTGTTTCAGCAGCAGTGAAAAATGATAAATCATCACCATCATCATCTATGCTGGATGCTTCTACATTGGCGGGAGTTTCTGTAACTTCACCACCAAATTTCTGTTGAATTTCGTTGATTTTCTTTAAAAAAGTATTGAACTCTAGTTTTTCTAAAATAGGAGTGAGATTACTTGTGTCAAATCCGGTTAATTGGCAGTTGTCTAAGTTAACTTCTAAAGGTACTTCGGTGACTATTTGTGCTAAATATTGCGACTTTTTCGCATCCTCTTGACCTTCGGTGAGTTTTTTTTGGGTTGCGCCTTTAATTTCTGCTATGGCTGCATAAATATTCTCCAAAGAACCATAGGTATTTAATAGCTGAACTGCCGTTTTTTCACCTATGCCTTTCACCCCAGGAATATTATCTGATTTATCACCACACAAAGCTTTATAATCGACAATTTGTGTAGGTAATACGCCTAATTTTTCTTTAACTTGTTCTACACTAAATTCTGTGATGCTATTTGTGGCGCGTTTGAGTGCATCAGGACTAAAGTTTAAAACGGTAATTTCTTTGTCTGGGTCAATGAGTTGAAATAAATCGCGATCGCCTGTTAAAATTTTCACCTTATAACCAGCCGCCGTGGCTTTTTGCGCTAAGGTTCCCAACACATCATCAGCTTCGTAACCAGGCGCAGTAAAAATCTTCAGGTTCAAGCCTTCGAGTAATTCATGCAGATTTTTTAAATCAGGAACAAAGTCTTCTGGTGTCCCCGGACGGTCGGCTTTGTATGTATCATCAGCTTCGTGGCGGAAAGTCGGTAAACCCAAATCAAACGCAACCGCCATTGCTTTTGGCTGTTGTGTTGTCATCACTTCCAGCAAAGATTTGAGAAAGCCAAAACAGACACTCGTCGGTATCCCCGTTTTAGTTCGCAGTCCGCCATCTCGTCCTTTGGCGAAAGCAAAATAAGAACGAAATGCTAAAGAATGTCCATCAACTAAGATGAATGTGGGGCGTGTTGTAGTTATGGTAGTAGAATTTTCAGACATATTTATATTGTAGCGAATAATGGGGAATTAAAGAGTTTATCAGTCAAGATTATGGGATAAATTTAACCGCAGATGAACGCGGATGGACGCAGATATTTTTGATTATTTTTTGACGTTTAGTGGTTTTTATTTTAGTAAGGTATAAGCCAGAATAGACTTCTTATAAAAATCATGATCATAGTAGCATCTTTCTTTGCGCCTTTGCGCCTACCGCAAGCGGAACGCCAAGGGCGAATGCGTGAGACACAAAAAATTATGTAAGAAGTCCAAGACTTTATACATCAACACATTAGGAAACGCGATTGACTGTTTTATTTCCACACAATAATTTATTTATCATTTCAATATTCATCCCTAAGCAAAATTTAATTGCACTCTGAATAATAATCCCTAACTACTTTAGTGATTTTTGCAGTCTTCTTCTAGATATAAATATTATTTATTCCCTTAGTCAGAAGAGTTTTTTGATTCTCCTATCTAAAGTAAACCCAGATAGAGAGATTTTTGACAAGAGCAATCATATCTTATTCGTGAATTGATTGATAGTGGTTTTATCTGCTGATAAAAAACATCGCTGTTTCTCAGCGTTAAATTATTTTTATCTCAGAGGTTGTTTTAAAAGTGGTTCGCTGTGATTATTAGCACTTACAGATCCCCCCAACCCCCCTTAAAAAGGGGGGCTAAGAGTCTCTTTAAGTCCACGCCACTTGCTTCAAGTCGGGGAACCCGCCCAACGCAGTGGCTCCCCTTTTTAAGGGGGATTTAGGGGGATCTAAAATGTTTGGCTACCAACACTAGGAGTTTTAAAACATCCTGTCATCATTTCCCACAAATTTTTCATCAACATCCCAAATCTTAATGGCAATTATTTTAAGTTAGGAAAATAATTATGACTACACAAGAAGAATTGCATCAATGGTATGAATTAGCCCAACAGTTGCGTGTTGATAGCATTCGCGCCACCACAATTGCGGGTTCTGGTCATCCGACATCATCTATGTCGGCCGCGGATTTGATGGCGGTTTTACTGAATAAATATTTGCACTACGATTTTGAACATCCCGAAAATCCGAATAACGATCGCCTGATTTTTTCTAAAGGTCACGCTGCACCATTGCTTTATTCTATGTACAAAGCCGCAGGTGTGATTAACGATGAAGAATTGCGATCGCTGCGAAAATTGGGTAGTCGTTTAGAAGGTCATCCCACACCTATTTTACCTTGGGTGGATGTGGCAACGGGTTCTCTGGGGCAAGGCTTACCGATTTCTGTGGGGTTAGCGTTAGCTGGGAAATATCTTGACCAACTTCCCTATCATGTCTGGGTGTTACTGGGAGATAGTGAAACCGCCGAAGGTTCGGTTTGGGAAGCCTTTGACCATGCTGCACACTATACCTTAGATAATTTAATTGCCATTATTGATGTCAACCGCTTGGGTCAACGGGGGCAAACGGAATTAGGCTGGAATACGCAAGCATACTCTCATCGTGCGAAAGCCTTTGGTTGGCAAGCCATAGAAATTGATGGTCATGATTTTACCCAAATAGATCATGCCATGAATACCGCGATCGCCGTTAATGATCGCCCGACCGTAATTATCGCCCGCACCAAGAAAGGTCAAGGCGTGGCTAGTTTGGCAGATTTAGGCGGTTGGCATGGCAAAGTTTTAAAACCTGAACAAGAACAGCAAGCAATTGCCGAATTAGGCGGTGAACGTCAGATGATTATCCAAGTTCATCAACCAGAAACCCAAGAACCGGTTCCTACGGGTAAACCCCAACCCCTGCAACTGCCTCGTTATGAAAAAGGCGCAAAAGTAGCCACACGTCGGGCTTATGGCGATGCTTTAAAAGCGTTAGGCAATGCTCAACCAGATGTAGTTGCCCTTGATGCTGAGGTCAGTAATTCCACGTATGTCGAAGACTTTGCCGAAGCTTTTCCCGAACGTTACTTTGAAATGTACATCGCCGAACAACAAATGATTGCGGCGGCGGTGGGTTTGCAAGTCAGAAAATATAAACCCTTTGCTTCTACCTTTGCCGCCTTTTTAACCCGCGCCTACGATTTTATTCGGATGGCGGCTGTGTCCCGTGCCAACATTAAATTAATGGGTTCTCATGCTGGTGTCTCTATCGGTCAAGATGGCGCTTCCCAAATGGGGTTAGAAGATTTAGCGGCGTTTCGGGCTGTGTGGAGTAGCACTGTATTGTATCCCAGCGATGCTAATCAAACCGCCAAATTAGTAGCGCAAATGAGCGATCGCCAAGGTATTGTTTACTTACGTACAACCCGCGAAGCTACACCCGTCATTTACAGTGCGGAAGCAGAATTTCCCATTGGTGGTAGTAAAGTTATCCGCAGTTCTGACCAAGACCAAGCCACCATCATCGGTGCGGGGATTACCTTACATGAAGCCCTCAAAGCTTATGAACAACTGAAAAACGCCGGGATCACAGTCCGCATCATCGATGCTTACTCAGTCAAACCCATTGATATACCAACCCTACATCAAGCCGCACAAGACACCGAAGGTAACTTAATCGTAGTCGAAGATCATTGGCTAGAAGGCGGATTAGGTGCGGCGGTGCTAGATGCTTTCGCTGGCGTTGGGGAAATGCCAACTTACGAAGGGCCACAACTACAACTGATCAAATTAGCCGTGAGTGAAATGCCCACATCAGGAACCCCAGAAGAACTACTCCACGCCGCCAAAATCGATGCTGATGCCATTATTGCCGCAGTGCGATCGCTAGTCAAACATCCAGTGAATGGAGTGCTGAGTGCTGAGAGGGGGTAGACAAGGTAGAGGGGGTAGACAAGGTAGAAAGATTACTCCCTTCCCTTGTCCCCCTTGTCCCCCTTGTCCCCCTGCCCCCCTGCACCCTGCCCCCTGCCCCCCTGCACCCTGCCCCCTACCCTACCCCCTCCCACTCAAAGCTGCAACAACACCTACTAACTGCATAGGTTCAACAGGTTTAGCAAGGTGCATCTGGTAGCCTGCGGCTAAAGCTTCGGTATAATCTGCATCAGTAGCATAGGCGGTGAGGGCGACGGCGGGAATTTGCCCACCAAGTTCGGGGCTGAGTTCTCTGATTTGGCGTATCAGCATATAACCATCTTGTTCTGGTAAACCAATGTCAGACAAAAGGACATCATAACCGCCAGGATTTGCCACTAAAGTTGATAAAGCAGCACTAGCAGAGGCGACGGCTGTAACTTCAATTCCATATTCTTCCAGAATTATTTGAAATAATTGGCGGATGTCTGGTTCGTCGTCTACTATTAGTACCCGCACACCTGCTAAGGCGGGAAGGTCATCGGGTGGGATTTCCGGTAGGTTGTTTCTGGTGACGGATGGTAAGGGAGGAATCGGTACAGGAATTTCTGGCTGATTGGCTTGTAAAGGCAGTTTGACAATGAATGTTGCGCCTTGACCTTCTCCGGGGCTGTGGACTTCTATTGTCCCGCCGTGGAGTTCTACCAAGTGACGCACAATCGACAGCCCTAACCCTAAACCTGGATTAGAACGTGTTTTGCTGCCATCTGCTTGGCGGAAGCGTTCAAAAATATAAGGTAAAAATTCTGCACTGATGCCTTGACCTGTATCACTGACTTGTATTTGCGCTTGTAAATTTGTGTACTCTAAGGTGATATCAATTCTGCCGTTAGCTGGGGTAAATTTGATGGCATTTGAGAGTAAATTCCAGAGTACCTGCTGTAAGCGGACTGGATCTCCTATCATTGGTCGGCTGGTGGAGGCAAAATTCGGATTAATTTGAATATTTTTGGTGTCTGCGGCTAGACGTACCACCGCGATCGCTGCTTCAATAATTGGCACTAGTTCAATTTCTTGGGCATTCATTTGCAGCCTACCAGAACTAATGCGGGAGATATCCAACAAATCACTAATCAAATGGGCTTGGGTTTGGGCGCTATGTTCAATGGCTGCTAAACCTTGGTTGACTGTGGTTTCGTTCAGTTGCTGAGTGCGGAGTAAAGTTGCCCACCCCAGCATTGCATTTAACGGGTTTCGCAGTTCGTGAGACAGAATTGACAAAAATTCATCCTTGGCGCGGTTGGCGGTCTCGGCGGCTTCACGGGCTGATTGTTCTTGTGCCAATAGTTGAGTTCGTTCTGCTTCTAGCTGTGTTTGTTGGGTAATATCTTCAATCACCAACAATATCATCGGCATATCATGAATGTGCGACAATTTCCGCGCATTCAACCGCATAACTTTCTTCCCAATTGGATGAAAGTCATGCTCAACTTCTAAATCTTGAAATTGACTTTGTTGCGGCAGAATATTTTCTAGGAGCGATCGCAATTGGGGAATATTCCATTGGCCATCGCCGATTTCATAAATCAAACGCTGTTCGGTTTCGGCTGGTAATACATTAAATTTTTCATAGAAAAACTGATTAGCGGTAATTACCCGCAAATCTGTATCTAATACCACCAAAGATTCTCGCACAGTGGCGACAATTGCTTCTGCATAATCTCTAGCAGCTGTAACCTGTCTGGCGCTGCGTTTGAGAGCATCAATATCAACCAATACCACAACAGCACCATCTATTTTGTTATCGATAGTGCGATAGGGGCGAATACGTAAATCATACCAATGACCTTCTTGGTCTTGGACTTCCTGAGTTTTAAAATTGAGTGTGTTGATCACCTCGATAATTTGCTGCTCTAAATCAGGAATATTTAAATTGTGATTAATATCACTGAATGGCCGCCCCACATCGGGAGGAATTAAGTTAAATATAGTTTCTGCAACCGGAGTAAACCGCCGAATGCGTAAATCACCACCTAACATCAAGATGGGAATATTAATACTGCTGAGGAGATTTTGTAAATCGTTGCTGACTTGGGTGGATTCTAGATTACGGCGTTGTAGTTCATCATTAATTGTGTTTAATTCTTCATTCGTGGCTTGAATTTCTTCTTTTGCAGTTTCTAGTTCTTCGTTAGTGCTTTGCAACTCTTCGTTACTAGAGAGAATTTCTTCGTTAGCTGCCCTTAAATCTTGATTGGTAGCTTGTTGTTCTTCAATAATCGATTGTAAATATTCTTTAGTAGTGGCTAACTCTTGTCGCAGTTGGTTAATTTCTTCTTGTTTATGAGTTTGTTTGCTTTTAATATTATCGCTAGATAAATCTAACAAAGAAGTTATATTTGCTGGCATCTCAGCAAACATCACTAAAAAGTAACGGTCTGTAGTAGCTGGGACATTAAAAGGTAAAACTTCAATTTTTACCAGTTTAATTTGGTCGTTATCTCTAACTTGAATGCCTTCTTTTTTTACCATCACACCACGCTTTTTAGCTTGGTGAATTGCCGTGCGTAATTCTAGTTTTAATTCTTCTTTAGCAATTCTCAGCAAATTAAAACTTGGTCTACCTAATGGTAGTTGTAAATAAGGACTTGTTTGCCCACGAAACTGCAAAATTTCTAAATCACTATCAATAATTACACCAACCGGAGCATACTGCTCTAACACAATTCGGTCAGCCACTTTCTGGATTTCCACATCATTCCAGATTCTCTCACTGACTGGTAGTGGCTGATTCAAAGTTTCGCTGGGATAGTTACTGCTAATTAAATTAATTCCCAGGCGTGTCACAGCCATTTTACGCGAGTAAATTTTGTACTTGCGGTCAATCAAAGTAAACAAATTACTAAATTCGCCCACTGTCTCGGATGTACCTAACATCAAAAAGCCAGTTTGTTGCAAACCATAGTGAAAAAGTGGCAGCAGTTTCTTTTGGATAGTCGCACTCAAATAAATCAAGACATTGCGACAGGTAATTAAATCCAGATGGGAAAAGGGCGGATCACTAATCAAGTTTTGTCTGGCAAAAACACAAACCTCTCTGACTGGTTTGCTGATTTGGTAGCCACCTTCTACTGGCGTGAAAAAACGTTGCAGACGCTCAGGAGAAACATCAATTAATTGGTTATGTTGGTAAATCCCGATCCTGGCTTTTTCAATGGCGATTTCATTAATATCCGTAGCAAACAATTGAATCGGTTTATCAATGCCTTGATTCTGTAAATATTCCAATAAACAAATTGCAATTGAATAGGCTTCTTCTCCTGTGGAACATCCCACTACCCAAATCCGAATTGGGGTATTAAGGTTTTGCCCTTTGGTAATCTGGGGAAATATTTTAGTTTTTAAAGCTTCAAAAGCTTCTGGATCACGGAAAAAACTAGTAACAGTAATCAAGACATCGTAATACAATGCTTTAACTTCTGCGGGATGCTCCTGAAGATAATTGGTGTAATCTTCTAATCTCTCTAGTTTGTATAAAATCATGCGCCGCAGAATGCGCCGCTTGAGGGTGGTTTGCTTGTAAAAGTTAAAATCAACGCCTGTGGTAGCCTTTAACAGACTAAAGATTTGCGATAAAGCATTTTCTTCAGTTGCTCGAACTTCAATTGATTGTGCGGGATTTGAGGGACGAATGTAGGGATGAAGACTGAGATGAGCTAACTCTTGAGCGATCGCTTGTGGTGTTAATACAAAGTCTACCTGACCAGAAGCCACAGCCGTATTTGGCATACTACTCACCTGAGCCGATGTTTCACTTTGGGCAAAGGTAATACCTCCCGCTTCTTTAATTGCTTCTAACCCGCGTGCGCCATCAGAATCACCCCCAGACAACACCACGCCAATAGCTTTACTACCCCGTTCCTGAGCCAACGAAAAAAAGAATGTATCAACTGACATTACTTGTCCGCGAATTTTCTGGCGCGGACTCAAATTTAACTTGCCCTCAGAGATGGTCATCATCGCATTGGGGGGAATCACATAAACATGATTCGGTTCCACCTCCATACCATTTTCAACTTGTGTGACTGGCATCTCAGTGGTTTGGGACAAAATCTCAGCCAAGATACTTTTTTTGTCGGGACTCAAGTGTTGAATAAACACAAATCCCATCCCTGTATTTTTGGGCAAATGGCTGAGTAATTGGGTAAATGCTTCCAAACCTCCGGCAGATGCACCAATCCCGACAATGGGAAATAATTCATTTTGGTATGTTTGTTGCTGTTCGTTGGAATTAGAAGACTGAGATTTTTTTGTCCGCCTAGAGTTCATGATCTACAAAGGATTACAGGGCATTACATGAGCTGTACATAAAATACGATGTTGTTGCTTAGACTGTAGCCAGCCAGAGATAGATATTCAAGACTTACACACAAAAGTTGTCTGTTAAAAATGGGTGTAAAGGTAAGAGGGTGTGGGAAGTGTGGGAGGGGTGGGAGGTGTGGGAGGATGGTGAAGAAATCTTTCCCCCATACTCCCCACACTCCCCATACTCCCCGCTCTCCCCGCTCTCCCCACACTCCCCTCTCTCCCCATACTCCCCACACCCCTCCCACACCCCTATACCCTCACACCCCTACACCCAATCTTCATAGATAATCTCTCCTATACCCCGCCACCCTTCCCAAATCCTTGATTTTTCGTCTGACTGCGTAAGTCCTCAGTTATTATTTTCTAAAAATCATCCCGGAGAATCTTTGATCCCCCCCTTATCAGAGGCTACATACAGTCATAAACTGAAAGTGAGAGTTGAAAGGCAGTCGGGAGAAATTTTGTGAAAAAAGTTTTAGCAATCATTCTCGGTGGTGGCGCAGGCACCCGCCTTTACCCTTTAACCAAACTCCGGGCAAAACCAGCAGTTCCCGTAGCGGGGAAATATCGCTTAATTGATATCCCTGTGAGTAACTGTATTAATTCGGAAATTTTTAAAATCTACGTCCTGACACAATTCAACTCAGCTTCTCTGAACCGTCACATTGCTCGTACTTACAACTTTAGCGGATTCAGTGAAGGGTTTGTGGAAGTGTTGGCTGCACAACAAACTCCAGAAAACCCCAACTGGTTCCAAGGTACAGCCGATGCAGTGCGACAGTACTTGTGGATGTTGGAGGAATGGGATGTAGATGAATTTTTGATTCTCTCAGGTGATCACCTTTACCGGATGGATTATCGTCAATTCATCCAGCGTCATCGAGAAACCAATGCTGATATTACCCTCTCGGTAATTCCCATTGATAACCGTCGGGCTTCTGACTTTGGCTTGATGAAAATCAATGATGCTGGGAGAGTGGTTGACTTTAGCGAAAAGCCCAAAGGTGAGGCTTTAGCAAAAATGCAGGTTGATACCACCATTTTGGGATTAACCAAAGAACAGGCCGAAGACCAGCCATATATCGCCTCAATGGGGATTTATGTCTTTAAGAAAGATGTTTTGATCAAGTTGCTGCGGGAAAAACTCGAACGGACTGACTTTGGCAAAGAAATTATCCCTGATGCAGCCCAAGATTATAACATTCAAGCTTATTTATTTGATGATTACTGGGAAGATATCGGGACAATTGAAGCATTTTATAATGCCAATTTAGCCTTAACCCAGCAACCACAACCACCTTTTAGCTTCTACGATGAAGAAGCACCAATTTACACCCGTCCGCGTTATCTACCACCCACCAAATTATTAGATTGCCATGTCACCGAATCAATTATTGGTGAAGGCTGTATTTTGAAAAACTGCCGCATTCAACATTCAGTTTTAGGAGTGCGATCGCGGATTGAATCGGGCTGTATCATCGAAGAATCTTTGCTCATGGGCGCAGACTTTTATCAAGCTTCTGTTGAGCGTCAATGCAGCATCGACAAAGGTGATCTCCCCGTAGGCATTGGTACAGATACCATCATTCGCCGGGCAATTATTGATAAAAATGCCCGCATTGGTCACGATGTTAAAATCATCAACAAAGATAACGTCCAAGAAGCTGACCGAGAAAGTCAAGGCTTCTACATCCGTAGTGGGATTGTAGTTGTCCTCAAAGGTGCAGTCATTACCGATGGGACAATTATTTAAGGAACGCAGGAGTTGAAAGGCAGGGGGCAGGAGGGTAATAAGCTACCGTGTACACACAAGTTATGGAATTACCCCACCCTAACCCTCCCCTTGGAAAGGGGAGGGGACTAGATTTGCTTATTTCCCTCCTTTCCAAGGGAATAAAGGAACTAGATTTGCTTATTTCCCCCCTTTATAAGGGGGGATTAAGGGGGGTAATTCGACTTGTGTGTACACCGTAGTGGTAATACAAAGAGGGATTCAAACCCACCTCTTGCTATCTGAGTTGAAAGTGCTGAGTTTGAAACTTTGAATTATGAGTACGACAAACTATTACTTTTCACTGTTTTCTCACTCAGCACTCAGCACTCAGCACTCAGCACTCCTCTTACTCATCGGTCTGCCGGGTAGCGGCAAGTCAACTTTAGCAAAACAATTAATAGCTAAATGCCCCCAGATGCAACTGATTTCTACAGATGCCATCCGGGGGCAATTGTTTGGCGATGAAATTATTCAAGGGCCGTGGTTTTTGATTTGGCAAGAATTAGAACAGCAACTTCAAAAAACAGTTATGGCTAATCAATCAGCAATTTTTGATGCTACCAATGTTCAAAGAAGCCATCGCCGCGACTTGATTACCTTTAGCCGTGACATAGGTTTTACGCAAGTGGTGGGAATTTGGCTCACTACACCAGTATGGCTGTGTTTGGCTCGCAATAAAAGACGCGATCGCCAAGTTCCCGAAGAAGTCATCTTCCGAATGCACCGCCAACTCCGAGACGCTCCACCCAGCATCGAAGAAGGATTAGACGACTTGATTAAAATAGGGTGTGGGGTGTAGGGGTATAAGGGTGTGGGGAGAGAGGGGAGAGAGGGGAGTGTGGGGAGTGTGGGGAGTGTGGGGAGAGAGGGGGGAAAGATTTCTTCACCATCCTCACACACCTCCCACACCTCCCACACCTCCCACACTTCCCAAAGTACGGGAATTGCGCTGACGCAGTGAGCAAGAACCCCACTTGCAATTGTGTTTTGTTTGTTAATTTAAAATCAGAATCTAATTGCTCGGCATTATACCTAGCAAAATATAAATCTGACATCTTACAAAAAAACTTAAAGTAAATTTTTACAGGAGGCTGGTAGATGGCTGCAACCGACTTCAAAGATTATTATTCAGTTTTGGGAGTTAGTAAGACTGCCAGTCCAGAGGAAGTTAAACAAGCTTTTCGGAAATTAGCCCGAAAGTATCACCCTGATGTAAATCCTGGCAATAAGCAGGCAGAAGCCAATTTTAAAGAAGTCAATGAAGCCTATGAAGTCTTATCTGACCCAGATAAGCGTCAAAAATATGACCAATTTGGTCAATATTGGAAACAAGTCGGTCAAGGCTTCCCCGGCGGCGGTGCTGGGGTTGATATGGGTGGTTTCGACTTCAGCCAATACGGCAGTTTTGATGAGTTTATTAATGAGTTATTAGGACGCTTTGGTGGTGCGGCGGGTTCTCGTGCGCCTGGTGGTAGACAAAGTTACTCTTACCGTACTAACACAGGTAGACCTGGTGCCGGTTTTGGCAACTTTAACGATTTTGGCTTTCAAGATGCTGGTGCAGGTACAGCCCAAGATACGGAAGCCATAATTAACCTGACTTTTTTGGAAGCCTTTGCTGGTGTGCAGAAGCGGTTTAATTTGGGGAGTGAAACACTTGATGTTCGCATTCCGGCTGGTGCTAAACCCGGTAGTCGTTTGCGGGTGCGGGGTAAAGGTCAATTTAACCCCATGACTCAACAACGGGGCGATTTATATTTAAAGGTGGAACTGCAACCTCATTCATTCTTCCAAATTGAAGGTGATAATTTGGTCTGTGAAGTGCCAATTACACCAGATGAAGCAACTTTAGGCGCTTCCATTGATGTACCTACCCCTGATGGAAATGTGAATGTGAAATTGCCTGCGGGGGTGCGTTCTGGTCAATCTCTGCGTTTACGGGGCAAAGGCTGGCCTTTACCCAAAGGTGGACGTGGTGATCAATTGGTGAAAGTTGCGATCGCACCACCAAAAGACCTCAGCCCCCAAGAACGCGAATATTATGAAAAAATTCGGGCGATACGTACATATAATCCCCGCAGTCATTTAAACCAAGTTAAGTTGTAATTATGAGTCGGGAGTAGGGAGTGGGAAGTCGGGAAATGGGGAGTCGGGATACTATTTCTGACAGCAACTTAATCAGGACTTACGCACAAAGATTGTCTATGAAGATTGGGTGCAAGGGTGTAAGGGTGTGTGGCGTGAGGGTTTTAGATACATACACCCCTATACCCTGTACGCCTACACCCTCGCCAAAATCCTTGGTTTTTCGTTTTTATGCGTAAGTCCTATTAGTATAAAAAGTTGGGGAACAGAGAATTCCTCATCACCTGTTATCTTTTACCTGCCCCCTAGTCTACCCGTTCTGAAAAATATCGCCCTTTAATTTCTTGATTGAAAAACTCACCAACAGAGTCAGCATCGTGTAAATCTTCCCACGTTTCTGGCTCTACTTCCGCATATTGATAAACTGCGCCGTTGTGAAATTCTACTTGTAAGATGCGATCGCTGTCACTATATCCCACTGCGATCGCCATTGATGAATTGACTGGTAGCATCGCAATCGGTTCTTCCAGCACAGGTAAGGTGAGTGTTTCTGCCACAATCTCATTCAGGTGTTGCAACCCTTCATAAGCTTGCACTGGTGCAGGAATTTCTAAAAATTCTAGTTCATCACCTCTATCTAGTAATAATTGCAAGTATCCGTCAGAATGAGCAATCCCTACTAAACTGCTTAAGTCTATTTTCGATAGCTTCATTAACTTGGCGCTCCTGCTGGTATGGTTGTGGAGTGTAATTTACTTGTGCCTGTGCGATCGGCAACTTATATTAGTATTTTTGTACTATAAAATAACTTCGTCGTCAAGTTTCCATAGCAAGAACGAAATAATAGATAGGTCTAGCAAAACAATCATCATATATCTGTGACGTAATATTCAGTAGTCTTAACAAAGAAGCAGTTTCTGCAACACGGTTTATTAGATAGGGGCGGGACTATGGATTAATCACTCTCGCAAATCACAATGCTAGTTGATGCCCATCCACCCCTATTTTCAAATTTTGTTGGTGCTTATTGATTTAGTGCTGTAGTGTCAAACTTGTTTTGTTGAGGTAGCAAAGCGATCGCGCCACACCCCAGCAAAAGTTTCCCAGAAATGCCGATGATTTGTGATTCCTTCACCTACCACACCTTGGGCGATGTTCATGTATTCTGCACTGTCACTGAAATCAAAATGTTTCACCTGGATTCGTAGAGGCTTATTTACCAGCAACTACGCATATCCAAGGCGATATCCATTATTCCCACTGTTCAGGGAGTGTTTATCACACCACCCCCAACTATTGGCAATGACACGCAATCAGCAATACAGCACAGAATCATTTGCAGAACAAGAACACGACACATCATCGTCAGCTTGTCTTCAGTGTAAATTACACTCTTCATCTACCACGTACAGACCAATCTATTAACTACAAGGGTCAACGTCTTCTACCAAACCATGAAATGAGTATGCCAAATTAGTTGAAGTGGCATTCGACTAATTTTGCCAAGTTCCGAGCAGAACTTTTTCGGCAGAAGCTATTGGTCTGGAGATGATCAAAATTACAGTCCCTAGTGTAATTAAAAAAGTTTTCATCGATATACGCCGCATTTTTGGGGGCAAATATGTAGGTGCATATTGATAGCCTAGCCTATAATTATCCGTCCTATTTATATCCGTAAAACAATAGACGGATACCCTGAACAGAGTTTTTGGTACTAAATATAATCCAACCTAGAAAATCTAGGATGAAAGCTAAAAAGAGGGTTTTATGTATCAACTAGATAACCTACGAAATGCCAAGCCAATTAATACAGAACAAGTTGAACAAATTATTAAAGCGATTATTGCAGGTAAATACTCTTGGGCATGTGTTTTAATGCTGAGGTTTTCTGGTTATAACCCCATAGATTACATTCCCTACCGTACCTATATTCGTCTCCTCAAAAATAACTACCTACTCCACGGCGCAAAGCCAAAAGAAACTAACGCTTCTGAACAGAAAATAGGCGTTTTTGACATCAAATCAAATTGGGTACGCTCTTAAAACCGCAGCAATTATCTATATAGCCTTATATTCCCGAAAAAACTCCTACATTAGTCGGATATTTCTGGCTGATGTTTATGTTTTGCATTGCAATTTATAGCAGATTTGATTGCTATAAATGCCAAATAACTCGTTGGAAAAATTTCTCATCAGCCTCATTTATTGTGCTGATGTGAATACTTCATGTTTTTAATTCATTTCACTTCCCAATTTTTGACAACTTATGATTTATCCGATGACTACTGTGAATCCTCATCTCCAGCCTATGTTAAGAGAAATTGTGTGGCAGAAAAAGCAAGAAGTAGCACAGATTCAACAACACATGTCTTTAGCTTCTTTGCAACGTCAGTTAACAGCTGCACCCACCATCCGAGATTTTTTCACAGCCTTACAACAAAACCCTTATAAACCTAGTTTAATTGCAGAAATTCAAAAAGCATCTCCTGGTTATGGGATGATTCGCGCAGACTTTGATGCTATTGCGATCGCCAAAGCTTACGAACGTGCTGGTGCAGCTTGTATTTCTGTCTTTACCGAACGGACATTTTTTCAAGGTAGTTTTGAAAGTTTGCGGATGATTCGCCACAAAGTATCAGTACCACTGCTTTGTAAAGAGTTTATTATTGATCCCTGCCAAATTTATTTAGCACGCGCCGCAGGTGCAGATGCAGTTCTACTCATAGCCGCAATTCTCACAGATAGACAACTGCAAGATTTTCAACGCATTATTCATTATCTGGGGATGAGTGCCTTAATAGAAGTGCATACCTTAGCTGAACTTGATCGAGTCTTGCAGCTAGATGATGTCCGCTTAATTGGCATTAATAACCAAAGTTTAGCAGACTTTACCGTTGATATCAGCACAACTCAGAGATTACTAGCTGCTAGGCGATCGCAAATTCAAAACTTGGGTGCGATCGTCGTCAGTGAATCAGGACTTTACACCCACGCTGACTTATCCCTGATGGCGGCGGCTGGTACCAACGCCGTTTTAATCGGTGAATCTTTAATCAAAGAAACAGATATAGAACAAGCTGTCCGTCGTTTACTTAACAGCGATGCTTCAACATTTCAATAGTTAGTCTTCTTTCCTATTCCCCACTCATTAACTTTCAAATCGTTGGGTTTTGTATTGCTTAACCCAATGATTTGAAATAAATATTTACATCAATTAATTAAATAATGACTATTGATACACAATTAAGTTACTCTTAAGAAAAATTAACATATAATTTCCGCCGATGCTAAGACTATTTACCGACTTCGACGGCCCCATTGTTGATGTTTCTGAACGGTACTATCGTGTTTATCAATATTGTTTAGAAAAAACCCAACGTCCAGGACAAGCAGTAAGACAATTAAGTAAAGCTGAATTTTGGCAACAAAAGCGAGCGAGAATTCCTGAAAAACAAATTGCCTTAACTTCTGGACTGGATGAAGCACAAGCACAAGAATTTTCCCAACTGCGGCGGAAAACAGTACATACAGAACCTTATTTTGACTATGACACCTTAGTACCGGGTGCTGTAGAAGCATTAGCCAAAATTCAAGCAGCCGGAGTTGACTTAGCAGTTATGACTATGCGGCGAGTGTGGGAATTAGACTTTGCTTTTCAAAAATTTGATTTAGGCAGATTTTTCCCCGAAAATCGTCGTTATTGTCTGAGCAACGACTATGTTAAAACCCGTGATATTGAAGATAAGCCATTGTTAATGGCCAAAGCCTTAAAAGAACTGTCTTTCGTTAGCGATACCTGGATGGTGGGAGACACAGAAGCCGATATCACTGCCGCTAAAACCCATAACATTAAAGTTATGGCTGTAGAATCTGGTATCCGCGATCGCGCTCAACTAGAACTATACCGCCCAGATTTGATTGTTCCTAATTTAAGTTCAGCAGTAGCTCTGATTTTAGAAAAGAGTACTTTAACCCTCAGATAATCAATTAGGACTCACGCACAAAGATTGTCTGTGGAGACTGGGTGTGGGGTGTAAGAGTTTTAGATACATACACCCCTGAACCCCCACACCCTTCCCAAAACCCTTGATTGTTAAGTCCTATAAATATGGGTAGCAGATGATTGATTCTGCTACCCATAATCAATAGTAAATTTTTTATATTACCGCAGAAAGCTACTAATTAACCACAATAATATAAATGTGAACACCGTAGAAAATTGCTCAGGATTTAACCCCACCAAACCGATTTGTGGTAAACCGCTTGCAATCAATCCGCCAATAATCAAGCCTAATATCAGACCAATCAGCGTTAACAAAACGGCTCTACCAAACTTACCTTCTTTACGATTAAGAAAGTAAACACTAACACCTACCCCAACCACCAACGCCAACTGTAAAACTTGATCACCAGAGGCGGGATAGAAAATACCAATAGCACTCAAACCTAAATACCAAGCACCTGGTAACAGTACATCTGCCGTTGTTGGCTGATCTAATAGCCTCTGTAGCCATGCAGGCGACTGTTCACGAGGAGTTGAAACTTCTTTAGGAGGAAATTGGACTCGTAGTTCTGGGAAACGGATTCGCTCAGGTACTTTGATTTTGCCTTCCTGACGCATCCGTAACCGATCCATTAAAATCGCATCATAAGACGCTTCAATGAGTTCCAGAGCCTTAGCATCGCCACTGTGTTGCTCCAATAGGCGATTGCGAGCATCCTGAATCTCATCAAAGCTAGCTTCTTCGGACACCCCAAGTTTGTCGTAGGGATTTTGATCGCTCATGGGAGTTTACACTTCAGCCTTAGTCAGCAGAGGTATTTTGCTGTTTGGAAAACAACTTTAGGTTTTGCCTAGATTTAAACAAATGTTGCAAGCAACTTATATGCTCTACCAGGATAGTAGCACGGGTAAGTTAAACTGACCCAGGAAATTTAACTATAGCAACTTTAACATATTGCTAGAACTCCGTGTATCCCCTCATGTCGTTGACCAGTGGTGGCTTTACTCTAGAATTTGAACTAAGACTTCTTAAAACTTATTTTTTTATGAAAAAATTAACTTTTATGTTTCAAATTTGGCAATTTACCGTGCCTTGAGGCAATTTAGATGAACCAGCTTCACAATCACTAGTGGTATCCACAAGCATATCGATATTAAAATTGAAAAGCTTTAAATTACCACGTAATTGGGAGTAGGAAATTTTCCAAAGTTACACAACTGCTGTGGCTCATGTTGAGACTATTTAATGATTTGACATCAAATTGCCATTACAATGGCTGCATCTCAAGTACGGGAACACCAGCAAAGTTTGTGTAACAGTCCCAAAGTACGCAATTCTCCTGTTAATCTTACGAATTTTTGTGCAAAGTGATGGTCATGGCTCCTGCCAAGATTCTTGTAGTTGATGACGACCCTGCGGTTCGCAACTTAATCCAACGCTTTTTGATTAAGCAGAACTATCAGGTGGAGGCGGCTGAGGATGGTAAAACAGCCTTGGCGCTATTCGAGCAATTTAACCCTGACTTGGTAATTTTAGACGTAAACTTACCAGACGTGATCGGGTTCAACCTCTGCCAAGAGATGCAAAGTCGTAATGGTGTGTTTGTTCTCATGCTCACTAGCCGTGCGGATGAAGCTGACAAGATTCGCGGCTTTGCTAAAGGTGCTGATGACTATCTCACCAAGCCATTTGGTCTAGGAGAGTTAGAAGTCAGAGTCGCCGCAATTTTACGGCGACAACGGGTTGTGACAACAGCAGAACAAAAACGCCTAGTTTTTGAAAAACTGATGATTGATCCCGTTCGGCGGGAAGTGACATTAAACAGCCTACCAGTACCTCTAACAGCATTAGAATTTGACTTACTGCATTTTTTAGCCAGTCATCCTGGACGAGTTTGGCGACGCGCCGAACTCATTCAAGAGGTTTGGGACTATGAATATGTTGGCGACCAACGGGTTGTCGATGTACATATCGGTCAAATTCGGAAGAAAATTGAAGCTGATGCCAGTCAACCAGCATTAATTCAAACTGTACGCGGCGTAGGTTATAAGTTTGAATGTCCTACTCATTCACCGCAATTGGAAACTAACCCTTGAATTAATTATTTCATACTTAACACTAAGTCAGGGCGAACATTTGTTCGCCCTGACTATTATGTATTCTTTTTTGCCTCAATCCTGATTGATCTAGCGATCGCCAAGACAGTTAACATATCAGGAATGTCACCTATCACCCGTTACCTGTCCCCTGTCCCCTACTACATAACTAGCAGTTGTGGAATAAAGTTTCTAAATAAACACGAGCAGCACGGCGATCGCTATCCCCATTTTGGAGTAAAAACAGTGACAAAGCTGCTGTTAACACACGGGTTTGATCCCAATCAGGGTGAGTTTCTAAATAAGTTTTGAGCGATTCATGGAGTGTTTCGGGAATTTCCGTAAAAATGCTCACCTTTGTGTTCATGAGATTTTCCTTCTCTGAGGTCGATCAAGCGAATTTACTGCCACTCTTGAAGCAAAAAATCAAAATTGTCGCTTCTGTTGCCTCCAAACATCTCAGGAATTTTTTATTTTCCCAGATAAATTCGGGTAGAAATAAAGTGCCAGTCGCATCATTGTGCTTCAAGAGGGGGTGGTTTTGTCAATGCTGCGAAATGTTAACAAAAGTGCTTAAGAAAAGAAAAACTCACGGAATAATCAGGGTTAAACCAGAGTTTTTGTTACATAAATTCACAAAAACTCAGTCACTGAAACCAGCTACAACTATCACCCCAAAATCCCCAGTAACCCAGCAAGTGCTGATCATCTCGTAGTGTGTCTGTGGAAAACTACTAAAAACCCTGTGGAAACCCTGTGGAATCAGTGAGGAAAAGTTCAACGAATGATAAGAATTACAAAAAGTTTGAAGGCAGGAGTCAGAAGTCAGGAAAATTACTTACATCCTCTATTTTCCACTCCCTAGCCCCTAGTAGTCTGCCAAGGAAACTTTGCGTTGTGGTCAGCAGAGGGGCAGAGGGGCAGAGGGGCAGGGGGGAAAGACTTACTGCAAGTTTCTCCCCTGCTCCCCTGCTCCCTTGCTCCCTTGCTTACCTCCACGTAGCAATTTTGGGTTGGTACACTACTAGTCCCTATTCCCTTAACGTCTCCGTTCTTGCAGTTTCCGATATACAGCCTTTAAATCAACTTGATGATGAGCCAAAGCAACCAAGGTGTGATAGAGCAAATCCGCAACCTCACCTGCAATGGCTTCTGGCTCATCATCCTTAAAAGCCATCACCACCTCAGCCGATTCTTCACCAATCTTTTTCAAAATCTTGTTATCACCGCCTGCGAATAACTTGCAGGTATAAGAACTTTCTGTGGGGTGGTCGCGGCGATCGCAAATCACCTGAAACACCTGAGATAATGTATCGGCTGGTGGTAGTTGAATTTTGCCATCTACTTGATGAAAACAACTGCGCTCACCTGTATGACAAGCAATATCTCCGATTTGCTCCACCCCAATTAACAAAGCATCACTATCACAGTCATAGCGAATGCTCTGTACTTTTTGAATATGTCCCGAAGTCCCGCCCTTATGCCATAACTCTTGACGCGAACGACTCCAAAACCAAGTTTCTCCAGTGTCCAAAGTCTTTTGTAACGATTCCCGATTCATCCAAGCCATCATCAAGACTGTGCCATCCAAATAGTCCTGCACAATGGCCGCTACCAAACCCCGTTCGTCGTAGCGAATCTCTTCAACGGGAATAGCGTGACGGAATGAATTTGGTTCGGTAGAAAACATACCAGCTTACTTGCTCTAACAACAATGATTCATGGATTCACGATACCATTCTCAATATGACAGCTGGAATGTTTTCTCAAAATGAAAATTTAATTATCTAGCCTGAAACAACAACATTTCTGTCCATTGCAGACTGCATCCTCACAGCACTTAGCGCCACTTGGTGAGCTTTCGATGCTTCACCATACCAATGGAGAGCCGAGTTAAACGCTGCACGGTAAAGTTCCTGGTATGCCTCAGATAACCGAGTTCGGATTTCTAAAGGCAAGTCTTCATTGGACTTATACAACATAGTTGTTATTTTCCTGGTTCAGCTATTTCTATAGGATAGAAATTACGCACAGTATTTAACCCTATCCTAAGATAGAGCTTTTTTCTTTCTCACTTTTAGGAGAGAACCTTGGTAAACACCACAATTAAAACCACAAAATCACAAGAAATTTTCGCCGCCGCCCAAAACCTCATGCCGGGAGGAGTGAGTTCTCCTGTCAGAGCATTTAAATCTGTCGGTGGTCAACCCATAGTTTTTGACCATGTTAAAGGCGCATACATCTGGGATGTTGATGGCAACCAATACATCGACTATGTAGGCACTTGGGGGCCTGCTATTTGCGGACACACTCATCCAGAAGTGATCGCAGCACTTCATGAAGCTTTAGAAAAAGGTACAAGTTTTGGTGCGCCATCAGTTCTGGAAAACGTACTCGCAGAAATGGTGATTGATGCTGTTCCAAGCATCGAAATGGTCAGATTTGTCAACTCTGGCACAGAAGCTTGTATGGCAGTTTTGCGGCTGATGCGGGCTTTTACCAATCGTGAGAAAATCATCAAATTTGAAGGCTGTTACCACGGACATGCTGATATGTTCTTGGTTAAAGCTGGTTCTGGTGTAGCCACCCTTGGTTTACCCGACTCCCCAGGAGTACCAAAATCAGCAACTAGCAGCACCCTAACAGCTCCTTTCAATGACCTGGAAGCCGTCAAAGCCTTGTTTGAAGAAAACCGCGACCAGATTGCTGGTGTCATTCTAGAGCCAGTGGTTGGGAATGCTGGGTTTATTCCTCCTGATGCTGGGTTTTTAGAAGGTCTACGGGAACTCACCCATGAGCATGGAGCTTTATTAGTATTTGATGAAGTCATGACGGGTTTCCGGATCGCTTATGGTGGCGCTCAAGAGAAATTTGGCATTACTCCCGATTTGACAACACTAGGTAAAGTTATCGGTGGTGGTTTACCAGTCGGAGCTTATGGAGGACGGCGGGATATTATGTCCATGATCGCTCCTGCTGGCCCTGTGTATCAGGCTGGTACTCTTTCCGGGAACCCATTGGCGATGACAGCTGGGATTAAAACCCTGGAATTGCTACAAAAATCTGGTACTTATGAGTATCTTGACCGAATTACGCAAAAATTAGCCGCCGGTTTACTGCAAATTGCTCAAGAAACTGGTCACGCTGCTTGTGGTGGTCAGATTAGCGCCATGTTTGGCTTATTCTTTACTTCTGGGCCTGTTCATAACTATGAAGATGCCAAAAAGTCAGATACTGCCAAATTTGGGCGTTTTCATCGCGGAATGTTAGAACGTGGTGTTTATTTAGCACCTTCTCAGTTTGAGGCTGGCTTTACTTCTTTGGCACATACTGAGGAAGATATTGAGCAGACTCTTGCTGTGGCACGGGAAGTATTGTCTAGTTTGTAAGTGCTGAGTGCAGAGTGCTGAGTAAATAGTTTGCAAAGCAAAAAACATAAGCGCCTACGGCGCTTTCTCAACTCAGCACTCTGCACTTTCCACTCAGCACTACTTACGTGACTGTAAAAATACGTAGAATTTTGATTTGAAAACTAGTTATTACACAAATAGCTTGATAACTACTGACGATCGCGCGGTCAATCAGCTATCTTGTTGTGATGATCGCTTAGATCAAGCAGTCAAACTTTAGGAACTCTTCAAAGGATTTCCAGCATAAATTACCTGCTCAGAGTCAGTTTTGGTCTCAATAATTGAATTAGAGTGTAATGCTCCCAGCCATTTTCGCGCAGCGAGTTGACAGTGCATGAGCTACTGCTTAAATCCAACCTGTCCCAATCCAGAAAATGTGGTATATAGCCAAAGGTGTCAGTCTTGCGGCTCGCGCCTACTGCTGCGCGATCGCTATCGGGTGAGTAAACCGTTAGGTCAAGGAGGCTTTGGCGCAACCTTTCTGGCTCAAGATGAAGCTTTACCAGGAGAACCAAGTTGCGTCATCAAGCAACTACGACCATCAGGAAACGCACCCCATGTTTTGCAAATGGCGCGAGAACTCTTTGAGCGTGAAGCCAGAACATTAGGTAAAATTGGTAACCATCCTCAAGTCCCCAGATTACTGGACTATTTTGAAGAACAGGAACAATTCTATTTAGTTCAGGAATACATTAGCGGTGCTACCTTGCAACAGGAAGTCAAAGCTAATGGTGTATTGACTGAAGTTGGTGTGAAACAGTTTTTGAGTGAGATGTTACCTGTACTGCAATACATCCATGAGCAGAAGGTAATTCACCGTGATATCAAACCAGCCAACTTAATTCGTCGCACCCAAGATGCCAGAATGGTGCTAATTGACTTTGGTGCGGTGAAAAACCACGTCACTCAAGCTGCGCCGAGTCAATCAGGGCATACTGCCCTAACCGCCTACGCAATTGGTACCCCTGGCTTTGCACCTCCAGAACAAATGGCGATGCGTCCGGTTTACGCAAGTGATATCTATGCCCTCGGAGTAACTTGTATTTATTTGCTCACCAGCAAAACTCCTAAAGATTTAGATTACAATCCCACCACAGGGGAAATGATGTGGGAACATTTGGTGCATGTGAGTGATCACTTGACAGGTGTGTTGCGAAAAATGTTAGATGTTTCTGTCCGCAATCGCTACCAGTCAGCAGCAGAAGTTCTCAGAGCATTAGAAATGGAGCCTTACTTGGATAGTTTGGCTAAAAGCTTGCTAGTAAAATCTGAAAATAATTCTAAAGAAAAAACACCGCAGCGTGGAGAGAACTCGGCAATTTTATGCAGCAATCCTTCCGCAGTTGGGGGTAATGCGACAGGAGTAGCACAGGTAGCCGCCGCAATTCGCGCCCGCAGAGCAAAAATTGCCGAGGCTGCTGCTTCTGATCAAGGTGGAATGCGTGCAGCCTCTGTAGGTAAACCCGGAATGTTACCTAACAGTCATAGTAATAGTGCAAGTAATCAACAATCTAAAGCTGGACGCAGATTAGATAGCCAAACTTTATTAACAGCCTATCTCAAGGGAAGACGAGATTTTGCCTTACACAATTTAAACTTTCTCAATCTCCAAGGTAGTGAATTGTCAGAAACCAATTTTCATTCGGCTCAACTGCAAAGCACTAATCTTCAAGGCGCAAATCTTCACAACAGTGACTTTGGTAGGGCTAGTCTCACTCGCGCCAATCTCAGAGATGCAAATTTAAGCAAAGCTTATTTCAACCATGCTGATTTAGAAGGAGCAGATTTACGGGGTGCTGATCTCAGCTACGCCCATCTGAGTAATGCTAATCTCCGAGGCGCTAATTTATGTGGTGCTAATCTGACTGGTGCCAAAATTTTAGATGAGCAACTGGCTCTAGCCAAAACTAATTGGATGACAGTACGCCCGAATGGTAAACGTGGTTTATTGTAAGTCCAGATAAACAGGAAATAGGAAAATATTCATAAATAAATTTGAATAATTCAAATTAAGAATTAAGTATTGATACTCAATACTTAATTTTTGTTTTTGGGTGAATTACGAAATTAATCCTTTAGCTTTAATCTTTCTAATATTACTTAAGAAATACTTAAATTATTCTTAATAATTAGTATCTGTTAAAATAAGACTACAGTAATTTACAATATAAAACGAAATAAAACAATTTTTTTAAAAAACTAAAGTTGCATGATACTTATACTAAGTACCAAAATACAAGTAGGAATTCTTAGTCAAAATCATCCAACTCCATTGTCTGAAAGCAAAAACTCAAAAAGCCACTGTTCCTGATTTTAGGCTGAGAAAAAAGTCCATGACCGACATCAGCAAATCAAATCTATTCATACTAAAAGCTTCAGCTAAAATCGCTGACTTTCAAAGTAAAGAGATAGAAAGAAGACTAAGTTTATATCAAGTATTTGTCAAGTTGTACGAACACCATAGTGGACTTCTAGATGACATTCTTCAGATGGAAGGCCGTTCATTGCCTGGTGTGACAGGGTTAAATACAAGCTATGTGCAGGGTGTAGTAGATGATGAGAAGGTTTACTTGGTAACTAATTTGGCTGAAAATCAAACCCAGACTTTACTACAACCGCAGCGAATTTGGACAATTGGACGCGATCGCCACTGTGGTATCTGTATTAATGATAAATACCTATCTCGTCGTCATGCTGCCATCCAATATGATGAAGACGGGTTTTACCTAGTCGATTTTAAAAGTACGAATGGTTCCTTTGTGAATGGCGAACGTGTTTATGAAACAATGAAACTCAAAGAAGGCGATCGCATCCGTATCGGTAGTCTGAGTTTTTATTTTTTCTATAATCAGACTTCTCGCATTTTACCGACGGTAGCTGTTGAGTTACTGATGCAGCTTTCATCTCGCAAAAACTGCAACTTAGATGATACCTTAAGTCATGTTGCGCCCGGAAAATACCTACCTGAAATTACTGATAAAGCTGTTCCATTTACCAAAAACCTTGGTTTAGACTATCAACATAGCCATGATGGTTTTAGTACAGAACAGAAATCAGACATCTTAGATAGATTTTTCAGCCGAGTTACGCCTTCTTAGCTATGAACGGAGTTTAAGATTTTCCAATTTGATTTTTGCAATAGCATTCCTAAATCATTCGTGAACCAAAAGATACCCGACTTCTTTAAGAAGTCGGGTATCTGATCCTCTCGATTTTCACAACTCATTTAGGATTGCTAAATTAGTGGCGTATTTCTGTTCGCCACTAATTGATTCACTGTTCAATAGTAAATACTATTCTTCCTCTTCGTATTCTTCTTCCTCATCTTCACTGGCTTTAGCTACAGAATTAGCAGAAACAACCGCGCCCATATCAAGTTTTTGGCGCACCTGTTGTTTAATTTGTTCGGCGAATTCTGGTTTTTCTTCTAAATATTTAATCGCGTTATCTCTACCTTGCGAAATGTTGTCGCCGTTGTAACTATACCAAGCACCTTTACGAGTTAAAACACCTGTTTCTTCGGCTATATCAACCAAACAACCTAAAATTGACACTCCCTTACCGAAAATAATGTCAAATTCTGCCACTCTAAAAGGTGGTGCAACTTTGTTTTTAGCAACTTTTACCTTAACGCGGTTCCCAAATTCATCAGTTCCTTTTTTCAAGGTTTGAATGCGACGAATATCTAAACGCACAGAAGCATAAAACTTCAACGCATTACCACCAGTTGTAGTTTCTGGGCTACCGTAGGTGACACCAATCTTTTGCCGTAATTGGTTGATGAAAATTACTGTACAACCAGATTTACCAATATTACCCGTGATTTTACGGAGGGCTTGGCTCATCAAACGTGCTTGTAAACCAACGTGTGCGTCTCCCATATCGCCTTCGATTTCAGCGCGGGGAACTAGTGCTGCTACTGAGTCAATAACTACAATGTCAACGGCAGATGAGCGCACCAGTTGATCAACAATTTCTAAAGCTGCTTCTCCAGTATCAGGTTGAGAAACCAGTAAATTCTCGATATCTACACCTAAAGCCGCCGCATAAGTAGGGTCTAGGGCGTGTTCCGCATCCACAAAGGCCGCAATTCCACCTTGTTTCTGCACTTCGGCGAGGGCGTGTAGGGCGACTGTGGTTTTACCAGAACTTTCTGGGCCATAAATCTCAATTACCCGCCCTTTGGGTAAACCACCACCCAGGGCTAAATCTAAGGTGAGTGCGCCTGTGGAAATTGTCTCCACCCGCATCCGGGTTGCATCGCCCAGGCGCATAATAGCACCTTTACCGAAGCTGCGCTCAATCTGGTTGAGTACCATATTCAGGGCTTTTTGCTTACCGGAATTGTCAGTGTTGATAGCCATTACTGCCTCTATCTATATATATGGATTTATGGAGTGTTAGGTTTGGAGTTGAAGTAGAACAGATATACTATTTTAGCCAGAAAATGCGGAAATCGGATTTCTCTAAGAAACAAACGTCACAACTTTGATGAGTCTTTACCCCCCTCAACTATTATGGCTTTCGCCAGGTCTAGTGGTAAGTTATTCCCACCTCAGCAAAATTTTATCTGAGTGTTCAAGACTACCAATCTGAAAAATACACGGTTTTGTTAGGATTTGGATAGAAGTTTTGCTAGTTTATGAAGAAGAATTCAGAAATCAGGAGTCAGAATTCAGTATGAATTCTGTATGACACTTCAGCAGGCTCAGTGCATCGCTGGGTGATGAATATTGGTGGAAAACCTCGTCCCACCTGGGCGAAATCAAAATAAAAATTTCTTCTTAATTTAAACTCCATCCCTTTATGGTAAGAGTATTCACCAATTCTGAATTCTGTCTTCTGAGTCCTTTTTATTCGGCCCCCTTAATTGATGACTTCTGATTTTACTGACTCTGTAACTTTCAATACAGCACTTTCGGTAGCTGGGTTAACTGATTATATCCGGTTGCTGTTAGAGCAAGATGAGCAACTACGACAAGTTTGGATCACAGGGGAAGTTTCCAGCGCCAATCATCATCGCAGTGGTTTATTTTTTACACTGCAAGACCCGGATGGGACAGCAGCGATTAAGTGCGTGGCGTGGAATAGTCAAGTAGCAAAACTTGTGCAGATTCCTGCGGTTGGTGAACAGATAATTATTTTGGGGAGTATACGCTTGTATCCCCAAAGAGGAGAGTATCAGTTAACAGTTTGGCAAGCTTTACCTGCTGGTGTGGGTTTACAAGCATTACGCTATCAACAATTACGTAACCGCTTGTTAGCGGAAGGGTTATTTGACCCTGAAAAAAAGCGGCCGCTACCACCCCATCCCCAAACGATCGCAGTTGTGACTTCACCCACGGCGGCGGCTTGGGGTGATATTCAAAAAACCCTTAAACATAGATATCCTGGCTTACAAGTATTATTTTCGCCAGCCACAGTACAAGGCGAACAAGCACCAGAATCAATAGTGAAAGCGATCGCCAGAGTTGAAAAAGATGGTCGGGCTGAGGTGCTAATTTTATCACGGGGTGGTGGGGCAGTTGAGGAATTAGCTTGCTTTAATGATGAGCGAGTCGTCAGGGCTGTGGCAGAATGTTCTATCCCGGTAATTACGGGGATTGGTCATCAACGAGATGAATCTTTAGTCGATTTAGCGGCTGATGTCTGCGTACATACACCGACCGCCGCCGCCGAATTAGTTGTACCGTCGCTATCAGAATTGTCTGCTCAACATCAGCAGCGAATTGATGCTTTGTATGATGCAGTGTATGAAGTGAGGACATCGGCCGTCAATCAACTGCAAATCTTACGTAATCGCTTGCAACGTGTAGGCTTAGATAGACAAGTCAAACAAGAAATGCAAAAGTTAGGCTGGAAACGTCAGCAACTTTTACAAGTTACTAGCCAGCGATCGCGACAAGCCACACAGCATTTAGAATTGTTGCGCCAGAAGTTAGCTACCCTTGACCCAAAGGCGGTGTTACAGCGAGGTTACGCCGTGGTACGCCAAGAAAATGGAGCGATAGCGCGTCATGCAAGTGAGTTAACTGTTGGTCAAGAATTGTTGGTTCAGTTGGGGCAGGGAGAAGTTAAAGTAAAAGTTACGGAAGTGACGACAAAAACCCTCAAAGATTAATGGTTAAACGTAAAAGTTCCTCGGATGCGGAAGCGATCGCAAATGTGAATTACGAGGCGAAGGTATCAGAAATTGAAAAAATTATTGCCCGCATTGAAGCCGGTGAATTGGAGTTGGAAGACGTGTTTGAGCAGTTTGCCACTGCTGTTGAGTATTTACGTCAGTGTGAAAGCTTTTTGCAACAAAGACAAAAGCAAGTAGATTTATTGATTGAAACATTAAATGATGATTGAAGAATTCCGAAGTCAGACTCACCACGGATTATAGACCGCTAAATCGAAATATCGACTCTCATTGGGGAGAATTATTCATTTTCAATGATGGGGCAAATAGTAGAATGAGAATGATCAGGTTTGATTTCCCAACCAGAAAGTAAGCCTGATAATTCTTGTCGCAAAATCATTAATTGTTGAATTTGTTCATCAATAGCTTTTACCTTGTCTTCTAATTTCGCTTTGATATGTTCACAAGGTAATTTACCACTATCATGAACATTTAAAAACTCTTTAATTTCTGACAAACTTAAGCCTAAACTTTGAGCGCGTTTGATAAAGTGTAGTCGCGCTAAAACATCAGAGTTAAATAATCTAAATCCGCCTTCGGTTCTACCTGATGATTGAAGTAGTCCGAGTTCTTCGTAGTAGCGAATGGTTTTAATTGGTACGCCGCTTTCTTTGGCAACTACACCAATTTGTTTTGTTGCTGTTGGGGTGAACATAATTCGTAAACTTTTAGTCAGACATGATTACTGATCTTATCTTAAACTCTCCATTCTACTGGAGAGTCTCAAGAAAATATTGTTCCGGGCATCAACTAATTTACAATCCAAAGTGGTGTAAGCCAATGGTTCACCCGATTGGGTGAATGCGATCGCCCCATCAAGAATTAACCTGAAATAAGGCTATGTTTTGCTGCTGTTAGCACTGATGTTGACAACAGCGAAATTGTCGTCATAGTTACCATCTCTTGACAAATCATGTCAGTTGCTTGGGTATCAAAGGGTGAAATAGTGGATGAATCCTTAAAATTACTACGTAAACTTGAATTTCTGCCAGAGACTATCACTTTGTTGGACAAAATTGCTGCTATTTTACCAGGGATGATTTTTCAATTCCGACAACAGGCGGATGGTTCCCAGGTGGTTTTATACGTAAGTTCTGGTTGTCGAGACTTGTCAGAATTAGAACCAGAACTAATTCAAGCAGACTGGCAAATTTTATACCAGCTAATTCATCCCGAAGATAGAACCAAGTTTAAGAAATCTCTGGCTGTAGCTTTTAGTACACTTAAACCTTGGCATTGGGAAGGCAGAATTATGACTCCTAGTGGTAAACTCAAGTATATTCAAGGAGCTTGCCAACTAGAAGCAGAAGCAAACGGTGATATTCTCTGTAATGGTTTAGTGATAGATATTACTCCTAGAAAACAAACCGAAGAAGAGTTACGCACCAGTGAGGCGAGGTACCAAGCAATTTTGGCAGCAATTCCAGATTTGATGTTTCGGATGAGTCGTGATGGTGAATATCTTGATTTGAAAGGTGATGGTATCAGTCTCACTTTAACGAAAGAAGAGATAGTTGGTAAAAATATGCGAGATTTATTACCAAATGATCTAGCCTTAATTGGACAAGAAACCATTGCGAAAACTTTGGATGCTGGCAGTTTGCAAACTTGCGAATATCAATTACCAACACCAAAGGGTATTCGTGATTATGAGGCGCGGTTAGTAGTTAGCGGCGCTGATGAAGTATTAGCGATTGTTCGGGATATTACAGAGCGTAAACAAGTAGAAACTTCACTACAAAATTTGGCACAAAAGTTTTCTAAAGCTTTTAATTGTAGTCCCGATCCAATTAGTATTAGTACATTGAAAGAAGGACGCTTCATCGAAGTGAATGATAGTTTTATGCAGCTATCAGGCTATGAGCAGAATGAAGTAATTGGTCATACAGCTTTTGATTTAAAAATCTGGGTAAATGAAAGCGATCGCACTCAATTAGTAGCAGATTTACAAACCAAGGGAGCCATCAGCAACTTAGAATTTACCTTTCGGCGCAAGTCCGGGGAAATTCGCACCACCTTACTGTCTGCCGATGTGATTGATTTAGATGGTGTACCCTGTATTTTAGCGATTAATCATGATATTACCGCCCGTAAGCAAGCAGAAGCCCAAATGCGGTTGACAGCACAACGCGATCGCTTGTTGACGGAAACGCTGGTTAGGATTCGCTCTTCCCTGAATTTAGAGCAAATTCTCCAAACCACTGTGTCAGAAGTCAGGCAATTTCTACAAGCTGATCGGGTTTTTATTGGGCTGAATAATTATGAGGTAAAAGTCAAAAAAATCGCAGAATCAGTAGACCCCAAATATCCTTCTATATTGGGTTGGACACCAGAAGATAAAAGTTATTTGCAAGAATTGAAAACTATTTTTGCAACTCATCGCGTGCGTGTAGTGGAAGATGTCAGCAAAATCACAGTATCGCCAAAATTACAAGCCAATTATCAACAATTTCAGACAAGGGCAAGTTTAGCTGTACCAATTATGTTAGGGGAAGAATTAATTGGTGCTTTAGTTGCTAATCAATGTTCTGCCCCCCGTCAATGGCAACCGATAGAAATCGACTTACTCCAACAATTATCAGAACAATTAGCGATCGCCATTCAGCAAGCGCAACTTTACCAAGAACTCGCCGAACTCAACACCAACCTCGAACGCCAAGTAGAAGAACGCACCGCCCAACTGCAACAAAAAATGCAGGAATTAGAAAAACTGCAACAAGTTAAAGATGTGGTACTGCATACAGTCGCCCATGATTTACGCACCACAGTTATGGGCAATTTGATGGTACTGAAGAATTTGCTAGAAAATGGGGGAGTCGGGAGTCGGGATTTGGGAGTTGGGGAACAATCACCACCTGTCCTCCTCTGTTCCCATACACCACCAGCAGAAACTTCTTACCCTGCTGTTTCTCAGTCAATTCCTGTACCTAGTTCAGTAATTGAACGGATGATTCAAGGGAACGATCGCCAACTCACAATGATTAACTCTTTGTTAGAAATTCATTGCTGGATGGAGCAAGGTGTTATTATAAATCTCCAGCAGGTAAATTTAAACACACTCCTCGAAAAAATTCTGCCCGACTTACAACCACTGTTGTGGCAAAATCAGGCAACACTCGAAAACTTAATTAACGAAGATTTGCCATTAATCAAGACAGATCCTACACAGTTACAAACAGTGTTGCTGACCTTGTTAATTTATAGTTTGCAACAAAATCCCCCAGGGTTGAAATTGGCGCTGACAGCCACCGTTGTGGAAAGTATGGTCAAAATTCAAATTGAACATAACGGTGTCACCATGAGTAAAACAGAAGGCGATCGCCTGTTTGATTTATATGTGCGAGAACCCCAAGCACCTTGTTCCACAATTCTAGGGTTGAAAATGTATTTATGTCGCCAAATTATTCAAGCACATGGCGGCGAAATTGGTGTAATTAGTAACCGCAAACGAGGATTAACATTTTGGTTCACATTGTCTGTAGCCGATTAGTCGTCAAAATGTAGCCATAACTGATCATAATAAATACGAGGGAGAAAATGGAACAACACCTGCGATGGTATGGTCAAAGTTGGTAAGACACTAATGGCTAAATTATTGCAAAAATTTGGAATTTGGTGGCAACAAGTTTTTTCAGCACCAAAAATTGATGTAATTACTGGTGAATATCACTCTTGGCGTAATCATTTTTTTTGGCAGAGATTACGTCTGTGGTTATGGTTGGCATTTATTTGTTTATTGACTTTTACTGTCCGCGATATTTATGACTTATTCTTTTCTCTACAAGAATTGGTACAGATACCAAGAATAGTCAGGATTCAAGGACTGGCGATTAACGTTTCCATGTTACTGAGTTTATTGATTTGTTTTAGTTTACATAAAACTCGCTTTGGTCATCGTCACCCAGGTAGATTATTTTTAGGTACATCTTGGTCAGTTGGTTTTGCGTCGCAATTGTTCGCCACAATTAAAGGTTTTGCCTTACCAGATATTGTTGGTTGGTCGTTGCTATTTCTTAGTCAAGCTATATTTATGCCAGTGCGCTGGCCGCTCCATTTTATATCTCAGGTAAGTATTTTAGGTTACTATTTTATTGTGAATACTGCCTTGGGATTAAAAACACTTAAACCAGAACATCCAGAAATATATAATGTAACATTTGTTTTATATATATTCTGGTTTTGTGTTATCTGTGATTTGGGAGTTTATTTATACGATCGCCTACAACGTTCGGAATTTTACGCCCGCAAAGAATTAGAATCAGCTAATCGCAAATTAGTCGTCGCCGAAGCCAAATATCGCAGTATTTTTGAAAACGCCATTGAAGGGATTTTTCAAAGTAGTCCTGATGGTCGATATATTACAGCTAATCCGGCATTAGCTAAAATTTATGGCTATTCTTCACCAGAAGAAGTTACAGCTAATTTTACAGATATTGAAAATCAGTTGTATGTTGACCCCAAGCGTCGGGCTGAGTTTGTGCGGTTAATTGAAAAGTATGGCATTATCTCCGAATTTGAATCACAAATTTATCGCCAAGATGGCAGTATAGTTTGGATTTCGGAAAAAGCCTATGCTGTGCGTGATGCAGCCGGAAAATTACTGTATTATGAAGGGTTAATTGAGGATATTACCCAACGCAAACAAGCCGAGGAAGCCTTACAAGAACAAATCGATTTCTTACAAGTTTTAATCGATACAATTCCCACTCCTGTTTTTTATAAGAATACTCAAGGTTTATACCTTGGTTGCAACACAGCTTTTGAAGCAGTTCTGGGTTTACGCAAAGAACAAATTCTTGGTAAATCTGATTATGACTTAGCACCCAGAGAACTGGCTGACCAATATTATCACGCAGATATGACCTTGTTGGAACAACAACAAGTGCAAACTTATGAAAGTTTTTTGGTGTTTGCTGATCAAACCAAACATGATGTCATATTTTACAAAGCCAGCTTTTCTAAAGTCGATGGTTCCTTGGGCGGCTTAGTGGGGATAATTTTAGATATTAGCGAACTTCAGGCAGCATTGCGCGATCGCCAGCGTACCGAAGAAGCACTGCGAGTCTTTTTCCATGCAGTATCTCATGACTTACGTAACCCAGTCTTGGGTAGTTTGATGGTGCTGAAGAATTTGCTAGAAAATGCAGGAGAGGAGAGTAATGTAATTTCTTTACCCCGTACCACTTTAGAACGGATGGTGCAGAGTAGCGATCGCCAATTAAACTTAATTAATTCCTTGATGGAAGCCCATGTCAACGATATGCAAGGGTTAGTTTTACAGCGTCAACCTGTACAGTTAGATATGATTATCGCCGATGCGATCGCAGATTTAGAACCAATGCTGCGAAAAAATCAAACTCATCTCATCAATCTTGTCACCGCAGATTTACCCTTAATCAACGCCGATGCAACACAACTATGGCGAGTATTTTCTAACTTAATTGGCAATGCCATCAAACATAATTTACCAGGATTGCAAATTACAATTAATGCCATAGTTGAAGGTGAAAAAATTTATTGTACCGTCAGCGATAACGGTGTTGGTATTAGCCCAGAACAAAGCCAAAGATTATTTGATTTATATTTTCGGGGCAAGAATAATCCTTATTCTTTAGGTTTAGGTTTGGGCTTATATTTGTGTAAACAAATTGTTCAAGCACATGGTGGTGAAATTGGTGTCCAAAGTGGATTAGAAACAGGCGTAACATTTTGGTTCACCCTACCAATTAGCTGATACCAAGTTGCAATCAAAGATAGTAATTTGGGCTGGGAGTAGGGAGTAGAGAGTGGGGAGTAGGAATACTATTTCTGAAAGCAACTTATACCATTTTGGATTTTAGATTTTGGATTTTGGATTGGGAAATTGCTTACTGGCGAGCTTTTCAGTAACCCATTTGTCGCAATCATTTTTCAAATTGGTATTAGTATGAATAAGTAATTCGGTGGGAAAAAACAAAACTAAGTTAAGAAAGGTAAACAAAGCTATAACCCTCTTCTCTCCTGCCTTCTGCTATGATTATTCAGGAAAAAAGCAACTAATAGAACAACAAAATCCTGGTAAAAGTGGCGAAGTTATTTCATCATCACCTATCAAAGTTGCAACTAAAATTAACTGGGCTTTTTCTCGGCGATAAACTTCCACTTGTTTAGTAAAGCGATTCAAAATCCAATACTCACGCACACCATGAATTGAGTAAAGTTTCAGTTTTGCTTCCTTATCTCGACGTTCGTTTTGTGTACCGGGAGATAATACTTCGATTACCAATTCTGGCGCGGCTGTTAAATGTCCTGCTTCATCTTCAATTTGGGCTAATCTTTCTCGGCTAACCCAAACTACATCGGGGATAACACTATCTGCTTCCGAAAAAATCAACCCAGGAGATATAATTGTCATGCCCAAACCACTAGACTCTGACCAAATATCAAGCTGGCGAAAAGTTTTACCACATATTTGTTGATGACGATAGTGAGGCGTGCGAGTCACCAACAGTTCTCCATTGATAATTTCGTAGCGTGTCCACTCATTTTCAGGTAGAACCTCTATATCGTGGATTGTCCAACGTACTCCTTCAATAGCTTGACTCATAATAGTTTCCGTTTAGCTGGTTGCCTGTCTTTGTTTCATTTTATCTGCTAGAACCGAGTCAGAATTATACATACGATCGCCATCCTACATCTTACTGATGAGCGATCGCATTAATTCTAGTAGTGTACCAACCCAAAATTGCTACGTGGAGGTAAGCAAGGGAGCAGGGGAGCAGGGGAGAAACTTGCAGTAAGTCTTTCCCCCCTGCCCCTCTGCCCCTCTGCTCCTCTGCTGACCACAACGCAAAGTTTCCTTGGCAGACTACTAGTTCTTAGCTTTACTAAACACGCGATAATACAGCCATGTACTAGTCTCCTTGAAAGGAAATAGCAAATAAGTCAGGGGATTAATTGTCACGATAATATTGCGAAAGTCTCGGACTGCTAAAAATACAATGAATTTTGCCACTTGGGTAGCTGACATCACCCCATAGGGATTAAGTTGACTTTTAAACGGGCCGAGGATTAATTTGCGAATAATGCAATTACCTTCTAAACGTTTGAGGGTAATAATATTTCCCAAGGTGCGTTTACTCAGTTCATAAAGTGGACTGAGGGCTGGTGATACTTCTGCTTCCGAAGTATTCACCCAAATTTCTTTGGTGGCTTTGTCTTGTGGCCCCGTCACCGTTGTCATGAAGATATCCATCAACCGCAATGCTGAAAAAGTATTCACCTCATAAGATGAATTGATGGCTTGGGGTGTGCGATCGCCATAAACATTCACACCATGATTGATAATCAAAATATCGACTTTTTCTAACCTATCTCGCAGTTGTACCTCATTCCCCAACTCCCAAGGAAGTACCATTACCCCGGTTTGAGTGACTAACTTATCTGGATTTGTAGTAATCGCTACAACCTTGGCATTGTGTTGAATCAGTTCTGCTGTTAACGCTTGTCCCAGAGTTCCTGATGCACCGGTTATGGCGATGGTTTTACCTTTAAGAGAAAGTGCTGTACCTAAAATTTTATCCACCAACGGAAACACGCCACTGTAATAAGCGTTCACATCATCAAAATGGTGTCGCCAATGGTAAGCACGATTTACCCACAAACTCGAAGGAATAATTTCTAAAGGGCCGGGTAAGTGATTATAGTCCGTCTCTATTTTCCCTTGAAAATATCGCACCGATGCCCCATACAAAAAGGTGCAAGCATATAATACCCCGAACCACAACCCCCATTGGTTCACCAATAAGGCAACTATTGTTAAAACAAAGACTAAAAGCACCGACTCTACAATGTCATGGTAAAGCTGAGACTCTTGATACATTTTCAGAGAAACTACCGATAAGTCGCGGCGATAGGCTGCATGATGCTTGTTGTGCCATTTAGCTAACCAACTTACTTTGTGACATAAAGCATGGTAAGTATCCCTGAGTACCTCCGCCAGCAACAGGGAAAAAACTCCCCAAGCCGCAAACTGCAAACAGTTATTTACCAGCAGCCAGTTAATCTGTAAATTTGCTTCAATCACAGTCCAGTTTTCAGCTAACATCTTAATCATATTTTTCAGTACGCCATTAATCTTAATCAATCTTTATATTCAATATAAAAATTTTTACTGGTGTCACGGCGAGAGCAGACAAGAGTTGCGTCTTGGACACAGACAAAACCCGCACTTCGGCTACGCTCAGGACAAGCCTAGTGACCTCCTGCGTGGGTTCAAAACCCTTGATTTTGCATTAGTCTGCGTAGGCGGACTACCCTGCGGGAAGCCGCTTGCGCGTCTACGTTTTCATAGCCGCGAATTCCATTCGTGGGGGCTATGTGCAAGATATGTGTTCCCCAATATCCCCGACTTCTTTAAGAAGTCGGGTATCTAAACCTCCAGAATTATCCCAACCCAAATAGTTTAGAAATGACAGGTAATAAATTATTTGCTGCTTCTACCAATGTAGCGACGGCGGGTAAGCCAGAAAATAAACCTTTTAACATGGTGATGGCTGTTTTGGCAGTTTTTTGCTTGGCAGGTTCTTGGGGATTTTGACCTGCTTCGGCTAGAGTTTTCACTTGTTCTAAAGCCTCGGCTTTATCTTCATCAGATAATTCTGAAGATTGGGAAATTGCCTGTTGTAATTGTGTGAGTAATTCTTTAATTCCTGGTTGCTCACTATTGGGGGAATCGGGTAACTCATTAATGGCAATATTTACATTGCCGCTAATTGTTCCTAAGTTGGCAACAGAACCACCACCCGCAATACCACTAACATTACTGCTGCCTTGAATACTAATACCGCTAATATCCGACACTTTATTATCTCCTTCTATATAATATTTGGGCTGCTTGAGAGCAGTTGTCAGCATAGTTTCTAAACTACGAATGCGATCGTCTTTTTCTATAAGTAATGATTGTTGACTTTGAGATAAAGCTTTGAGTTGATTATAATCTGCAAAATATTCGGCACTCAGTTGCGATTTATTAACGTCTACCGCAGTTTTGGCGCGGATTAATAATTTATCATCGCCGCGTTTCTCTATTGCGACAATTTCTAACTCGTCTTCGGGGTGATTTTCTGCTAATTTTTTGAACGCAATTGCAATGGCGCGGGGGTCAACGCCTTGATTGTGATAAAGGTCGAGGGTGTCAAAAATTGGTTGGATAAATTCGGCAAAGTCACCGTCTTGAAATACTTCTTGGTGATTATCTGGTTTGCGGAGGGGGTCGGGATTTTCTTTCGTGGGTAAGCGCATGAAGATATATTCACACCTCACTCCATACAGTTTAGTTTCTCTGGTAATGCCCCAATCTTCAATGAATGCACCTGTGAGAATTGCGCCTGTTAAATCGGTTGCGTCGAGTTGGGTTTGTTTAAGTTTGGCTCTGGATAAATCAGCATCTTGCAAGTTAGCTTCACTGAGGTCAGTGCTGATAAAGCTGGCATCTGCTAGGTTAGCTGATTGTAAGTTTATACCCCGCAGGTTTTGGCGGTCAAAGTTTTTGTCTTGTCCTTGTCCTGTAACTAGTAGTTGAGGTACTTGTGAGTTTTGCAGATAGGTGTTACCAGGGCGAACACGGTCAAGCATCTTGGCTTGATGATAACAAGTACGGGTGAGGATAGCATTGCGGAAATCTGTGCTTTTGAGCGTGGTTTTGGCGAAGTTGGCATTAGTCAAGTTAGCGTTACGAAAGCTTGTACCGCCTGTAGCTGCAAAGGCAATAGCGAGATTACGAATCAAAGAATGCTTTTCTTCTCCTTTCATCGCTTGCCAAGCGATGTAGATGTTAAATAGCGTTCCGGCTACGGCTACGGCTACGGCTACGGCTACAGTGAAGGCTTCGGCTCTATCTCCGGCTACAAAGAAAGCTACAGCTACGGCTCCGGCTACGGCTACAGCTAAGGCTATGATGAAGGCTACGGCTCCAGCGAAGGCTACAGCGAAAGCTACGGCTACGGCTCCGACTACAGCTACGGCTCCGGCTACGACTACGGCTCCGGCTACGACTAAGGCTAGAGTTCCGACTAGGACTACGGTTATGGCTCCGGATACTGCGAAGACTACAGCGAAGGCTACAGCTACGGCTCCGGCTAATATTCCTTGGCGAATTGTGACCAGGAAAAAGGCAATTACTACGATTAAGACAATCCAGCCAGCAATCTGATTATCTAAAGGAGTAGCAAATATTAGTAACACGAAGAAACCGTTTAAAGCCCATAAAATTCCTGACAGTCCCGACAATAACCAGGAGACAAGGACTAAAAAAATTGCCCATCGGCGTTGCAGTCCAGCTTTGGCGTGACTGAAATTTGCCCCTGTCAAGTTCGCACCGCTAAAGTTTGCGCCTCGAATATCGGCATAGCTAAAGTTTGCACCTGCAAGGTTTTGTCCTTTGAAGTTGCGTCCTCGGAGATTTTGACCGGAGAAGTCTAAAGCCATGTGTAGTTTTACGCACTTAGGCAAATTTTACTACACGCTTCAGCCTGTTAATTCTAATATTTCTCGGTTTAGCTTTATTAGTCTTCACCGCTCCCTACAACCTCCATTACAAAGGGTAAGGTATACACACAAATATTCGTTTAGTGCATCTGTCCCGCCTCGGAATGAATTCCGAGTCTAATAGCGCAAGTCATCTAAAGATGACTCAACTAAAAATGTCTTCCAGTCCACTTGAGTGGACTTTAGCTATTAGCCTGGAACTTTAGTTCTAGGCGGGATGTGGTTGAACATAAAAATTTTTGACTTGTGTGTACACAGTAGCCTTTCCCTTGGAAAGGTTAGGGAGAGGTAAAACTGATTCACGAGTATCAAAGGCTCTCGCATGAGTATTAAAGACTCGTGAGCGAGTATAAAAGGCTCTCGCATGAGTATCCAAGACTCTCGCATGAGTATCAAAGACTCATTCACGAGTATTCAAAACTCTCGCGTGAGTATCAAAGACTCGCTCACGAGTATTCAAGACTCTCGCGTGAGTATCAAAGACTCATTCACGAGTATTCAAGACTCGCGCACGAGTATAAAAGACTCTCGCGTGAGTATCAAAGACTCATTAATGAGTATCAGAACTTCATTAACGAGAATTTAATCTTGGCACAGAACTGCGAACATTAGATTGTCTCGCCTGATATCGAGGAATTTCCACAACGGCGCTTGTTCCTTGCACACCATAACGAGTCACCGCCGACACAGCGACATCTTCAACTTGATGATTATTTAACAAAGTTGAATTCTGCCCAGCCGGTAAAATATTGGTATTCCATTCATTACCTATTTTGGTCTGCACAACCCATAACCAAACTGCTTGTTTACCTGTAGCTTGCCATCTCACAACTGTTTTAGTCCCAGTGACATCTTTTGCTAAACTGACTTGTGGTTTTTCGGGTGGTGTATTATCTAACCAAGGTGATGCCGGGACTAATGCGGGATGGTGATAAACATCTTGTGGTAATAAATCTGCAATGCCGCCGCGATTTTGTAGCAGAGGTTTCATACTAAAGTGAATATTGCCATCAGAACCAACATGACCTTGAGTTGTTTTAATTTGATAGACAATTTCTTTAGCAGGCCAAGCTGTGCGGCTGTTTTGTCCGATGCGGCTAGTATAAATTCCTGGCCAAATATGTCGAGATTGAGTGTTTTGTGATGTCCACCAATTCAACAATACAGGATAGCTTTCTTGGGGCTGTGCAATTTTCCAATAAAGTTGGGGTGAGAGATAATCTAACCAACCATTCATTAACCATTTGCGAGAATCTGCATATAGTTCTTGATAAGCATTAAACGCTTTTTCATTGCCTATTTGTTTGGGAAATCCTGGTTGCCAAATGCCAAAAGGACTAATACCAAATTTCACCCAAGGTTTAGCTGTTTTAATGCTTTGATAAAGTCGTTGAATTAAGGTGTTGACGTTTTCTCGCCGCCAATCATCACGGGTTGCTGTCCCTCCTGATTGTTGATATTTTTGCCAACTAATTTGGTCAGGAAAATCAATTTTTTTATTTCTTCTATCTTTTTCGGGATAGGGATAAAAGTAATCATCAATATGCACACCATCGATATCATATCGATTCACAACATCCATAATGACTTGCACGGTGTAATCCTGCACGGCTTTTTCACCGGGGTCTAACCAGAGATATTTGCCGTAACGTTTGACTAATTGTGGATGAGTTTTGCTGATATGATTCGGTGCAACTGTTGATTTGCCCTGGGGATGACTGGCGCGATAAGGATTAAACCAAGCGTGTAATTCCAGTCCGCGTTTATGGGCTTCTGCCACTGCAAAAGCTAAGGGGTCATAATAAGGTGCGGGTGGTTTACCCATTTGTCCTGTTAAAAATTCTGACCAAGGTTCTAATGTAGATTGGTATAAGGCATCACAATCAGGACGGACTTGTAAAATCACGGCATTGAGTTTTAATTTGGCCGCGCGATCGAGTATTGTAATTAACTCGGCTTGTTGTTGACTGGTGGTTAAACCCGGTTTAGAAGGCCAGTCAATATTAGCCACACTTGCAACCCACACCCCCCGAAATTCTCGGCTGGGTGATGGGGGAATGATAGCGGCTGGCTGGGGTGAGGAGTCAGCCATTTGGACTGGGATGAGACAGGAGACAGGAGACAGGAGACAGGCGGTAAGAATTAAATTCCTGTGCTGCTTTCCTAGACGTAAAAATCCACTAAGAAAAATGTCTTTGATGTTCACAAAAGTTTTGGAGGAGCGTTGAACAGATTAAACTATAACGTTATGAAAAATTCCTCTACACCCTCTACGCGCCTCGTTTCCCTGGATGTATTTCGGGGAATTGCGATCGCCTCTATGATTTTAGTGAATAATCCCGGTAATTGGGATTATGTCTATCCACCTCTCGACCATGCAAAATGGCATGGTTGCACACCGACAGACTTGGTTTTTCCATTCTTTTTATTTATTGTCGGTGTCGCAATGCCGTTTTCTTTCGCCAAGTACACCCCAGAAAATCGCCCGACGGCTACTGTCTATCAGCGTATTTTCCGCCGTGGTCTGATATTATTTGCCCTGGGCTTGTTCCTGGCGCTGGTTTCTTTAACCCTTGATTGGTTAATTAAAGGCATACCACCCAATTTCGGCACACTGCGAATTATGGGGGTGTTGCAGCGCATTAGTCTAGCTTATGTACTTGCAGCCTTAGCAGTTCTCAATCTTTCCCGCCGTTGGTTATGGATACTAACAGCTGTTATCCTCATCGGTTACTGGCTGGCGATGCAATTTATCCCCGTCCCTGGCTTTGGCGCAGGAAATCTCACCCCAGAAGGAAATTTCAGTGGTTACATTGACCGCATAATTCTAGGTAAGCATATTTATCGCGGCGGCGCTTTTGACCCAGAAGGCTTATTTAGTACTTTGCCATCTGTTGTCACTGTCTTTTTGGGATATTTTACAGGCGACTGGTTACGCATTCAGCCAATTAAAAGCCGCACAAGTGTAAATTTAGTAATTTTTGGTTTAATTGCCTTAGTAATTGGATTATTGTGGGGATTTTTATTTCCCATTAATAAACAACTCTGGACAAGTTCTTATGTTGTGTTTACCGCAGGTTGGGCATTACTCACTTTAGCTTTGTGTTATGAACTCATCGAAGTCCGCAATTTGAGAAACTGGGGACTACCATTAGAAGTGATGGGGCTGAATGCCATCTTTTTGTTTGTTGGTTCTGGCATACTCACCCGAATTTTACTCAAAACTAACATCGGCAGCAGCACAACCTACAATTGGATTTATGACAACCTATTTCGCTCTTGGGCGGGGAGATTCAATGGTTCACTTGCATTTGCCATAGTCATGGTTTTATTGTGGTGGACAATTCTTTATGGAATGTATCGTCGGCGTTGGTTTTTCAAAATTTAGTAGAGGCTTTCCAGCCATTGCCCCTACATTGGAGACATATCATGAAAAACAATATGGACAATCACAAAATTGAAGTCACTGGAATTAGTGAACCTCTACTCAGGTTGATTGATGAACGAGTGAGAAACTTTGGCGGTGATAGAGCATTACAGCCAGAGGCTTTTACCCGTGAAAGTATTTATGAGAATCATGACTAATGCTTTTCATGGCAGACACTTTATTTTTCTGTAGATTTGATCAACTTATTCAGTTCCTCTGTGGCGATATAGAAATCTTTCGTGTTAAATCTGTAGCCTGTGTTAAAAGCATCTTCTTCTCTCACTTCATCAATCCCAAAACCATTTGTAGGAGAATAATCCAAGACAAACAGCTTGTTATTTAGGCGAATGTCAAGCATGGCAGAACATGAAGAAAAGATTTCTAGGGTCGTTATTGCTCCTGGAAAAGACAATTTTATTTGTTTAGCAAGGACAGAAATCTTATCGAGTATTGTTGACTCAGATGCTTGGTCTCCTGAATCGTTAAAATCTTCTTTCTTGTAAATCATTGTCCAGATCCAGGTTTACTGAATTCTACTTGTCCTGATTTCCTGTTTGTGATTGTCATACTACCATCCGCATCTATCTTAATGCGATGACCTCGTGACTTTGCCGTAATACTACCGTCGGGATGTCGAGTTATATAGTCATCAAGTGGCGGATACATTCTTCCGTCAGGCATATTGGATGGAGGTGGGAGGTTTTGCATTGGAATTCCACTAAGATCCAAACTGTAGATCCGGCTGAATAATTTCTGACAAGCGATCGCGTAGCGTCTCGCTCCAGAGGAATGACGTAGACACGAAGTGGCTTCCCGTTCGCGTAGCGTCTCCCTTTGGGAGAAGAGTAGCAATCTCATGAACTCGCTCAGAATGGTAAGATTTTGCGATTGCTTCGTTCCTCGTAATGACATATAGCGGTTCTCGGTTGGATGAGGTACATTTCAACCCCACCCCCCTGTCAAACACATGGATAAAGGCGCAACGCGCATTTTTGCTTCGATGATTCATGAGTTTGCCCAAAGTATTGGTAAAGAAAGATTCTTTTTGGTTGGTGAAATTACTGGCGGAAGAAGGAGAGCATTTGAAACTTTAGAGGAGACAGGTTTAGATGCTGCTTTAGGTGTTGATGAGATTCCTGACAAACTGGAATATTTGGTGAAAGGATATCGTAACCCTAGAGATTACTTTAGTTTGTTCCGTAATTCTTTACTGGTACAGAAAGAATCTCACATTTGGTTTAGAGATAAGGTCGTGACGATGTTCGACGACCATGACCAAGTACGTAAGGGACAAAACAAAGCCAGATTTTGTGCAGATAAAGATGCGACAAAAGTAGTACTGAACGCTTTAGCACTCAACGCTTTAACGCTGGGTATCCCTTGTATTTATTATGGTACAGAACAAGGTTTTGATGGACATGGAGATAGCGATCACTATTTGCGCGAGTCTATGTTCGGCGGTGAATTTGGCGCATTTGCTACTAAAGGCGTTCACTTCTTTAACGAAGACAATTACATTTATCAAGAAATTTCCCAAATTCTCAAAATTAGAAGCACGAAGAAAGCTTTAAGTCGTGGTCGTCAATATCTCCGTCCGATTTCTGGTGATGGCGTAAACTTTGGTTTACCCCAAATCATCGGTAATGAAATTCGTTCTGTTGTCCCTTGGTCTCGTATTCTCAGCGACCAAGAAATAGTCGCAGCTATCAATACCGACTATGATCAACCTCGTGAAGCTTGGGTGACGATTGATAACGAATTACACAATGAAGGTGATTTCCTAACTTGCATTTACTCTACCGATAAACAACAAGTCGGTCAAACAGTGAAAGTTGCAGCCAGGAATGGGAAAGCGGTGAAAATTACTGTCCCTGCGGCTGGGTTTGTTATTTACGAATAAGTTTCTCTTTACTGCCAATTTTCTCTCCTCGTAGAGCGTATATATATATGTATATACGCTCTTTTATTATTGGCATTGGGGGAGCGATCGCAATTACCAAACTTTTGCCACTAAGATATTTTTGGGATAAATGTTATATGCAAAAATAACTAACTTGATCATACAATTTTTCACGGAAACACAAAATTCATCTCGTTCCCAACATTTCCTCATTCCATCTCTGGCTAAATACAGTGTAAACTGAAAACACTTGGTATAAAATGTCTTTTTTGCTCATCAAATTCTCTCGAAAAAATAAAATATTACAATTTCAAAATGACCGATTTTGATACGATGACTGTCATTGACTGCGATCAGGAACCAATCAACATTCCTGGTTATATTCAACCATTTGGTGTCCTGTTAGCTTTGGAATTACCACATCTCAAGATTCTACAAGCTAGTGAAAATACAAGTGAATTTTTTGGGATTTCCGCAGCCGATTTAATTGGAAATAATTTAACATTACTTTTCGCTTCAAAACAAGTACAATCGATTATTGATGCTCTGCAACAAGAAGTTTTACCATTTGTGCATTTGTTGGAATTAAAATCTGAACTATCGCAATTTCTTGGAGAAAATGCGCCCAATTTTTTTCTTGCAACCATCCAGCGATCGCAAAATATTTTTATCTTAGAATTAGAACCACGCTCACATACACAAAATAGTCAATTTTTTGGTTATTGTCATCTTTTAGAACAAACAGTTTCCCAAATAACCAATGCTAAAAATTCCCTAGAACTATTTCAAATTATTGTCAAAGAAGTCAGAAAAATTACCCAATTTGATCGGGTTATGCTCTATAGATTAGAAGCAGACTACAGTGGAGTTGTGATTGCCGAAGATAAGCTCAGTCATCTCGAAAGTTATTTAGACTTACATTATCCAGCTTCAGATATTCCCGCCCAAGCCAGACAACTTTACTACGAAAAATATTTACGCTTAATTCCCGACATCAATTATCAGCCAGTCAAGTTAATTCCCTCTCATCCACTCTTAGATTTAAGTACAGTAACATTAAGAAGCGTTTCACCCTGGCATATAGAATATTTGCAGAATATGGGTGTCACCGCAACTTTGTGTATTTCCCTGATCAATCAAAATCGGCTTTGGGGGATGATTGCTTGTCACCATCATACACCTAGAAATGTTGATTATGAAATTCGCAAAATTTGTGAATTTATTGGGCAGTTTGCCTCAGTTCAATTAATCAATCAACAAGAAAGAGAACTAAATTTTTACCGCCAAAAAGTTAAAATAATTCAAGAACAACTCAGACAAGCATTATCTAATAAGTTAGACTATATTGGCAATGTTTTTAAACGCAACAAATCTAATTTGTTAAACTTAGTGCAAGCTCAAGGTGTTGCCATATTATTAGAAGAACAATTAACTTTAATTGGGCAAACCCCCTCAGAAAGTGATATCCGAAAGCTAATAACCTGGCTTGCTGATCAACAACGACAAGAAGTTTTTTACACTGACTCATTACCACAACTCTATCCTCCGTCCAGAAAATTTAAAAATAAAGTTAGTGGTATTCTCGCCATTTCAATTTTCCTGAATCACAGGTCTTATCATATTATTTGGTTACGCCCTGAGCAAGTCCAGACTGTGAATTGGGCGGGGAATCCGCAAGCATCAATTTCTCTAGCTACAGATAATACTTTACGTCTGACTCCTCGTAAATCATTTGAACTGTGGAAACAAACAGTTAAAAATAAATCCTATCCCTGGCAAGCATTTGAAATTGAAGTTGCACAGGAAATGAAGAATAATTTGATGTTAGCAGCTTTAGAATTTTCCCATGTAGCACTTCAGCAAGCAGCCGAGCAAGCCGAAATTGCTAACCGTGCCAAAAGCCAGTTTTTAGCTAAAATGAGTCATGAATTGCGTACACCACTCAATGCTATCTTAGGTTTCACCCAAATTATGACTCGTAATAGCTCTTTGTCGCAAAATGACCGAGAACATTTAGACATTATTAGTCGTAGTGGTGAACATTTATTAGCTTTAATTAATGATGTTTTAGAAATGTCAAAAATTGAAGCGGGGCAACTCACTTTAAATGAAAGCTACTTTGATTTATATCGATTAATTTTTTCAATTCAAGAAATGTTTGCCCTCAAAGCTTCTGATAAAGGAATAAACATCATTACGCAGTTTAGTCCAGAGGTAAATCAATATGTTTGTGGTGATGAAGGTAAACTGCGACAAATATTAATTAACTTACTGGGCAATGCCATTAAATTTACAGTGGTTGGTTATGTGGCGCTGCGAGTTTCCTATGCTAAATATGCCAAAGAATCGGGTAAGGTAATTGTAGAATTTGTGGTAGAAGATACTGGCCCTGGCATTACCACCGAAGATTTAGAGTTAATTTTTGAAGCATTTGCACAAGCTAAAGGTGGCAGACAATTTATGCAAGGTACAGGCTTGGGACTAGCCATTAGCCGCCAGTTTGCCAGATTAATGGGGGGCGATGTTCACGCTCAAAGTATCTTCGGACAAGGCGCAACTTTTACTTGTAGCGTGCAGATGACTATCGCCGAAAAACTGGATGTTTTACCTGCTACCCAAGTTACTAGGCGAGTTATTAGTTTAAAACCTGGTCAACCTCGATATCGAATTTTAATTGTTGAGGATGTTTTAGAAAATCGGCAGTTAATGGTAAAGCTGCTGAAATCTGTCGGTTTTGAGGTCTGTGCAGCCGAAAATGGTCTGATGGCTGTTGATATCTGTAAAGCTTGGCAACCCCATCTAATTTTGATGGATATACAAATGCCTGTGATGAATGGTTATGAGGCAACTAAACAAATTCGCGCTCATAATCAAAACCAAATTTTAGCAATTATCGCGTTGACTGCCAGTGCTTTTGTTGAAGATAGAGAAGTGATTTTACAAATAGGTTGTGATGATTTTGTGGCTAAACCTTTTGAAGAAACCGTTCTGTTGGAGAAAATGGCACAATATCTCGGCGTGCGCTATGTTTATGCGGAAAATCATCAGCCAAAATTTCCAGAATCCAAACATCAATCACAAAAATTAACAACCTCTGATTTGGCAGATATGCCAGCAAGTTGGCTGGCTCAAGTTTATGAAGCGGCATTAATTATTGATGATGAAAAGCTTTATCAACTTTTCCAAGAAATTCCTGCCAGTAAGTCTCAACTTGCAGAGGCTTTAAAAGATTTAGTTGATAATTTTCATTTAGAGACAATTATTAATTTGCTAAAAGATATTTTAGATTAATTAAAATTAAACCAATAAATTATGTCTTTATCAAAATTGACAATTGATTCTGCTTTGATTTTACTCATTGATGATACACCAGATAATTTACGCTTATTAGCAAAAATCCTGGAAGCTCACGGATTTAAGGTCAAAAAAACTGTCAGTGCTAAGATGGCAATTCAAGCTGCACAGCTAGAACCACCTGATTTGATTTTACTTGATATTAACATGCCAGAAATCAGTGGGTATGAAGTATGTCAACAATTAAAACGGCAAGAAAAAACTGCTAATATTCCTATAATTTTTATTAGTGCATTAGACCAAATTACAGATAAAATTAAAGCTTTTGAACTAGGTGGAGTAGATTACATTACTAAACCTTTTCAAGAGTCAGAAGTATTAGCGAGAGTGCAGAATCAGTTGATTATTTATGAGCAGCGAAAAATGCTCTTGGCGCAAAACAAACACTTACAGCAAGAAATTCAAGAACGTCAACAAGCACAAGCAGCTTTGCAAGAACTGAACCGATGTTTTGAACAACAAATTATCCAAAGAACTGCGGAGTTACAAAGATCACTAGAGTTTGAGGGAAGATTAAAACGTATTACAGATACAGTTCGTGATAGTTTAGATGAGAAACATATTTGGCAAGCAGCAGTGGCAGAGTTGGTAGTTGGTTTAGAGCTAGATTGCTGTTATGCAACTATTTGTACCAATGATTTAAAAACTTGTGCTGTTGCCTATGAATATAACAAAGATAGTGAACCTGACTGGGGAGTGACTTGTATTAAGCAAATAAAGAGTTGGGTGGAATTCCCCACAACAATGCGGACAAAACACAGTACGCAATTTTGCTGGTACTTTCTCAACGGTGAGGATAAAGTTGAGCGAAAATATGCAATTTTATTATGTCAAATTTTTGATAATCAAAAAACTCTGGGGAGTTTGTGGTTGTTTAAATCAGCAGCCAAAGCCTTTGATGAACTGGAAGTTAGGTTAGTTAAACAGTTAGCAAATCAATGTGCGATCGCACTCCGTCAAGCTCGACTTTATCAAGCGGCTCAAGCACAAGTTGAAGAGTTACAAAAGCTCAATCAATTAAAAGATGATTTTCTCTGTTCTATCTCTCACGAATTACGCAATCCTATAGCGAATATTCAATCATTTATCCAATTACTAGAAACTGAATTAACAAATGTAAATCATCATAATCCCAAGATATTGCAATACTTAACAATTTTACATGAAGAGTGCCAAGGTGAACTCCAGTTAATTCAAGATTTACTAGATTTGCAGTATTTAAATGCTGAGTTTTATCCCTTACAATTGACGACGATTAACTTGGGTGATTGGATTCCCTACAGCATCGAAGTATTTATTATTCAATCTCAACAACAGCACCAGAATGTGCAAATTAAACTACCTCCTGATTTACCATTGCTAACTACTGATATATCTAGCCTGAGTCGCATTCTGCGTGAGTTGGTTAAAAATGCCTGTAAGTACACGCCTGCGGGAGAAACTATCACAATCACTGCTTCCCATCAAAATAATCACCTGCATCTTTGCGTGATTAATTCTGGTGTAGAAATTCCTGAAGCTGAACTATCTCGCATTTTTGATAAGTTCTACCGCATCCCCAATATAGGACATTTAACGTCTGGCGGCACTGGTTTGGGGTTGGCATTGGTGAAAAAACTCGTAGAACATTTGGGGGGTTCTATCTTTGTGGAATCGCGCCCAAAAGAGATTTGTTTTACTTTGGTTTTACCGTTGCCGACGGAATCTCAATAATTATTGAGGTGAGGAGACAGGCTGTTGAGTCTGTATTTCATAAAGTTTTTCTATCTCCGCAATCAGAGGAAAATAATAACTCTCTACTGTTTTGAAGAAATACCAACAATGCAGGGGTATTACATGATCTGAAAAATCATCAATGTTTGACTCTCTCTGCGATTTTTTTGTCAACAGAATTAATTTTATGTGTTTTAAAACACATACAAAATTATTTCTTTTTATTTCTTAAGATAGATGTATATGTTGTTATTTGCCTATTTTAGTGCTTAATTTAGCTGATTCATCGATTTATTTATATCTAGAGGCAGATGATTATGCTGATTATTTTATAGTTAGATTCCCTAGGGAGTAAAATTTGAAAAATTAAATATTATATGCACAAAACTAAGTAATAAATTTATGTTAGTTTATAACACCTTCGTTATTCTGGGATTTTATTTGAGTCTATTCATATTCAAAATTGTGAGATAAATGTATAGTTTTTAGATTTAATCTCTTACTAATTATTGACTTGGTGAGTAAGCTGAGATATCTAATACTCTTTGATAAAAAACAAGCTATTTATACTGCGGCTGGCTACTGAATTAGTAGTCTAAATGAAGTTGACTTTATATTATCTATATAAAAAAATACTTTTTAGTAAGCAATATTTTTTTATATCAAGAAAGTAAAAGTGATATCCTTTTATTGGTAGAATATTTTTAAATAAATCAGCAATTTCAATTAATTTTTAATTTCCACTTCAGCTATTGCCATCTATTCAGGCTATTTATATAGCTTGATTGTCAACTAGTTAAAAGGAGTGCGGGATATGCAGGCTGACGGTTACACGTTAGTTAGTTCCATCTTTAAATTAGTACATAAACCACAATCCGAGTTGACATTTGTTGGTCAAGCCTGGGAATTGAACTACATTTTTAGGTGTGAGAGTGATGAAATATTAGAACTAAATATGCACAATTTAATTGCGGAATTACAAGAAATTAATAAACATTTACAGCAAGAAGTGTTAACCCTGAAGCAGAAAACATCGAGTTTAGAAAAATCGGCGACTTTACTGCGGTATATTTTGGAGTCAACGGTTCATGGCGTGATTGCAGTTAGTTTAGAAGCAGATATTGTTAGTGTGAATCAACAATTCATTGAGATGTGGCAAGTTCCCAACTCTCTGACAATATCAAGGGATAGCGTGCAATGGCGAGCTTTTTTGGAAAATCAACTGAAACAGCCGCAGTTATTACGTGATTCGATGTGGGAGATGCGGTGTGATTTTACAGGCGATCGCTACGATATTTTAGAGTTAAAAGATGGTCGAATCTTCGCGCAATACTCCCAACCGCAGAGGCTAGAAGAAAAAATTATTGGGAGAGTCTGGAGTATTTGGGACATTTCCGAACTTAGCCAAGCTGTAGAAAAATCACAACAACTCGGCGAACTGCGATCGCAATTTTTATCTATGGTGTCTCACCAATTACGTACACCGCTAAATATAGTTTCATTTTCTAATAGCTTACTCAAAAAGCACATCCATGTATGGACAACTGAGAAAACCCTACCATTGTTAGGGCGGATTCAAACAGCCGTCGAGCAACTGAGCAAAATGTTAGACGACATTTTGTTATTTGCCAAAGCAGAAACGGCTAAATTACATATCGAGGCTCAACCACTGAATTTAGTACAGTTTTGCCATGAGATAGTCACGCAATTTCATACTTGCTATAGTCAAAACAAAATTAATTTTGATAGCCAAGGTTCCTGCTGCACTACTTTTATCGACAGAAAATTACTAGCGCCGATTCTGAAAAACTTGCTCGACAATGCAATTAAATATTCTCCATCAGGTGCGGTGGTAGATTTAAAACTTTTCTGCGAACCAGAGAAGGTGATTTTCCAAGTTGTAGATAGAGGTATTGGTATACCCATAGCAGAACAACAGCGACTATTTGAGCCGTTTTATCGAGGTAGCAATATTGCTCATCTACCGGGTACTGGACTAGGACTATCAATTGTGAAAACTCTAGTTGACTTACATGGTGGTCACATTGATGTGAAAAGTGAAGTTGGTGTAGGCACAGCTTTTACAGTTATTTTCCCCTCGATGAAATGAAGAGTGCTGAGTTAAAAGAACTCCCACAGGCATCGCGTGACGTGATATTTACCAAAGTGCAGAAAATTTTTTCCTTACTTAGCACCCAGTACTGAAAATAATCAAAGTTTTGAATGAGTTTTTTAACCTGCCACAAATCCTAATGATGAAACAATGATGCACACAATTTTAGTCATTGAAGATGATGCTGTTACTCGCAATCTCTTTTTAGAAAGTCTACAAGCTGAGGGTTATGAAACCATCGGCGCAGAAAATGGTCGTATTGGTATCCAGTTAGCACAAGAGAATTTACCTGATTTGGTCATCTGTGATATCTCGATGCCGGATAGGGATGGTTATGATGTTTTAAATGATTTACGTCAAGACCCACTCACAGCAATTATTCCGTTTATGTTTCTCACTGGTAGCGATACTAAAGATGCTTTGCGTAAAGGTATGGAGTTGGGCGCGGATGATTATCTTACCAAACCTTTAACGGTGGAGCAATTGTTGAGGGCGATTCAAACCCGGTTAGAAAAACAAGCTTTGCTGAGGTATTGGTACGCGACTCAATCACAACCTATACCTGCAAACGTGACTGTCTCGGAAACACCAAAGTCTATTTTCCCATCGGTTCCCCAACTCAAACAAGTTTTTGACTACATCGAAGCAAATTATCACCAAGGAATTACTTTAGCGAAAGTTGCTGAAGCGGTGGGTTACTCCCGTGCTTATTTAACTAACCGTGTCGCCAAACAAACAGGAGAAACTGTCAACGGCTGGATTTTGAAACGGCGGATGATGGCGGCGCGTTCTTTACTCAAGGATACCAGCCAAACTGTTGAACAAATTGCTTTGGCTTTGGGTTATCAAAATGCTTGTCACTTTTCTCGTCAATTTCGCCAGCATCATGGCATACCTCCCAAATATTGGCGAAAAAAGCAGCAGCTTCTGAATACTTGCACTCAGTTGGAAAAGTGCTTGCATGTGAGTCAGAGATAGTATGGCGGAAGGGGAGACAAGGGAGACAAGGGAGATAAAAGTTTATTTAGTTGCTTTTTGGTTTAGCTGAGAACTGCTGTATTAATAGTTGCACAGCTAGAGCGATTAAACCGATCGCTACTATCCCAAATATGCCGCTACCTAAAGCAACTATCCCCACAACTAAGGTGCGTACCGCAGAGCTAATCTTGATGACGAGTTCATTTTGAGAATGGAGTGGTTTGCTGGCGAAGTTAGTAGCGATCGCAATCATCAGCGAATATAAAGTATATGCTAATCCACTAGAAATGATTGCGCCTGTAATGCAGCGCAGTGGTGATACTTGAGTTGGTGTTGTGGTTTCTTGGGGTGTGATATTTTGGTCACTCATACAATCAGAAAAATTCCATCGCGTCTCAGCTATGTCCACAATTGTATCTTGCTTGCTGCATTAATCTGAATATACCCATACAGACATATCTGAACTGCCCCAATATCAGCAATTAGATACATTGGGCTGGGATGTGTCTGAATGTTTTAATTGGATTAAACAACTCCCAGCGAAAATTATGGACAATACATTAGTCGATAAAACCTTCCGTGATCGCAATGGTAATATTGTCATTGCTCAAATGCCAAACTTACCTCTGATTGTGTGGTTTGTCACAAGTATATTGTCGCTAATTTTTTCGACTGGGAAAATCCATCTAGTGTTTGATACCCTGGCGACTGGCTCTTTGTTTACTTGGGCTTGGCTAGAATTGTTTGAAGGTGTAAATTATTTTCGCAGAGCTTTAGGACTTGTTGTCTTGCTTGGTATTGTTGCATTCAAAGTTCAGAATCAGTTTGGCTTAGTTTGAACAAACACTTTTTACTTTTTACCGTACTGAGTGCTGAGTAAGAAAAAGAGGAAGGAAGCACTTTCGCACTCGGTAAATTCCCCGTCCCTTGTGGGTGGAATCTTATAATCAGGAGAAGGTTGATACCACGATGAATTGTGGACGGTCTTTCAACTCAGCACTCAGCACTTTCAACTCAGCACTCTTCACTTTTTAAGATGCTATCTGAATGCCGTGTGTAATGGTACGAGTCACAAACAATTCTAAATCTTCGTCGGGAATTGCTTCTCTGATAAATTGTTTGACTGCTTGTGCTTCGGGTTCCGACTCGACAATTGCAAACACACTCGGCCCAGAACCAGACATCATAGTTCCGAGAACTCCTGGTTGAGTTGCAAACAGTTCTCGCAGTTGCATGACTTGAGAATAAGCAGGTAAAACTACACGCTCTAAATCATTGTGCAGTTTTTGAGCAATTTCTGTTGCATCTTTACGAACTATTGCTTGGACTATTTCACCGGAATGAACTGCGGCTGCACGCGCGGCTAAATCTTCGGTGTCTTTGAGATATGTATGACCAAATTCTTGACGATAGGTTTTGTATGCCCAAGGGGTAGATACTTCTAGGCTACGATATTTCGCCAATACTATATATATATGATCTAAATTTGGCAGTGGTGCGAGTTGTTCTCCTCTACCTGTAGCGATCGCTGTTCCACCTGCGACACAAAATGGTATATCTGAACCTAAAGTAGCACCCAACTCTTCAATTTCGGTTTGAGTCAGTCCCAAGTTCCACAATAAATCTATCCCGACTAATACCGCCGCCGCGTTTGTGGAACCTCCCGCCAACCCAGCCGCGACGGGAATATTTTTCTCTAATGTAATTTCCACTCCCCCATGTTTCGCCGCCGCTTCAGGAAATTGTTTGGTCATTAATTCGGCGGCGCGATAGACGAGATTAGTTTTATCGGTGGGGACTTGGGGATGGTTACAGTGGACGCGAATAATTTGTTCACTGATGGCGCGGACAGAAATTTTGTCGGCGAGGTCGATGCTTTGCAATATCATGACTAACTCATGATAACCATCAGCGCGATCGCCAATGATTTCCAGATACAAATTAATTTTGGCAGGAGCGATGAGGGTGTAACTACGCATCTTGAGTGCTGAGTGCTGAGTTAAAAGTGCTGAGTAGGTTACTCAGAGTTACCCATTGCTGAGTGCTGATTTCTTCAGCTCTGGCTTGGGGATTTATTTCTAATTGTTCCAGTAATTGGGTCAGGCGATCGCGGTCAATTACAGATTGCAAGTTGTTCCGCAACATTTTGCGCTTTGACCCAAAACCTAACTTTATCAGATTCTCTAATCTGCGTGGGTCGTTAGCTAAAGTTTCTAGTTGACGCGGACGCAACCTAACAACAGCCGAGTCTACTTTTGGCGCTGGGTAAAATGCACTAGCCGGAACTGGACAAATTAACTCACATTCTGCTAGATACTGCACCCTAACTGATAAAGCGCCAAAGGTTTTTGACCCAGCTTTAGCATACAATCTTTCTGCTACTTCTTTTTGAATTAATAGCACTATCGAATCGAATGGTTTAGGGTTAGGATTGGCGATTGTTCCTAATAATTTTTCGATGATTGGCCCAGTAATATTGTAAGGAATATTCGCCACTACTTTATTCGCATTTTGAAATTTGGGAAACGCTGTTAAATTCGCTGCTAAATCTAACTCCAAAAAATCACCTTGTAATAATAAAAAATTCTCTTTACTTCCTAATTCTTTGACTAATAACTTACATAAATCTCTATCAATTTCGACTGCTACTAAAGCTTCTACCAAAGGTAATAAACGCCGAGTCAAAATGCCTGTACCCGGCCCGATTTCCAGGATGCGGTCATTTGTACTACAATCTGCCGCCTGCACAATTGCGTTGAGTACCTTGTCACTTTTGAGCCAATGTTGAGCAAAAACCTTGCGCGGTCGTACCATCTACTTTTCTTGTCCTGTAAAGTTTTGGGCGTTTAACGAAAAATCCATTTCTTACTTTTTGCTTACTTTTAAATGTTGTTTTTTATAACGGATAGTAGGTTTTAGATTGACATTACAAAAAAATGTGGTATTGGTTGATGTTCAAAAGCTATCTCCCGTAGGTTGGGTGGAGCGACAGCGTAACCCAACAAATGATACGCCGAAAAAGGCACAATTTCTCAACTACAAAAATGAACGCTGCAATTTAAATTTATCGTGTTGCTTTTGATATCTGTTGTGCGTCTCCAACGCCACCTACAAAGATTAATCTTTACTGCAATTTCTTTAGATGATATGAAAATACCTCTCGGTAATAAATTAGAAGCATTACAAGGTGACAGATAAGGTCAGCATAGTATTAGACTTAACAAGCAATATCGAATATGTTTTGTGTGGACAAATGAAGGAGCTTGTGAAGTAGAAATAGTAGATTATCATGATTGAGGTACATAATCATGAGAATACCTAAATATCGTCCTCCTAGTCATCCTGGAGAAATTTTACTCAAAGACTTTCCTGAACCACTAGAAATATCGCTAACTGAACTGGCTCAAGCAATGCACTTACCCAGAAAGAACAAGTTACTTGATGATTTATCTTACGAGAAATTTAGGCGATCGCACTTCATCATCACCAGTTACTCTACAGGGTATCAGCGTTCAACTTCCATATTAGCTAAATCTGCATTCGATAAAACAGGTGTACTGAAAGATCCCCGACTTCTTTGAGAAGTCGGGGATCTGAAGCATCACTAATAATCTAATGTAAAATCTCTCCGTGTTTCTACGTGATACAAAATATTTATGCGAAAATGCTAAATAAAAACCGAGCATAGATATGTCAGACACACCACCAGACAGCATTTTGATTGTCACCGACGACGTAGCGCCAATTACCATTCCTGACGGGACAAAAGGCGGAATTAACAACCCACGAGGCTGGGGAGACGAAGCCAAAGAACCTAGCAGCACAAAAGGGGATGCGGTTCCCGTCTCCGCGCAAAAATTAGAACAGAACATGACTCAGTTCTTGCAACTAGTAGGACGCTTGTTTAGTCGTGCTGAACAGCAAGCAAGTTCTAAAATGCAGCTTGAGGAAATTGAACTATCAGTAGAAATTGGTGGCGAAGGAGAAGTCAAGTTAATTGGTAGCGGTGCAAAAGCCAGTGGGAAAGGTGCGATAAAGCTGACATTCAAGCGACAAGAACCAAAGTAGCCGTCATGAACTGCGTACACGACAAAACTTTTACTCAGCACTTTTAAGTCAGATGGCGAAAAATTGGGCGATCGCAGTAGGCATTAACCAGTATGATTATCTGCAACCGCTAAATTATGCCAAGCGGGATGCAGAATTAATCCAGCAGTTTCTTCGCACCGAGGCGGGGTTTGAGAAGATATTTTTCTTCAGCGATGACTCACCTGATATTGGCGGAAAATCAACTCGTCCCACCCGTGCAAATTTGCGGCGCGTATTTTTAGAGTTATTTAATCAACCCTTCATGGGTGCAGGTGATAACTTTTGGTTCTTTTTTAGTGGACATGGGATGCGCCATGCTGAACGTGATTATCTCATGCCTTTGGATGGGAACCCCGCAGATATTGAAGAAACAGCGATACCCATTAACTTTGTCACCGAACGGTTGCGGCGTTGTGGTGCAGATAATGTTGTGTTGATTTTAGATGCTTGTCGCAGTTTGGGAACTCGTGCGGGTGAAGGTATCGGGAGACAGACGGCTGAGGAAGCACGTCAACAAGGTGTTATTAGTATATTTTCCTGTAGTCCCCAGGAATATTCTTATGAAATTGAGGCGTTGCAACAAGGTGCTTTTACTACGGCGTTATTAGAAGGGTTGGGAGTTCGGGGACAATGCGCCACTGTTGAAAGGTTAAACCAGCACCTCAATTTTCGTGTGCCGGAAATTGTGCGTCAGCATAAAAGTGCGAGGCAAACACCATATATTATTGCGGAACCTGTAAATAAATCGCACCTGATTCTTGTACCGCGATATGCAACCCTGGCTGATATTGCGACTTTGAAAATAGATGCTTATCAAGCAGAAGTCAACAGAAATTTAGATTTAGCAGAACAATTATGGATTCGCGTTTTAGCTGCTGCTTCGGGAAATGATAGAGATCCAATTGAAGCAATTAAAAGAATTGAGCGTTTACGCTGGGAACGTCCACAACAACCTTTACCACAACCTATTTCTACTGCTGAACAGTCTACTAAAGGCACATCTACTGTTGAAAGAAATTTCTTAAAAACCTTTCGATTTGAAACGGTGACGGTAGACGCAACAGGTAACATCACCAACCGCCGCAACTGCGAAGCAAAATATTTTGAAGAAGACTTGGGAAATGGTGTCACCTTAGAAATGGTGCAGATACCAGGGGGAACCTTTATGATGGGTTCACCGGAAGGGGACGGATATTCAAATGAAAAACCACAGCATGAAGTAAAAGTTCCTGGTTTTTTCATGGGGAAATATCCTATTACCCAGGCGCAGTATCAAGCCGTTATGGGTGGGAATATTTTTCAAAAAATTATAGGTAACAACAATAATCCTTCTCGATTCAAAGGCGAAAAAAGACCTGTAGAAAATGTAAGTTGGGATGATGCGGTAGAGTTTTGTAAAAAATTGAGTGACAAAACAGGACGTGAATATAGACTACCCAGTGAGGCGGAATGGGAATATGCTTGTCGTGCAAATACAAAAACGCCGTTTTATTTTGGGGAAACCATCACCCCAGAATTAGTTAACTACAACGGTGAATATCCCTACGGCGCTGCACCCAAAGGTAAAAATCGAGGGGAAACAACAAATGTCGGAATATTTCCAGCAAATCCCTTTGGTTTGTGTGATATGTGTGGTAATGTATATGAATGGTGTCAAGATGTATATAACGAAAATTACCAAGACGCACCGGAAGATGGAAGTGCGTGGTTAACTGGTAAAGATAATAACATAAAGCTGCTGCGTGGCGGTAGTTGGTTCATCAATGCCTGGTATTGCCGTTCTGCCAGCCGTCTCAGGCTTACGCGCGAGTCTCGTGACAACTATGTGGGTTTTCGTGTGGTGGCGGTTGCTGTGGCGTGAGGATTCCTTGCCCTTTGCACTCTTACCCTTTTGCTCTTTGCACTTCTTATTCTTTTCTCTTCTTCCCCGCCGTCAGGCGGTAAAAAATTTTTTCAAAATCTGGTGTCTCGATATCAAAACTATTATACACTACATTTAACTCAAATTTCTCACCTGTTGAGAATTTGGGCATGGGGCTGGTCGATTTTAGCTGCTGCGTGGCGGTAGTTGGATCAACAATGCCAGGAATTGCCGTTCTGCCAACCGTAACAGGAATACGCGCGAGAATCGTAACAACAATGTGGGTTTTCGTGTGGTGGCGGTTGCTGTGGCGTGAGTACTCCTCAAAGTCAGAGTCGGTAAGTGGGAATTTATCGAGCGTACACCAAGGAGTCCAGACCTGAACCAGCGAGGAAGGCGACAACCTCCGAATATCAAACCGAGTCGGATAGCTTGGTAGGCTGCAAGGTCGAACAGTTGTCCAATTCAATAAGATTCTGTCATGGCGAGGCGACGAAGCGATCGCAAGAATCATAATACCAACGAGAGGATGAGATTGCTTCCCTTCGGTCGCAATGACAGCGAACTGATGATGTCATAATAGAGCGATTGCACATTCTGTCATGGCGAGGAGGAACGACGTAGGCGTAAGACTTCCCGCAGGGTAGCCATCGCCAGAATCATGAAACCAACGAGGAGATGAGATTGCTTCCCTTCGGTCGCAATGACAATGAACTGATGATGTCATAATAGAGCGATCGCATATTCTGTCATGGCGAGGTAACGTAGGCGTAAGACTTCCCGCAGGGTAGCCATCGCAATAGTCATGAAACCAACGAGAGGAGGAGATTGCTTCCCTTTGGTCGCAATGACAAATTACAATTCACTATATAAATCTTTCCATTCTTGATTAATACTATTAACTAAATCAATTTTATTTTGCCTAGAACCTGCTTTAATTTGTTTTTCCCTACTAATTGCCATATAGGCATCTTCAAATATTTCATAATAAACTAACTTATTAATATTGTATTTTTTCGTAAATCCTTCCACTAACTTTTCTTTATGTTCATACACTCTTCTTTGTAGATTGTTGGTCATTCCTGTATAAAGCACAGTGTTGTATGAATTAGTCATAATGTATATGTAATACTGTTGGGTCATTTATCATTCTCGATTGGGAAAAAATGACTATAGTACTGTGAGTGTAACTTATCTTAGTGCGATCGCCTCTCCTGTAGGTTAGCTGAAACGTAGTTTAACCCAATAAATCAAGCTGAATTTTTGTGGAGAGAGTATGGCTGAATCAATACCTCCGCCGGAATTCCCAAACAGGAATGCAAACGCCGAATCATATCTAGTGTTAGTGGTTGCTGGCGATGCAAAACAAGAGCCACTTCCCCACGATTTCCAATAATAGACTCTAAATCCTGCCAAGATAACCCACGGGATTCAAGATAATATAAGATTGCCTCAATCGGGTCTGGTGGAATGATGGGATAATGTTGCTGTTCATAAACTTCCACCAAAGTTGTTAAAACTTCCAAGCGATCGCATTCTGGTGTATTCTGTTGGGCATCAAATAGCCGTGCAATTTCATCAAGCACTGCACGATAATCAGCTTCATTTCGGATAGGGCGGAGTTCCAGCATTTACTTCACCTTTTTCCAATTATATCTGCGCCTCTCCCGTAGGTTGGGTGCAGCGACAGCGTAACCCAACAAATGATACTCCGAAAACCGCGAAATTTCTCAACTACAAAAATTAACCCTGCAATTAGTGTTGGGTTACGGCACAATTTAGATTTATCGTGTGGCTTCTGATACCTGTTGTGCGCCTCCACCCAAACTACCATCATAAATACCTACAGGTACTGGGGAATCAATCAATTCCAAAAGCTGCTTTCCCGTCCTTCACCGTAATCATCAACGTCATAGGTGCAACAGGTGAAGCAACAAAACCACATCTCTCGTAAAACTGCTTGGCTTCCTCAGACATTGCGTGAACAAGGATAGCTCTAATTCCCGCAATATTAGCAGCTTGTAATGTCCGAATTACTGCATCACGCACTAAAGCTCGACCAATTCCTTTTCCTTGCCAGTTAGAGTCTACAGCAAGCCTGCCTATTACCATCACAGGAATTGTATTTGGCATATTGCGTCTAACTTTCCCTGGTGCAGTGGTATTCAATACACTACCATTAGCGAGACAATAATAAGCAATAACTTTTTGCTCAATTGTGACAACATAAGTTCGGGATGCACCACTAGCTTCGTTGTTTAATGCTCGTTTCTGCAACCATTCATCTAATTCTGCATTACCTGAATTAAAATCTGTTAACTTATGTTCTGGTTTAATTGGTTGGGGAGGCTGCAATATTTGATGAGATTCATTCATCCCAAGGCGCTTTTTCTGTTAGTAATTGACGTAGGTTTTCATTGACTGATGGTGGTGCATCCAAAATTGCCATAAACTCTTGGAATTTTTCATCATCTAAAACAAATAATCTGCGGTCTAATAAAATTGCTTGGGCTTCTCGACAAGCAGTTTCTAACATAAAATCCGAGCGATTTTTACCTAAAGCCTCTGCGGCTAAATCAATCAAATCTCGTTGCGCTTGGTGGGCGCGAATGTTAATGGTTATATTACGATTTTGATTTTCCATACTATAAATATATGGGTTTGTGTATACAATGTCAATACAAACAATGTGTAAGGAGAATTCAGAAATCAGGAGTCAGAATGCTGTGCGATCGCTTCTCATGTAGTAACCCAACAAAATAATACGCCGAAAACCGCAAAATTTCTCAACTACAAAAATAAGTGTTGGGTGGAAACGCAATTTTTATCTTGTGCGCCTCCACCCATAAAAGTAAAGCAGAATCAAAAATATAGCGGTAGTTAGAGATGTTAGGACAATTTCAAAGCTTGAGTGTCAGGAATAGTAAGACTTTTCCTCCTGCCTCCTGCCTCCTGCCTCCTGCCTTCTGCTATAACTAAAGCACGATGTCTTCGCCCTTCTCTGTAAAGCGCACATCTTTAATTTTCCATTGAGAATTACTCATCAAAGTTTTGCGGACACTTCCAAATAAAGCAAACTGTTCGCAGCTAGAAAGTGAAGCTATTTGGCGCTTAGACTGGGGAGATAAACGCAAATCAACAGTAGCTACCCCATTTCGCACATTCACCCGATAACCAGACAAACTAAAGTCGGCGGTGTCTCGTTCTTGGACAATTTTACCAATGGCGCTGGATACAGGTTCGGTGGCTGACACTTCCACCTTTTGGGGAATAAATTCTTGACATTGAACATCACTGGTGTAGAGGGTAACTTTGACAGTGTTACTTGTCTCGGTTTTAGGCGCTGCTTCCAATGGCTCAACTTTTGTATTGCGGGGAGTAGCTTTAACAGTGTTACTTGTCTCAGTTTTTGGTGTTGCTTCCAATGGCTCAATTTTGGGATTTTTGTCTCGTAGTTGAGCCATACTAGGGCTTTGGCTAGGAATTGGACTAGGTTGAGCGGCCGTTGTTGGGGCTTGGTCATCAATTTTGCTGGCTGTTGGTGTAGGATTAGAACTACAACTGCCCAGACTGGCTGCGATCGCCACAACAATTAATGGAATTAAATATCTTTGACTCATAGTTGTACTGCCATACTCTCTTGTTTAACTTCAGTGTCATTGGTATCAATTCCGTATAAATTTGCCAATAGTATTACTTTAATTCTTATACTCTGATTACTTATCTTCAAATTAGATCATCATGCCCAGTAACGCCACCAGCACCTACGACCCCCGTAAAGCTGAATGGGAGAGTATCACAATTGACCAATGGGAACCCTCTAAATGGAAGCAGTGGAAAGCCAAACACCCTGCATCAGATGAATTTGCCAAAATTGAACGAGAATATTTAAGAATTAAATATGCCATTCAGCAAGCTAACTCAGCATTAAACTTAGAAAAAGTTAAAGTCAAACTGAAATTAACCAGTCATAAAACCATCGGCTTACAAGGGACATTTCCTTGTAGACCAGGTGACATTGGTAAACAAGGTAGTCCTAACAAACAATATACCATTTCTTGTGGATTTGCTGCCAATGATACCGGGCTGAAAATGGCAGTTTTAAAGGCGCGAGAACTAGACTTATTATTAATCACTAAACAATTTCAATGGACTGCTGAACTACTGGGTAAACAAGCCCAAAAAATTGAACCCACAGCCCCAGAAAAATCTACCAAACTCATCAGTGAATTAATTCAAGAATACGAGCGCCAATTTTGGAAAACTCATGAAAAAAACCGCCAAGGCATCCGCACCTGGGAAACTCATTATCTGCGTCATCTTAAAAAATTACCCCCAGATATTCCCATGTCTGCCCAAGCATTAGAAGCAGCATTAGAAAAGACTAAACCTAACACCTCATCGCGCTTTTTCTTAGTTTGGCAATTGAAAAAGTTTTGTGAGTTTTGCGGAATTACCAACTTTGCCACAATTTATAGTTACGCCACCCCCAAACCCCATCCCACACTGCGAAAAGTCCCCACCGATGAAGAGATTATTCAGGGATTTATCAAAATTGGTAGCCCATTATCAGTATATGCCAGTAAAGAGAATTTGACAGAACCAGAACAATGGCAATGGGCTTATGGGATGTTAGCTACCTATGGTTTAAGACCCCATGAATTATTTGCTGTTGATATAGATGCTTTTATGGATACAGCTAACACCTTTCATTTAGTAAAATTAAATCCTAGCTTGACTGACGGGACAAAAACTGGTGAACGCAGTTGTGGTATTCCCCCCCTACATCCCCATTGGGTAGAATTGTTTGATTTAAAAAATATTAAATTGCCTTGTCATACAGGTACTTTGAATAATAAAACTGCCAAACTGCAAGTTAGATTTAGAAATGCCGAGGTCGGATTTAAACCTTACGATTTGCGTCATGCCTATGCAATTCGCGGTCATCGTTTAAGAGTGCCAATCAAAACAATGGCTGATTACATGGGGCATACAGTCCAAGAGCATACAAAAACTTATCAACGTTGGATGAATGAAGATGCAAATTTAGCGATTTATCAAGAAGTTGTCATTCATCGACAAGGTACAACTAAAGAAGCTTTACAAGAAAGAATTAAAGAACTAGAAGCAGAAAACACAGCCTTGAAAGCTGAAAATGCCACCCTCAAAGGTTTATTGATTAAGCATCAATTGGGTGAATTGCTAAATCAAGAAATATAAGACGAAATTTCATCTTAGAAAGACTCAGATCCCCGACTTCTTCAAGAAATCGGGGATCTTGTTCTTGTTTGACTGAGATTGGGAAACATATAAGTTAAGTGCAATTCAGTTCCCTAACAGGCAAGTAACAAAACTATGGCTGGTAATCTGATAACTGTAGATAAAAATACTTACGACTCCTTGCAAAAAGAACTCAAGGAGTTGCGTCAGCTAGTTGTCCAGTATCAGCAAACCAACTTACATCCAGAAATTGCCTTAGAAAATAGCGACAGGTGCTTCAAAAATATTGCAGATAACCTATCTGGGGCAATTTTTCAATTCACGAACTGTAATGGTGTTTGGAAAGTAGACTATGTGAGCGATTTTATTTGGCAGCTTGCAGGTATCACAACCGCCACAGTGATGGAGGATATTAATAGCTTTTTTGCCTGTGTCTATCCAGAAGATTTTGATAGTTTTATCGCTTCAGCAACAACAGCCGTAGACAATTCTATCCCTTGGCACTACGAAGGGCGTTTGGTGAAACCCAATGGGGAAATTCGCTGGTTTCAAGGCGAATCAACACCCATACACCATGACGAAAACGAGATTATTTTCTGTGGTGTCCTTTTGGATATTACAGAACGCAAACAAGCAGAAGCCGCCCTCAAACAACTCAATGAAGAATTAGAAGCACAAGTCGATGAACGTACCGCCGCTTTACGTCAAAGTGAAGCTAGATTCCAAAAGCTGGCTGATAGTATACCGGGGATGTTGTATGAATTTCGGCTTGATGCTGATGGTAGTATATCTTTCCCCTTTGTGTCTTCGGGATGTCGTGAAATTGTGGGGGTAGAACCAGAACAACTTGAAAAAGATGCAACCTTGGGATTTGCAGATGTCCATCCTGATGATTTGGCTGGGTTGCAAGCTGCAATTATGCAATCTGCCCAAACTCTGCAAAAATTTCACCATAAATGGCGGGCTGGTCATATTTTTGGTCAACAGAAATGGGTTCGTGCTTCATCTCGACCAGAATTGCAAGCAGACGGAGCGATTATTTGGTATGGTTACTTGGCTGATATTACCGAAGCTCAACAAACCGAACAACAATTCAAAGAACAAGCCCAGTTTCTGCAAAGCATCTGGGAAGGTGTAGATTATGGTATCTGCGTTTTAGATGTTTTAGATAACGGTACGGAGTTTCGCTACGTTAAATTGAATCCTGCCATTCTTAACCTTAGTTCGATATCTCTGGAACCTTTGCTCGGAAAAACAATGGCAGAAGGGCTAAGTCCTGAGATGGCAGATTATTATCGTCAGTACTACAGAAAATGTGTCCAATCTCGCAAGACAATATTTTTTGAAGAATCTTTTGTAATCAATGAACAAGAAATTTGGTGGTTGTTAAATGTTACACCTCTTTTTGATAGTGAATCGCAAATAATTCAACTAGTTGTCACTATTACTGATATTACAGAACGTAAGCAAGCTGAGAAAGAACGTCAATTGTTTGTTTCTTTGATTGAAAATAGCGATGACTTCATTGGTTTAGCTTCTCTAGACAGAAAACTACTTTTTTTGAACGAAGCCGGACGAAAGCTGGTGGGATTGGACAATCAAGAAATTAGTAAAGACTTTAACGCTAATGAATTCTTTTGTCTGGAAGATAGAGAAGATTTACGACAACGGATTATTCCTACGGTGATGGAAAGTGGTAGATGGCAAGGTGAATATCGTTTCCGACATTTTCAAAACCAAGAACCAATTTTGGTTGATTACAGCATATTTGTCATCAAAAACCATGATACTGGTGAACCTGTGTGCATGGCAACGATTACCCGTGATATCCGCGATCGCAAACAAGCAGAAGCTCAATTACAACAACAAGAACAATTTTTACGCACCATTTATGATGGGTTTCCCCACTTCATCTTTGTTGTCGATGTTTTAGAAAATGGAGAATTTCGATTTGCTGGATGTAATACAGCAGCAGAAAAAATGGTTGGCATTAATCATGACAAGATAGTTGGTAAAACTCCCAAAGAGTTACATGGTGAAGTTGAAGGTGCAGTTATAACTCAGCGTTATCAAAGCTGTGTAAATATTGGTGATAGAATTGAATATGAAGAATGTTTAACTTTTGATGGTCTAGAAACTTGGTGGTTGACTACTTTAAATCCCTTAAAGAATAGTGAAGGGATAATTTATCGGATTGTTGGCTCAACTTTAAATATTACAGCCCGCAAAAAAGCAGAAGCAGAACTGCAAGCTAGTCAACATTTTATTCAACGCATTGCTGATTCTTCACCTCATTTACTATTCATTTTCGATTTAGAAGAACAACGCAATGTCTATGCTAATAAAGAAATTGCTATTGTGCTTGGTTACTCTATCGAAACTATTCAAGAAATGGGAGATAGCCTAGTTCCTACTGTTGTTCATCCTGATGACTTAGCGATAGTCATCCAAAATCATCAACAAATAGTTAATGCTAAGGATGGGGATATTTTTGAGGTTGAGTTTCGGATAAAAAGACAAAATGGTGAATGGTCTTGGTTCTACACAAGAGAAACTCCATTTACTCGCAATGCTGATGGCAAAGTTAAACAAGTATTAGGTGTATCAACTGACATTACTGAAAGCAAACAAGTATTCCTTCAATTACAACAACAAGCCCAAAATTTAGAAACCACTTTATTAGAACTGCAACGCACGCAATCTCAACTTATCCAAAGCGAAAAAATGTCTTCTTTGGGTAATATGGTTGCAGGTGTAGCCCATGAAATTAATAACCCAGTCAACTTTATTCACGCTAATCTAATTCCAGCCAGCGAATATACCCAAGATTTATTACGCTTAGTAGAACTTTATCAACAACATTTTCCTGAGCCGCCAGCAGAAATTCAAGCAGAAATCTCCCATATTGATTTGGAATTTCTCAAAACAGATTTAGTGAAACTACTTCAGTCAATGCAAGTCGGTACTCAACGCATCCGCGAAATTGTCTTATCACTGCGTAATTTCTCCCGTTTGGATGAAGCTGAATTTAAGCAAGTAGATATTCACGAAGGTATAGAAAGTACTTTAATGATTCTCCATAATCGGCTCAAATGTAAACCAAATCACCCAGAAATCATCGTTACTAAAGAATATAGTAAATTACCTCTTGTTGAGTGTTATCCTGGTCAACTCAATCAGGTATTTATGAACATCTTAAGTAATGCCATTGATGCTTTAGATGAGGCTTTTGTGGGTGAACAAGGACAAATTTGGATTCGGACTGAAGTAGTAAATATAAACAGAATAGCTATCCGTATATCAGATAATGGTTTGGGAATTACTCAACCTGTAATTGCAAAACTTTTTGACCCTTTCTTTACAACTAAAGATGTAGGTAAAGGCACAGGGTTAGGTTTATCAATTAGTTACCAAATTGTGGTAGATAGACATGGTGGCAAATTATATTGCAACTCAACACCAAAACAAGGTGCAGAATTTGTGATTGAAATTCCCATCACCCAACCCCACAATCGTAAGTAATGAATTAATCCCAAATTATTGCTAAATCTAAAATAAATCCTGGTAATATATCTTCCCCGGATAATTGTGTAGGTGCATCCAAAATTTCTACTGGTTTACCTTGATGATAAATTTCAACTTGCTTGGCTGGAGGATTAATTAACCAACCAAGTTTCACTTGATTATCCATATACTCTCGCATTTTGGCTTGGGTTTCTGCCAAGTCGTCGCTAGGAGACATCAACTCTAAAACGAAATCTGGTGCTATGGGGGGAAATTTTGCTTTTTCCTTTGGTGTTAGTGCATCCCATCTGTCTTGTTTTATCCAAGCAACATCAGGAGAACGATTTGCACCATTGGGAAGCTTAAAACAGGTGGAAGAATCAAAACATACACCTAATTTTGTCTGACGATTCCATATACCAAATTCCACAGCAATTTCAAAATTGCTTTTTCCTGTTTCTCCGCCTGTGGGTGGCATAACAGTTAACTCTCCTTTATTATTACGCTCAAATTTGACATCGGGGTTTTCTCGACACAGTTGATAAAACTGTTCGTCAGTGAGTTTAACAATGGCGTTGAGGTTGAATGTAATGGCTGTCATTGTTATATCCTAGAGTTGGTACTGGTTAGGTTAATTTAAACAGCGAGGAAAGTGATGTTACTAGAACTCAACCAACTAATTGTACCTGCTGGTCATCAGTTGTTGATTAAAAATATATCTTGGTCAACTTATAAACATATTTTGGCAGAATTAGGCGAAAATCGCAGTTCTCGCATATCTTACAGTCAAGGGGTGTTGGAAATTATGGCTCCGTTACCAGAACATGAGGTAGCTAAAGTTATGATTGGGGATTTTGTCAAAGCTTTATTAGAAGAACTCGACATTGAATTTTGGAGTTTGGGTTCTACAACTTTTGACGAAGAAAAGATGGATGCTGGAGTAGAACCAGACGATTGCTTCTACATTCAAAATGAAGCGGCTGTTAGAGGTAAGGACAGAATTGATTTAACAATTGATCCACCGCCAGATTTAGCTGTTGAAATTGATATTACATCGCGGACTCGGTTTAACAATTATGAAGTGTTAGGAGTCCCGGAATTGTGGCGATGGAGAGGTAAAAAATTAGAAATTAATGTCTTGATTAATGGTAAATATGTAACAACTAATCAAAGCTTGGCTTTTCCTAATTTACCCATCGCTCAAGTGATACCCGAATATTTACAACGGAGTAAAACTGAAGGTAGAAATACAACAATGAAAGCTTTTCGTGCTTGGATAAGAGAACAATTATAAAGGCGATCGCCTGATTATTTCCTACTATCTATAATCTCTAAAATCTGGATAATTCTTAACAAGAATTTTTGTATTTATAGTTGACAAGTATAAAATTATACCTTATTATGAAAATAATAAAGGCGATCGCACGCATCTTTGGCCGGAGGGCGATCGCCTTTATGTAAACCCCGTAATGGAGTACAAATACAATGATGGCACAATTATCAAAGTTAGAGCAGTCACCCAACCACGAAGCCACCCAACAGCCAGTTCCCCAGCGAGAACCAATCAAGCATATTTTGAGGGGTTCTGCTAAGGCTGTGATCAGTACAATTCACCATTTGCAAGTAATTGGTTACGCCAGTGTCGGAGATTGGAGTCCACTGCTACCAACCGGTAACTCAGGTGAAGTGATGAGTATTTTAATCCGGCAAATCATGATTTAATCACCATAAAGACGTTGCAATGCAACGTCTTTAAAAAAGCATTTTTAGACCCCTCTCCAAACCTCTCCCCGAAGCGGCTACGGTGTACACATAAATTTCGTGTAGTGCATCTGTCCCGCCTCGGAATGAATTCCGAGTCTCATGGCGAAAGTCATCTGAAGATGACTCAACTAAAAATGTCTTTTAGTCCACTTGAGTGGACTTTGGCTATGAGCCTGGAACTTTAGTTTTAGGCGGGATGTGGTTGAACATGAAAATTTTTGACTTGTGTGTACACAGTAGCCCCGAAGCGGAGAGAGGCTTTGATGATTGCTCCCCTTCCCTGTCTGCGACACGCTGCGCGAACGCAGGGAAGGGGTTGGGGGTTAGGTTTAAGAGAAAGTTGCACACGACGTGATCTATTTCAGCAATTTTCTAAATCTGCAATCATTCAGGCGATCGCTCTGAGACGGAAATTGCCATAATAGATTCAAGCTGATGATAAGTAAAATGATATGGCGATCGCATTAGATAAAGCTGCATCTGCAAAGATGACAATTGAGGAGTTCTTTAACTATGACGATGGCACAGATGCAATATATGAGTTTGAAGATGGAAACTTGCTGCTGATGACAGCCGAGAGTGAAATTAATCGCCGAATTGCGATGTTTCTGCTTGTCTGCTTTGTACAACTCGGTATTCCGGCTTATCGGCTATCAATGAAAACGGAAATTGTCACCACGGGTTCGCGGGTGCGTGTTCCTGACTTAATGGTGTTTTCTGAAGAGTTAGCAATGGCAATGGAGGGCGCGAAACGCTCTACAATTATGCCAGAAATGCCACCACCATTATTGGTAGTTGAAGTAGTCAGTCCTAACCAAAGCAGTCGTGATTATCGCTACAAGCGTTCTGAATATGGAGCGCGGGGTATTCCTGAGTATTGGATTGTTGATCCTATTGCTCAAAAAGTCACAGTATTGGAATGGGTAGAGGGTTTTTATGAAGAGCAAGTATATGTAGGGGATAATGCGATCGCATCACCAGTATTTCCTGATTTAAAATTGACGGCGGCTCAAGTTTTGCAAAGTTGGTAAATTGTTCCAACAACCTGCAAACTTCATGATTGCAGCAGCATTGTTAGTTTTGGTTGCTGAACTAAGCCGGAAACCATGAATTAATTCATACAGTTGTGCTAACTCAGCATCTGGAATTTGCTGAACTTCTTCTAAAACCTTCACTCTCCATTCAGAATGATTCATCAGCTTGTCTCTCCTGCATCAGTGAAAAATTATGAGAGCGATTCCACATTTAGTATATTATCGCGTCAAGGCTTAGATACCCGACTTCCATTTGCTGGGGCTAGGTGCAAAACGTGAATAATGTGCGATCGCACCTCCTAAAATGGTAGCTTGGGTAGAATGTGGCTAGATAACACCTGAATTAACTGCTAAAAATTATGAACATTCAACTCAAAGCAGAATATGAGCAATTTATCCAAAACCGAATTGCTACAGGTAGATATGAAAACGCTGAAGATGTGATTGTTAAAGCCTTAAAACTACTAGAAGAATGGGAACAGGGTTATCAGGAATGGGAAGAAGAAACTCAGCAAAAACTAGCTGCTGGACTTGCTTCTATCGAAAATGGAGATATTTTAGATAGTCAAGTGGTAATGGCGCGACTAGAAGAGAAATTACGCATAGCCCGTGAGACTCAAGGATAATGGAATACTTTATTGCCAAGGAAGCAAGCCAAGATTTAGAGGAAATTTTAGATTATTTTCTAGTTCGCAATGTCAACGCTGGCGAGAAATTTATTCGAGAATTTAATAGAAAATGCCAAAATATAGTGCAATTCCCCAATATCGGGCGAAGTTACGCCAAATTTGACCCAAGGCTGAGAGGAATACCTCTAGATGGTTACATTATCTTTTATCAAGTTTTTGAAGATAGCGTGGTAATTGTGCGGGTAGTTAGTGGTTATCGGGATTTAGAATCTATATTTTAAGAAGTCGCGGCTAGTAAATGTAGGTTGGGTGGAGGCGCACAAAGATATTGATAGCAACACAGTAAACCGAGATTACGCCGTAACCCAACTGTGTGAATTTCAATTGTTGTAGTTGAGGAATGGGGCTTTTTTGATATCATTTGTTGGGTTTGGTTTCGTTTCACCCAACCTACAGGAGATTGCGATCGTACTATAAAGTCCTCCCAACACCGCAGACAACACGAAAACCAATAGTGCCGTAGATGTTGCGCTCTGCCCTAAAGTTGTAGTTACGGGACGCAAAACGGCAGTACTTAGGATCGTTGTACCAGGAACCGCCCCGCAAGCATATTCTACTGCCTGATGCTTTAGTTAACCAAGCACTGCCATCAGTAGGTGCATTATTATAATTGTTGTGCCACTCATCCTGACACCATTCCCATACATTACCACACATATCGTATAAACCAAAGGGGTTTGCCGGAAATTTCCCTACTTCTGTTGTCTGCTCTCGAAATTCACCCTTGGGAGCAGAATCATAAGTGTGATTTCCGTTGTAATTTGCTAAATCTGTCGTAATCGTTTCGCCAAAGTAAAACGGCGTAGTTGTTCCCGCACGACAAGCATATTCCCATTCCGCCTCACTGGGTAAGCGATATATCTTACCAGTCTTTTTCGACAATCGAACGCAAAACTCCACCGCATCATCCCAAGAAACACACTCTACAGGACGATTAGCACCCTTAAAAAGGGATGGGTCGGAATCTAAATCAATATTTACCTTATCAAGAGCCGCAACGGCTTGCCATTGAGCTTGTGTAACGGGAAATTTCCCCATAAAAAAGGGTGGAACAGCGACGTTATGCTGTGGACTTTCAGAGTCACTTCGTCCTTCCTCACTCTCTGGCGAACCCATGAGGAATGTACCACCAGGAATTGCAACCATATCTAGAATTACGCCATTACCCAAATCTTCAGCAAAATACTCGGCGCGTCCCTGGCTGCGGTTGATGATTTGTCCTTTAGCGTCCACCTTTACTATTTCAAATTCAAACTGGTTTTGTCCAATAATGCGTTTTTTTATCGGTGCGACATCTTCATCTCGCAAACCTAAATGTTGCTGATAATCTCTTAAATCGTTGAGCGTTCTTTCACTTAGGGTTGGTTCAATTTCAACTGTTTCAACCAGCGTTGCTGCATATTCTTCTAATTTGCGTTGATATTCCAGATATGGTTTTTTAACTTCCGCTTCAATTGCATCAACCACATCAGCATCAAGCTGTAACTGGAGACGTAATGAGTTTAACAAGCGACGAGCAGGAATAGAAAACTTACCGCGATAAATGCGGCGTTCAACTTCCTTACGATACTTCAACTTAGGATCATCCTTGGGTGACTTCGCCAGAAAAATCCGAAAACCATCCTTAAAAGGATAAAACTCCGGTGTCATCGCGGGTGATGCTTCTTGGACTTTGGTTTTGGTGTAGTCATGCAACTCATCCACCGCAATTAAACCATCGCCATCTTTATCGGCTGCACCTTTTTCTATGCCTTCTACTAAATATTGAGTGTAAATTGACAAGTCTAAATCATCAGATGCAAAGGCATATTGTGTAGAAGTGGAAGCCGTGAGAATTGCTGTCCCTTCACCGCCTAATTGCTGTTGTAGGTCAATTGTACCGCTATCTTTAGCTGTCAAACCTTTGGCAAAAGCACCACTAAAGCAGCAATCTAAAATTACTACCCTGCGCTTAGATTTACTCTCATTCATCAATTTGTGTACACTTGTGGCAGCTACGGCTGTGAATGGCAGCAGTTTATTTTGATTTTTTTGAGTTTCGCAAGTCGAGAAGTAAAAATCACCATTTTCAACCGTCACCCCATGACCAGAAAAATACAAAAGTACTAAATCATCTTTTTGACGATTAGCATACAAGTTATAAATTTCCCTTTCCAACTCCTGACGTTGGGGATTTTTCAGCACGGTGACACTATCAAAATCACCCATTTCCGGGTTCTCTAACACACGCCGCATCGCCTCCACATCTTCCACAGCCTTGGGTAGCGGTGCTAATGTTGGTTCTTGATATTCACTAATCCCAATTAGCAGTGCTACCTTAGCCATTGTTGCTGTTTGACGAGTTGTTGAGAAATTCCTGGGCTTTTTGGTAAGCAAAGTCAAATTCTTCGCGGCTGCTGGCTTCGATGTTGATTTCTCTACCGTCAGGCGCTTTCACCAAAATTTTAATTGGTTTGTTGCCAAAGCGATCGCCCAAAAACCCAAATAAAGCTTTCAAGTTTTTGGGGTTAACCTCTGCATTCAAAAACCCCAACAAAAAACCACCCAAAGCCTTAGAACCTTCTGGGACATCCGTCACCGCAACTAAATCTGCATCCTCTACCCCATCCACCTCGCGCAACTGGGGAAGCAAATTTTGTACTTGGGCTTGCAATTCTTCATCATCCAAACCCAACTCTGTCAGGGAAACAGTTACCTGCACATTAGATGTAGTTACCATATAAACCGCTTAAATATAATTTAGAATCTATTTAAACGATTGTATCGGTTATTTGAGCGATTTGAGTAAATTTGCGGTCATTCCTCTCTGCGCCTCCGTGTCTCTGCGTGAGACACAAAAAATTCAACTTCCGCAACTCTAAACTTTTTCGTCAAATACTTGCTGTCAGCTTACCAACAAGGTAATTTACAGAAGCATAGCAAAACCTGATAAACCGATGGGAAAAGGGCGATTAGAAGCATTTAGCGATGGTGTAATCGCAATCATCATCACTATTATGGTACTGGAATTAAAAGTGCGTCATGGGGCGGAAATAGGCGCACTCCGTCCACTAATTCCAATATTTCTTAGAGGATGTTTTAAAAGTCATGACTGATGTACAAATATTTCTTTACCCCACCCTAACCCTCCCCTTGTAAAGGCTACGGTGTACACACAAATCTGGGTTGAGTGCATCCATCCCGCCTCGGAATGAATTCCGAGTCTCATAGCAAAAGTCATCTTCAGATGACTCACCTAAAAATGTCTTATAGTCCACGCTTTGTGGACTTTGGCTATGAGCCTGGAACTTTAGTTCAAGGCGGGATGCGGTTTCATACAGCAAATTTTCGACTTGTGTGTACACCGTAACCTTTCCAAGGTGGGGTAAAAATGTGATTTTAATCACAGCCAATCACTTTTCAAACAACCTCTTACACAAACCCTTCATTTTTCGCCAGTTAACCAGATTGAGTTAACAGCCATTGTTCAATTAATTCCGTCACAATATCACTCATTTGCCGTTCTTGAGAGACTGCGGCGGCTTTGAGTTGGCGGTGTAATTGTTTAGGCAAATAAATAGTTGTACGGGTATAATCTGGGTCTGTGCTTTTAGTAGGAGATGTTGGTTTATCGTCAACAGTTGGCAATTTATCTCTGAGTTGACGACTACGGGCAGCATCAATTAAATCATCAAACCGACTAGTCTTTTTCTTGTTATTCATTTTAATTATTTCAATATTTCTTTTCCGGCTTCAGCGTAACACCGCCAAGCAATTTGGGCGTAAGGATCTTTAACAGCATTTACAGGAACTCCTTCTAAAGCTGCACGTTGAAATACAGCCAGTCGCCGGATTCCTGCTTGAAATATAGGTAAACCAGCACTCAATAAGGTTGTTCTCGCTTCTTCGCCTGCTTTATTCGGTAATGGTGGAATCAAGGTGAGCAAAATTCGGTAGTTGGTTTTGAGTTTTTGCAATGACTCTACCATTTGTAATGTTGCGGCTAGTGCGATCGCATCGGGAGTTGTTGGTATAACTAATAAATCACAACCTTTCGCTAGGGTTTTTAATTCATCTGCATCCGGTTTGGCTGGGGTATCTATTACTATATGTTCATAAAGTTTAGCCAAACTCACTGCTTGCGCTTCATCTGCAACTTTAAACGGTAAACAACCCCGGTTAGACCAATCTAAAGCACTACGGTTTAAATCTCCATCTACCAATAGTGTGTCAGCTTTGTTTTGCAAGTATGTAGCTAAATGCAACGCTGTTGTTGATTTACCTACCCCTCCTTTAAATGCGGCTACGGTGATGATCATTTTATTTACCTGCCAAGATTTTACACAATTCAAACATTTAAACATCTGAATAGCAAAATGTCTAAACATTTAGATGCTTAGTAGATAAGATATTTGTATATAAAATATTAATATACTAACCAAAAGTACATAAACTATTAGACATCAAAATTATATAAGTAAAGTGAGAGATAAAAGTATTTATAATTACCAGTGGTTGTTATATGTTAAAATAGTACAAAAGTACTTTTGCAGTAATAAAATCTGCTCAGGTTAATAGATGGACAGGTGTACCGAAACGTTTTAGAATTTGTCTCATAAGAGTAAATCTACTTACTGCACCATCAACCCCAGCATAGTAAAGATTTTCTAGTGATTCTGCTTGTCTGTAGAATCATTCTATTAAGATAGGAAAGTCTTTTATAGAGGGTAGTAGACAATGGATGTCAAACTAATCCTGGCTGGATTAACAGTAGTGTTTAGTGTTGCGTGCCTATTTTTTGGTACGAAAAATGGATTTTATGATTCAGAGAACTATCATGGCAATGGCTCTGCACATTAACTAGCAGTCATAAACGAAAAAGAAACCGGAGACTGATGAGTAATCTTGTTACTCAGCACTCAGAACTTTTTCAAGGTAAATCATGCCTAACTTTTGCAAACCAATCTAGGTTTGTCAAAGGCGTTCTCTCCAATCAAAAATCCTTAATTTCAGGGTATATGGGCGCAGTCCAAAACTTAGCCCTGTGTCACAAAAGCAAAATCTCCAAAACTCAAGCTTTTGCGATGGGTCAAAGGTGATTAGGTTGGAGGGGGGAAAGCATGAGGGATAATCTGTCGGCATCCTCTCGCTTTGATACTGAGGAAACAAATGTTGAATTAAACTGTTTTCCTTATAGTGTCCAGCATAATGATGAGGGTGTATGTTTACTGGTCAAAATGGGGCCGCATCGCATTCTGCTAGATTGTGGAATGGAGGATATTGCGTCACTGCAAAAGGGGTTAACCAAGTCACCACGGCGAGGAAGTTCACCCTTACCCGCAGATGTTGTATTGATCAGTCATGCTCACCCAGATCATGCTAGAGGTGTGTTGGCATTACATAAAGCTTTCCCGCTTTTACCCATATATGCCAGTGAAGTCACTACAAAATTATTGCCATTAAACTGGCCAGAACAAAACCTCAAAGATACTCCCCAATTGTGTCATGCGCTGCCGTTGCGATCGCCCGTAGAATTGCAAGAAGGTTTAGTCGTAGAGTTATTTCCCGCCGGACACTTACCGGGGGCTGTAGCAATTTTACTCACCTACACCACCGAACATCGCGCTTATAAAGTACTCTACACAGGTGACTTTTTCCTCTCCAATTCCCGCTTAGTTGAAGGTTTGCGCTTAGAAGAACTGCGGGGATTAGATGTGAATGTGTTAATCATTGAAGGTACTTACGGGACATCACGTCATCCCCACCGCCGCAACCAAGAAAACCAACTAGCGGAAAGAATTAATCGCGCCATAGCAGACTCTCACACTGTACTTCTCCCCACACCCGCATTAGGTTTAGGACAAGAACTATTAATGCTACTGCGGAGTCATCATCACTTCACTGGGCGAGATTTAGACATTTGGGTAGATGGTACTGTAGCTCAAGGTTGCGATGCTTATTTAGAACTCTTACCTTATCTTCCTCCCTCTGTGCAGAACTTTGCCCGCCATCAACCCTTATTTTGGGATGAACGGGTACGTCCGCGAGTCCGGCGCTTGCAACCAGAACAACGCGCTGTTGTGGGGAAGTCACCCTGTATTGTGCTTACAGACTCCAATACTGATTTAAGTGAATATTGTCAACCCAATACAGGCCCTTGGCTGATTCTGGTACCAGAAAAAATTGATATAAAAATTAACAAACAAAACTTAACTTCTACCACTGCGGAAAGTTACTTGCTGGCTCAACATAGTGATGGCCCTGGTACAACTCAGTTAATTCACAACTTGCGCCCCCAGCATGTCTTATTCGTTCATGGTTCAGCAGCTTACTTAGCTGATCTCACAAGCTTAGAGGAATTGCAAAACCGCTATCACGTCCACTCACCAGCAGCTAACACCTTAGTAGAACTACCAATTGGGGAAACATTTGTTCAACCAGCCGCACCTGAAACGAACTACGAAGGTGAACTGACAGAATTAGCCACAGTCATCACCATTACTTTACCCGAAGCGATTACCGAAGACCCGCGTTGGCGGGAGTTTGCCGATACAGGCTTAATTGAAGCGCGTTGGCAAGGAGAAGAAATTGTCTTACGTGGATTATCCCAAAGAGAATTACTAAATCAAAGTGGCGATCGCTATACTTTATCAGATATTGATTGCTGTGGTACTTGCCGACATCAAAGGGGACAGCGTTGTTGGAACCCTGTCTCACCCTTATATAACTTTAAAGTCACCCTGGAAGGTTACTGTCCCGCTTTTGAACGCCCATCAACAACCGAGTCCTGAGTCAAGAGAAATTAATCTCTTTCACCCAGGACTTAGGACTGTGCTTTTGGTTAATCAGGGTTGGAGTCGGTAAAACGATTACGGATGCGTTCAGCTTCAGGACAATCTTCAGTTAAGAGAGGTTCGACATTACCCCTTGGTACGGAAGCTAACTTTTGAGTGACAGCGCCAATACTTTCGAGGCGAACCATTTCTTCCCAAGAACAAACTTCGTCTTCCTCATCCGTTTCATAGCGTAGCGTCACCAAATCTCCCTCTATGTCGATGATGCGGGCTCGTTCGATCCAGCGTTGCTGGTCCCGCAAGAAAACACATACCTCCCGCCCATCGCAACACAGTTGATAAATCTTGCGGTGTAGCATGTACTGCTTCTGCCTTTTTAAACAACGTACGTTAAACCTGAAAAAATTTGGGTGTTACCCCAAGAGTTTACATCCCTAGAAAAAGTGAGTGTCACGGTTAAGAATGTAGTGCCTTTAATGACCATCTAGGTAAATTTTAGGTCATAAACCAGTAGCTACTGCACCCGTTAAACACAATCTCCTTCAGGGTTGTAAGAGAGAATGTCTACTTCAGAGAAGTCACACAATCCGGGATTTGTCCTAACCAGTTTAATAGCTGCTGGTGAGTCTTTCCTATCATTATGTAATAATAAATACTCCAAAACAAGCGGTGATTGCGGTTGTTTAAGTTGCCTACTTGTAGTCATGGGCATTACTAGGAAGTCTGGGGAATCTGCTGTACTTTTACCCCTGTGTATTTGATCTTAACTCATTATTTTGCTTGCCTTCATGGTTTTCAACAACAACATCTTAATGAGTTTTAAATTTTTAGGTTGTTACCGGGGAAATTCCATACTATGAAATGGGGTGTTAGGGTGTCTGGGTAGAGAGGTGTAAGGGTTTTGCTTACCTACATTATTCCTCAAACCCCTCGTTTTAATTGGATTTGTACTGGGTAAGAAATTCTATCAGTCGCGCTGAAGAACCTTCTCGCTTGATTTTACCTGCTTGAACCGCATCATATAGGTCTGCCAACACTAACAAGTCTTCAGACTGATAGCATTTAGTCGCTAGGACTTGATGGAGCAGACCCTCCGATTCAACACTAAGATATCCAGTTTGAAAAGCAGATTCCACGAGTGCGCGAATCATTGTAATTAGGGCATCATCAGCAACTTAATATATCTAGTGTGGAATATTTCGCGTTCAGATTGATTGATATCACACCGTAGATGCTTGTGATTTTAGTTACACAAAAACTGTGATTTAAGTCACATTTTGTTGTGATCACAGTAATTTCCGATAATAAAACTATCAGTACAAACCCCAACTGACAAAATCATTGACTTCGCGCTTTGAGAATAATTTAAATATTATTACGTAGTTGAAAAAATACCGATATTTACTTAAGAAGACTTACGTACAACTTACGTACAAGGATTGTCTATCACTCCCGATTCCCTATTCTCCCCGCCCCCAACTGTGGCACAATAAAGAACTGTAATAAAAAAAGTTATTAAGGTAATTTAGTGACTCCAACTGCTCAATCCACGGCAAGTGCGCGTCGCGTGGTATTTCCATTTACGGCAATTGTGGGCCAGGAAGAAATGAAACTGGCGCTGCTGTTGAACGTGATTGATCCCAAAATCGGTGGTGTCATGATTATGGGCGATCGCGGTACCGGCAAGACAACTACTATCCGGGCATTAGCGGATTTGTTGCCAGAAATCCCTGTAGTTGCTAATGACCCCTTCAATAGTCACCCCAGCGACCCCGACTTGATGAGCGATGAAGTCCGCCAAACAGTAGCACAAGGTGGGGAAGTTCCTGTAGACCATAGAAAGGTACAAATGATTGACCTGCCTTTGGGCGCTACAGAAGACCGGGTATGCGGTACTATCGACATCGAGAAAGCTTTGTCTGAGGGTGTGAAAGCTTTTGAACCAGGACTATTGGCAAAAGCGAATCGCGGTATTCTCTACGTGGATGAGGTCAACTTGCTTGATGACCACCTCGTAGACGTGTTACTCGACTCGGCGGCTAGTGGCTGGAACACCGTAGAACGGGAAGGTATTTCCATCCGTCACCCAGCGCGGTTTGTGCTTGTCGGTTCGGGAAACCCGGAAGAAGGCGAATTACGTCCCCAGTTACTCGACCGTTTTGGAATGCACGCCGAAATTCACACGGTGAAAGAACCAGCCTTGCGGGTGCAAATTGTCGAACAACGCTCGGAATTTGACCAAAACCCGCCAGCATTTTTGGCACAGCACAAAACTGAGCAAGAAGCACTGCAACAAAAAGTAGTCAATGCTCAAACGCTCTTACCAGAAGTCAAAATTGACTATGATTTGCGGGTGAAAATTTCGGAAGTTTGTTCAGAGTTAGATGTGGATGGTTTGCGGGGTGATATTGTTACCAACCGTGCAGCCAAAGCATTAACCGCCTTTGAAGGACGTACAGAAGTCACCCTTGATGATATCCGCCGGGTGATTACTTTGTGTCTGCGTCACAGGTTGCGGAAAGATCCTCTAGAATCGATTGATTCTGGCTACAAAGTCGAAAAAGTTTTTGCTCGCGTTTTTGGCGTAGAGTTGCCAGAAGAAGATTCTGCAAAGAAAAACGGCACAGGACAAATTAAAACGGGTGTGCGCTAGTTTTCCCCGAAAATAAACAGTAGGGGCGTGTAGCACCGCGCCCTGAAATTTATTTGCTTGATTGAGTATGAGATTTTGGCGCTTTTGCTTCAACAGTGTATTTTTGTCTAGTCAATACGAACCAGCCCGATTTATCGAGTTTGTCATGCTAGTGCTGACGTTATTACTGCTCGGTATTTGGGGGTTTACCCAAGAATTACCTTATATGCTCCTATGCCTGAGTTATGCCATTGGAGCAGCTATATCTATGTTAGTCCGAGAAGCGATCGCACCCTCACCAGAAGCCCAAGTTTCTCGCTTCACCGCTTTATTATTACTGTTAATCAGCCTCTACTGTTTTTTAGATTTTCTCTAATTTTTTACCTAAGTTATAGCAGTAGCCAAGTTGTTTAGGACATTGTAAATAATCAAATTTAGATACCACAAAGCTTTTAACCCGCGATCGCGCCAGAATGGACAGAAAACAATGTATAAGGTGTGAGGTGGAAAAGTGTACTTTCTACACCCCACACCCTTATACCCTTACACCCAGTCTTAACGCCCTGGAAACTACAAGCTAGGTGGTAAAATCACAGTGTCGATGACATGAATTACACCGTTGCTGCCTTGAATATCTGGCTGAGTAACTTTGCCATCATTGACTACTACCCCATTTTCATCAACTTTCACTGCAATGGGATCTCCTTGCAGACTGGTAACTTGACCAGATTTTAAATCAGAAGACAATACCTTGCCCGCTACAACATGGTAAGTCAAGATTTTCACCAGCACTTCTTTATTTTCCGGCTTCAACAAGTCGTTTAAAGCCTCCTTGGGCAATTTGGCAAAGGCTTCATCAGTAGGAGCAAAAATGGTGAAAGGCCCTGCACCTTGCAGAGTATCTATCAATCCAGCCGCTTTTAAAGCTGCGGTCAGGGTTTTAAAAGAACTGCTCGATTCCGCCAATGCTACAACTGTTTTATTAGAATCGCTGGTTTCATTGGTGGAAGATGGCGCTGGTGTTTCTGTTGCAGGTGTTTCTGCTGGTGGTGTGACGGGGGCTGCTTCAGTCCGACTACCACGGTTATAAGGAGGCTCATCAAAAATGCTAGGACGGGGATTTAGCCCTCTGTTTGTAGGTGTTTGAGCAACTACAGTTTTGGGACGAGTGTTGTTTTTATCTGTAGCGATCGCAGGCTGAACTGGTGTATAACTAGCATTTGCCTGTATCCGTTGACTGCGATTGTAAGGAGCTTCGCTAAAAATGCTGGGGCTGGGGTTTAGCACTTCTTTAGCTTGTGATGGTAAAGTAACAAGGAAACTCATCCCTGCTAATCCTGCCATACTTGCTATATTCGTCAATAACTTGCTGTAATTCCCCTTCATAAATTTTGTTTGTTTTGATTTCACACAGTTTACATAAAGACTTATATCACTTTGCCACCCAAAAAATCTAACTTGAAAAGGAAGATTTTTAAGATAAATTTTATTTTTTGTACTATTAAACTGTGAGCAAATAAATATATTAATAGCAAAAGTGGCAAATTTGCAAATCATTTAGGAACAATTATAGATATTTCATTTCTATAAGCAGTCGGGGAACTGATACAGAATAACTTATCTAATTTAGCAAAATAGCTCGCTCCGAAAAATATTGACCAAGACAATTTAAAATTACCTCAAAATCTATTAGCCAAAATTACCACTTATAGCCATATTTCCGGGATAGATTTTATTTTAACTTGCCAAATTTTCGAGAAGTGAAGATAAAATTAGAGAGTTATTTTCTCACTCAGTAATCAGGGATATAATATGCTGGAATTATACCAATGGGAACTGTCACAATACTCAGAAAAAGTGCGGCTAATTCTCGATTACAAAGGTTTAGAATACCGGAAAATTGAAGTCACACCCGGTATTGGACAGATAGAATTATTTCGCCTCACTGGTCAAAGGCAAGTGCCAGTATTAAAGGATGGTAATCGATATATTGTTGATTCTACAGAAATAGCTAAGTATGTAGACGCAAAATATCCAGAACGCCCACTCATACCACAAAATCCCAAGCAAAAAGCTTTAACCTTATTAATTGAAGAATGGGCAGATGAATCAATCGGGATTAAAGGTAGAAAAGCTCTTTTTGCTGCGATTAGTCAGGATCAAAATTTTCGCAAATCCTTATTACCCACATCCACACCAGACATATTCCGTAGTTTAGTTGAAGGCGTACCCAGTGATATTTTGACTGTCTTGGGTTTGGGTGTAGGATATAGCCCAGATGTAGTGAAAGGGGCGATCGCTGATTTAAAACAAGACCTAGAAGCACTAACTTTATTATTGACAGATAGTCCTTATCTCACAGGAGATGAACCAACTTTAGCTGACTTAGCCGTGGCTGGGTTATCAATATTATTGAAGTTCCCCGAAGGTGCTTATCTAGATTTACCAGCTAGTTTAAGAGGTCAAGGCGTGCCAACCATAGCAAATAACCCCGATTATCAATTATTCTTTGAATGGCGCGATCGCCTGTATGCTCAATTTCGTAAGCCATTAATCGGCGCTTCTCCCGCAGGTTCAGCACCAACTTCGATTCAAATAGACTAGTGCTGAAATCAGTTAACAGCAAACAGTGAACAGTTATCAAGTGTATGTAACCGATAACTGATAACTGTTGACTGATAACCGATAACTGATAACTGATAACTGATAACTGATGAATGACAAATTGGTAAAACCATTAGGTTCGGTAATCCAAGGCTCACTAACTGGTGGATTAGAAGTAAGACTACACCCGGATATTTCTGTAGAAGATATGCGGGTGGGTAAGTTTTTAGTTGTCCAAGGGATGCGATCGCGGTTTTTCTGTATGCTGACAGATGTATCCCTCGGCACAGCTAACGCCCGGATTATTGCTAATCCGCCCAGTTGGGAAGATACTTTTTTACGAGATGTCTTAGCCGGAAGCGGTACTTATGGAACCATCGCCTTAGCGCCGATGTTGATGTTTACCCCCGAATCTAATGAGTCTTTTTCTTCCACTAACGGCAAATCTGCAAATCCTTTTGTCCCATCAACTACGGGTTTGGCTTCATTTCAACCCCAAACTAGTACAACGATGGAATTACTTCCAGTCAAAACTATTCCCAGTCACTTTAGTCAGGTTTTCGACGCGAGTGAAGAAGATTTTCGCCGCGTCTTTGGTTGGGAAGATGACATCCAAAGAAAGAATTTTGCCATTGGTAAACCATTAGATATGGATGTACCTGTGTGCATTGATTTAAATCGGTTTGTTGAACGCAGTAACGGCGTTTTTGGTAAGTCCGGTACAGGTAAATCCTTTCTCACCCGCTTGCTGTTGGCTGGGGTGATTCGCAAAAACGCGGCGGTAAACTTGATTTTTGATATGCACTCAGAATACGGTTGGGAAGCCGTCGCCGAAGGTAAAAATGTCAATACTGTTAAAGGTTTAAAGCAATTATTTCCGGGGAAAGTGGAAGTTTACACCCTTGATCCTGAATCAACTAAGCGGCGGGGTGTGCGCGATTCTCAGGAACTATATCTTAGTTATGAACAAATCGAAGTTGAAGATATTAAATTATGTAGTCGTGATTTAGGACTGTCAGAAGCCGCGTTAGACAATGCCAATATTCTCTACAGCGAATTCAACAAAGCTTGGATTGTGCAACTGCTGAACATGACGAACGAAGAAATCGAAATGTTCTGCGAAGAAAAGCGGGGACACAAAGGCTCGATTATGGCCTTGCAACGCAAACTCTTGCGCCTAGACGGTTTGAAGTATATGCGGGCAGTTTGCCCCCACAACTACATTAATAAAATCTTACAATCTTTAGAGGCTGGCAAGAATGTCGTGGTAGAATTTGGTTCCCAGTCAAACATGCTCTCTTATATGTTGGTGACAAATATGATCACCAGACGTATACATGAGCATTATGTCCGCAAAGCTGATAAATTCTTGCAAAGCAAAAACCCCAACGATCGCCCCACACCTTTGATGATTACCATTGAAGAAGCGCATCGTTTTCTTGACCCGGCAATTGTCCAAAGTACCATCTTCGGCACGATCGCGCGGGAACTGCGAAAATATTTCGTAACGTTGCTAGTAGTTGATCAACGACCGTCAGGGATAGATAATGAAGTTATGTCCCAGATTGGTACTCGAATCACAGCCTTACTCAACGACGAAAAAGACATCGATGCCATTTTTACGGGTGTATCTGGCGCAGGTGGACTGCGATCGGTACTGGCGAAATTAGACTCAAAACAACAAGCCTTGATTTTAGGTCATGCCGTTCCCATGCCAGTAGTTGTGCGTACTCGTCCTTACGATGCTACTTTCTATGCCGAAATCGGCGATCCGGCTTGGGAAGAAAAGCCAGACGCAGAAGTATTCGCCGCAGCAGAACTAGCTAAAGCTGATTTGGGATTTTAAATTGTCCTTTGTCTTTCGTCCTTTGTTCAAGATGATTGTGAACCAATGACAAATGACTAATGACCATTGACCAATTCGTAACATCCCTCCAAAAATATGCCCAGAGAGTTCGGTTTTCTCCCTAACGATAGGCAACATGAGAGGGGATTTTGCCGTCACTATAGGTATAGTAAGCACTCTAAGGAAGTTTAAATTTTTTTTGTAATTAACTACTTTTGGATTATAGTTTTCTCCTTCTGTAGACTACTTTACTATCCGCCTGATTTGTCCTAAGATAAAAGCAAGTAAAACTCATACCGACTTCGGATTTACCAGTAGCCGAGCGCAACTGAAGATAAAGAAGAATTCTTGAAAACAACCCAATGTGCTTTTAAAAAGACCTAACAATTTAGGGAGGGTAGGGGGAACCTATCTCAAACACTCATCTTCTGGAATCTCAAGTATGTGAACTGAATTATTCTTATATAGCCGTTCATCAGTTATGGAAGCCAGAACGAGGGAGCAGCACCTCGACTTCGCTCGGCGACCGCAAGTAGAGGAGCAGAGGGAACAAATTTCTAAATCAGCCATCCCTAGAAACCACCTGATTTCGGTTTTTATAGATAGCCTTTCCTAATTAATTTTTCTAGTTATTAAAGATTCATTGTGTTTACGGAGTAGAGGACAACGCACCAATGCCTACTGTTAACACCCAAACTGAAAACCTGAACACCAAATTCACGGCTGATATGGTGCGAACCTATCTGCGGGAAATTGGTCGTGTACCACTGCTAACCCGTGAGCAAGAAATTGTCTTTGGGAAGCAGGTGCAACAAATGATGACACTAGTCGAAGCAAAAGAAGCTTTGGCGAAGAAATTGCACCGCGAACCGAGTTTACCAGAATGGGCGAACCATGTTAAACAATCAGAAACCGAAGTCAAACAAACGGTAGCTCAAGGTAAACGCGCCAAGCAAAAAATGATTGAGGCGAACTTGCGCTTAGTTGTCGCGATCGCCAAGAAATACCAAAAGCGTAACATGGAATTTCTCGATTTAATCCAAGAAGGAACACTTGGGTTAGAAAGAGGAGTAGAGAAATTTGACCCGATGCGGGGATATAAATTCTCAACCTACGCTTACTGGTGGATTCGCCAAGCAATTACCCGTGCGATCGCTCAACAAGGGCGCACCATTCGCTTACCGATTCACATTACCGAAAAACTGAACAAAATCAAAAAAGTGCAGCGCGAACTAGCCCAAACCTTGGGGCGTTCTCCTACACCCGCCGAAATCGCCAAAGAACTGGAATTAGAACCAGCCCAAATTCGGGAATATCTGAATATGGCACGTCAACCAGTTTCTTTAGATGTGCGTGTCGGTGATAACCAAGACACTGAACTGCAAGAAATGTTGGAAGATGATGGGCCATCCCCAGAATATTACACCACCCAAGAATTTTTGCGCCAAGACCTCAACACCTTGTTAGCTGAACTCACACCCCAACAACGGGAAGTTGTAGCCCTACGCTTTGGTTTAGAGGATGGTAACGAACTATCCTTGGCGAAAGTTGGTGAACGCTTAAATCTTAGCCGCGAACGTGTTCGTCAACTCGAACATCAAGCCTTAGCTCATCTGCGCCGCCGTCGCGCCAACGTCAAAGAATACGTTGCTAGTTAATAATTAAATAACGGTGATGCGCCTCCTGAATTCAGGGGGCGATTTTTTGTGTCAAAATAGAGTGCGATATTTGGATTATTATTTGGATAAAATCACTATATTTTAAGTTAATGGCTGCTAAAGACATTTTTCATGACGCGGTTAAGAAAGGGTTAGAAAAAGAAGAATGGATAATTACGAATGACCCTCTCAAAATTGAAGTCGGTGATGTTGAAATGTATATTGACTTGGGGGCAGAACAAGTTTTAGCTGCTGAAAGAGCAGGAGAAAAAATAGCAGTTGAAATTAAAAGTTTTATCGGCGCATCAAATATGTATGATTTTCATTTAGCGATTGGTCAATTCCTTAATTATCATCTTGCGTTAGAACAAAAAGAGCCAGATAGAATTTTATATTTGGCTGTACCATTAGGAGTTTATCAAGCTTTTTTTCAGTTACAGTTTATCAAAACGGTTATTCAACGTTATCAACTTAAATTAATAATTTATGATCCAATTCAGGAGGTAATTGTAGAATGGAAAAGCTAGAGCAATATCAGAAATATGTTCAACAAGCCATAACAGAATATGCCAATCTAGATTCAGCCAAAGATGAAATCGAACAGCAATTAATTTTTGATACCGTTCGCAACCACTATCAATTGATGTATGTTGGGTGGAAAAATAGACGACGGCAGCATGGCTGTGTGTTACATATTGATATCAAGAATGACAAAATTTGGATACAGCATGACGGTACTGAGATTGGCATTGCTAATGAATTAGTTAATTTAGGAGTGCCGAAAGAAGATATTGTATTAGCATTTCATGAACCATTAGTGAGGCAGTATACAGGTTTTGGCGTTGGTTAAATTGAGCATTAAGTTTACACGTAATACTCAAAATTTTAGTTTTGATGCTCACTAGATAATTTATCTACAAAACTCTGATGTTCAGGAGTCGATAAACCTTGCTGTAAAGTGGCTAATACTTGAGCTAAATCTCCTGATAATAATGCTGACTTTGCTAACCATAAACCAGGAAAGACGTGAGAACAAATTACATCATAAGAATTTGGTGCAAGTTGAAGATACTCACCCTGATTTAATCTAAACCAATCAAATTGGCGATCGTAAACTCGCCAAACTAAATATTCTTGTACTTGATTGCGGCGATAGACTTTCAGTTTTTCATGCAAATCATAAGAAGCACTAGAAGCAGCAATCTCCACAATTAATTCTGGCGCACCTTCCACATAATCATCTTCGGTAATGCGTGACTGTCCACCTTGTTCGATTCTCAGTAACGCATCTGGTTGAGGTTCATTATCCGCATCTAATAAAACAGTTGTGTTATCCAGCGTTTCCACTCCTGGAGTAGCAGTTTCGTAAGTGCCTAACCAAGTCATAATACGGCTATGGGGTTTGCCGTGTGTTTTTGCGCGTACAGGGGATGCCACGTAAACAACTCCTTCGATTAATTCTGCTTTTTTGAGATGCGGCATAGCGTGGTAACGACGCTCAAATTCAGTACGGGTGAGCCTATCGCCATTTTCTAAAGGTGGAGTTATCAACAGTTCAGCAGTGTTGTCAGCAGATATCATAATAAACCGTTTCTCAGTTGTGTGCAGTACACATTTTAAGGTGAGAGAGGCTAGAGACTGGAGGCTAGAAAAATGTACCTCATTCAGATGAAATATGCTCTAAATAATTATCCTTAGCCTCTAACCTCTAGCCCCTAACCTCTACTTTTCACCCGACCCATCAAATTTTCATCGTTTGCGGAATGCAGAGCTTGGCTGTTGTAGCTAATTATAGTTAAATCAATCGGCGAGCAAAATATCAATATTTGTAAAGGAGAAGCTCTCAAAAATCATCGAAAGATTGCATTTCAGATTTACATCACCCGATTGGGTGATTCTGTTGGGTGAAGAGTCATTTATTTAAGTAATGATAATGTGAAATTATCGTCAAATATTCTAAAAAGCTTCTTTTTTTGACGAGTTTTTATTTTGAGACATTTAAATCAAACCATCGACGGAACCTTGAACGATAGACAATTGGTTATGGTTTAAGTGAGTCATAGAGGAGACAGTTAATTTCGTAACAGGAGTGGTCGGGTGCTTAACAATATTTTTAAATTCTTATCCCCTCGGCAGTTAACAATTTCTATTGTTGGCTTAGTTTTAACCGTTGGTGTTGTTAGTGAGCAGACTAAACCTGTATTCAGCAAACAGTTACAAAATGTAACAAGTTCCGCCTCTTTGAATGGTGATTTTTCTAGATTAACAAATCATCACTATGTTAGTTCTGATAATTCTTTGTTGTCGCGGTTGAGAGAAATTCGGGAACAGCGTAGTCAACAGCAAACAGTAGCTTTTGAGCGTGAAACTATAGAATCTGAATCTAGAGATATATCCCCAAGACACTATCAAAAAGCTGGCAAAGAAGCCGGAGTAATGACTAGAGGAAATATTCCCACAACAGATGGGGTATATCTTTATGGACAATCACCAACACCAAACCAAATCGGTCAAGGTTATATCGTTTTTCAGAAACGGCAAGGTAAAGTAGTTGGTGCTTTATATATGCCTAGTTCTGAGTTTAGTTGTTTTCAAGGCACAATTGATAAATCTGGTGAGTTAGCAATGACTGTAAATGGCTCTCCAGATGATGTCAGTACATCAGATGTGGCTACAACTAGTACAATTCCATCGGTTTCTGATGATGAATTCAATAATTATGCTTACTCTGTAGCATTACAAGATTATCATCCTATTCAATCTATTAGTTCTGGCGATCGCCGCATTCTACAGATGTGTCAAAATGCAATATAAAAGTATGAAGTCTGAAATCTCTGATGTCGTAAACATTTCAGACTTCAGGTTTCACACCTAATTAAAATTCGATTCCGGGTTGAGCTTTTACGCCTTGGTCACGGAAGGGATGTTTAACTAATGTCATTTCTGTTACTAAGTCTGCACGTTCAATTAACGCTGCGGGTGCGCCTCTCCCTGTGAGAATTACGTGTTTATGAGGCGGTTTCTCTACTAAACCTGCTAAAACTTCTTCTATTTGTAAATAAGCCATTTTTAAAGCAATATTAATTTCATCCAACAGTACCAGATGAAAGTCTGGGTTGCGGATATATTCTAAAGATTTTTCCCAAGCTGCTTGTGCTTTTTCGAGGTCGCGATCGCGGTCTTGAGTTTCCCAGGTAAAACCTTCACCCATTGCGTGAAACTCAATTTGGTCTTCCCAATCACTGAACACCCGTTTTTCTGAGGGTTCCCACGCGCCTTTGATGAATTGGACGATCGCCACTTTATAGCCATGACCGAGCGATCGCATCACCATTCCTAACGCCGCAGTGGTTTTGCCTTTACCGTTACCAGTATGGACAATAATTAACCCCTTCTCTGGGACAGCTTGTGCTATCCGCCGATCTTGGATTTCTTTCCGGCGCTGCATTTTTTGGCGATACTGCTCATCAGTCAGCTTAAAATCATTATTTATGGATGAGGACATTACTTCATCAATTAAGCGTTCGATTTCTTTATCTGATTCTAATTCTTCTGGTGTATCTTTACTCATCAGCATTTTATCAAAGTAACTACTTGGCGGATAAGGGAGACAAGGGAGACAAGGGGACAAGGGAGAGAGATGTTGATAAATGATTTACGATTGCTATACAAGACTTTACTGATAGAATAAGGCGCAGAGATTTTATCTAAAATGACAGTAAGCTTATAATTTATTTGACAATAACGCTTTAAAATTTACTACAATTATTAGTCATAGAAGTCTAATTTTAGGGCTATTATCAATAATTCAATAGTTTTATTAAAGCATTTTTAATATAAAGTTTTGTAGTAACTTTGACGAGAGTTATATCCTCAAATTTATTAAGGGTTTGGGTTATTGTTATTAACAACTGATATATGCTAGAAATGGTTACTGATTAACAATTTTAGAACTTGACGCTAAATTGTGAAAAAATTAACCGCAGATGGACGCAGCGAAAAGTTTGCGCGTCCTGGTTTCCCGGCGCAAAACTTTTCAAGACAGATAAACGCGGATAGAATTTTAATTTAGCTGTGTTAGTCCATTAGTTAGCTGTAACGCAATAAAAGCCTTGCGGTAGATGTGTTACGCTATCGCTAACACATCCTACTTGTATTTCAACAATCAAATATGAGTCTGATAGAAATTATTCAGGGTGATATTACTCAGTTATCGGTAGATGCAATTGTGAATGCTGCTAATAGTTCTTTATTAGGTGGTGGCGGTGTTGATGGTGCAATTCATCGTGCAGCAGGGAAAGAATTACTAGCAGAATGTCGAGAGTTAAGGGGTTGTAAAACTGGTGAAGCGAAAATTACCAAAGGTTATAACCTACCAGCAAAATGGGTAATTCATACAGTTGGGCCAGTATGGAAAGGTGGAAATTATGGAGAGAATGAGTTATTAGCTAGTTGTTACCACAATAGTTTAGCTTTAGCAGCACAATACCAAGTTAAAACTATTGCGTTTCCGGCTATTAGTACAGGTGTTTATGGATTCCCGATGGAACCTGCTTGTAAAATTGCGATCGCAACAGTCAAAAAGTTTTTCTCACAGTCAAACTCCCTCGAACAAGTGATTTTCGTCTGTTTTGGGCAAAGTGCATTCGATTTGTACACTCAGACGATGCCAGAATTTGCTGAAAACAGGTGACAGGTGATAGGTGACAGGTTACAGAGTGAAAAGTCGTGTAATTTCCGCACTGAATTGGTTGTTGCTATAACATTAGATTCGGCGTGTTTACTGTTCGGGAGTGCAAAATGTCAAAACAGCGTGGTCAAAAAATCGCACCTACACCCATACCATCTAATATTGGGGTAGTTGATTTAATCAATAATTACTTCACAGCATATAACTCAGCACGTTTGCGGGAGGTTTGTCAACTGCTGAGTAAAGATGTATTTCAAGATGGGGTGACGGTGGGAGTCAGTCTTTCTGGTGCGATGACACCAGCCGGATTTGGGGTTTCTGCATTATCACCCCTAATTCGTAACGGTTTCATTGACTGGATGATTAGCACTGGGGCGAATTTATACCATGATATGCACTATGGCTTAGGTTTTGAGCTATTTGCAGGTAATCCATTTGTGGATGATGTCAAACTGCGGGAAGAAGGTACAATCCGCATTTATGACATTGTATTTGGCTACGATGTATTGTTAGAAACTGATGCTTTTATTCGCAAGATTTTGCAAGCCGAACCTTTCCAAAAGCGGATGGGAACAGCAGAGTTTCATTATCTTTTAGGTAAGTATGTCCGGGAAGTGGAAAAGCAATTGGGTGTACAGCATTCTTGTTTGCTGGCGACGGCTTACGAGTGTGGCGTACCAATTTACACTTCTTCCCCTGGAGATAGTTCCATTGGGATGAACGTAGCAGCGTTGGCGTTAGAAGGTTCGCAATTAATTTTAGATCCCGCCATTGATGTGAATGAGACAGCTGCGATCGCCTACAATGCGAGAGAAACAGATGGTAAAAGTGCGGCGGTGATTCTGGGTGGTGGTAGTCCCAAAAACTTCTTACTGCAAACTCAACCGCAAATTCATGAAGTACTAGGGTTAGAAGAACGCGGACATGATTTCTTTGTCCAGTTTACTGATGCGCGTCCTGATACTGGTGGTTTATCTGGGGCGACTCCATCGGAGGCGGTTAGCTGGGGTAAAATTGACCCAGAAGAGTTACCCAGCACAATTGTTTGTTATACCGATAGCACGATCGCTTTACCGTTAGTGACAGCATATACATTAAGTCAATGTTCACCTCGGCCGTTAAAACGGTTGTACGATCAACGGGAAACAATGTTAGCCACACTGCAAAAAGATTATCTTGCAGCTAAAAACCAACCATCTGACAAAGTACCTGCGGCTGTGGTTGGAGATGCAGCCCAAGGTGTTGCAACTTATCCTTGCGGTAGAGTGATTCAGTAGAAGCTAGAGGTTAGGGGTTAGAGGCTATCGTATTTGATTTGTGAAAATCGAAATGCTCAGATCCCCGACTTCTTGAAGAAGTCGGGGATCTTTTGGTTCACGAATGATTTAGGAATGCTATCTTTAGCGATCAATAGCAAAATATTCCGAAAAAACTGTATATAGGACTTACGCAAAAAAACGAAAAAATAATACCAAATTGAAGAATAATTGCGACAAATGAATTGCCCAAAAGCTTACCAGTAAAGCCTGTCTCAATCCAAAATCTGTCTTGAAAAGTTTGCTCAAGTCGGGGAACCCGCCCACGCAACTTTTCGCAAAATCTAAAATCCAAAATGGTATAAGGTTTTAGAACAGGGTGCAGGGGTATGAGGGTGTAAGTATTCAAAACCCTTACACCCTTACACCCTCACACCCAATCCCCACAGAAAATTTTGATGCGTAAGTCCTGGTATAAATTAAGCAATGGTAGAGAAGCGATCGCGCAACCAACGTAACCGAACTTCTAACCGTTGTAGACTCTCTGGATGTTGTTGTCCGATAATAAAATTCCACAAAACACCTTGAAAAGTCCGCGCTTCGATAAACAAATCTAATATTTCTTGATCTATGGCTAGTCCATAACCATTTAAAGCTGCCGTTGCACGTTCCATCTCAGTGTCGAAAACATAGCTAGAAGCAATTAAACAAGCAATGTCCCAAGCAATATGCCCAATAAAAGTATCTTCCCAATCTGTCCACAATACGCCGCCTGTTGTGTTCAGGACATTAGAAAAATTGGAGTCGCCATGAAGAGGTTGCATTGGTAACTGAAGCTGCTGAAATTGACTTTTGAGGTGATAATTAACCGCTTGCAACATTTCGCTATCTTTGAGGCTGAATGCGTTTTGAGATATGAGATTAGACAGCAGATTTTCACTCTCAGTTAACGGATCTAAAACTGTCAAATCACCTGCAAAGTTGACTAAAGCTTCATGGCATTCTCGCAAAGTTTTTCCCACAACAGTCGCATCTGGTAATTTATCTATTTCTTCGACAAATTCCCAAAAACTCAGAACTAACCCATTGTGCTGATGAGTCCCTGGGTGAATGAGGTTGCTGGGACTAACCACAGGTGCGCCTGCGGCGGCTAAATAGCTGGCTACGGCAATTTCTTTAGCAAACCACGTATCACCAAACCGCACTGTACCTGTTGTAGTGGCGATGCGTGCAACTACAGGCGCAGGGCGTAAATGAATGACTAAATTACTTCTGTCTTGCAGCACCACAGCTTCAGCAAATTTCAGCCCTTGTTGTTTGGCGACTGTACAAGCAGCATTAATGGCATTTTCCAGACGAGCTGTTTCTGGTGGACTAGTCATAATGGCGATCGCAAAAAACTTTAGCTAAGTAATTAAACTAAATTAATTACACACATTCTTTTACTATCACCTCTCTCCATGAATTTAATTTTGCGTAACAGCATATTTCATCTGGATAAAGTACATTTTTCCAGCCTCTAGCCTCTAGCCTTATTTCAGGATTTCGTCTAACAGGTTTCTTGCAGGTTGCGCCTTTGCTAGTGCAGTTTGATGATCACCATAAGCCCGAACTAAACGTACTAAACCGCTTACCCCTGTTTTGAGTAATTCTAGTTCTTCACCAGCCAATAATTCACCATCTAGCATTCGTTGGACTAAAGGCTTGATGTCGCCAACTTCTTGACGTACCTTTTGCAGTTTTTCCACACTGCTAAGTAAAGCTTTCAGCGAGTTGAGAATTTCATCAATATCTTGGCTACTTTCGGCTGGTGCGGGTGCATCTTGTAGCGTGTCTGTATCCTCGGTATTGGTAACTACATCTTGAGTTGTGGTTTCGCCTTTAGCCCCGTTTGACTTTGCCATGAAGGTTTTCTCCAGAATTTTCCCCAGTCTATCGTTAAAACCCCTCATCTAGTAGCCTGCCCAGAGAATTTTGCTTTCCCCAATTCCCCCTGCACCCTGCACCCCTGCTGGATCTACACGCAATATTCGGTTGATGAACTACTACAGGCGCGATCGCAGCACAAAATGGCTTGTGCGAATTGGCATTTTTTCTGAGTCTATTTGATTTATACTTTTAGATTCGTCTGAAATTATCAAATAAGCACAGTTTGAAAGTTGTATGTCCAGCCTAAGTCCTGACATGGTACGCATTTATTTACGAGAGATTGGCCAGTTTCCTCTACTCACCTCAGACCAAGAAATCACTTATGGCAGGCAAGTACAGCAAATGATTGCCATTGAGGAGCAGAAACAAAAGCTGAGTGAACAATTAGATAGGGAACCTACGTTAGCAGAATTAGCTAATTTTGTCAACAAAAGCGAATCTGAAATCACTCAAATCCGCCATATTGGTCAACGCGCAAAGCAAAAAATGGTGACAGCAAACCTCCGACTGGTGGTTTCCATCGCCAAAAAATATCAGCGTCGCAACCTAGAGTTATTGGATTTAATTCAAGAAGGTGCAATTGGTTTGCAACGAGGGATAGAAAAATTCGACCCCAATCGTGGTTATAAATTGTCAACCTACGCTTACTGGTGGATTAGCCAAGCTATCACCAGAGCGATCGCTGAAAAATCCCGCACTGTTAGGCTACCAATTCACGTTAACGAAAAACTCAATCAAATCAAGAAAGTCCAGCGAGAACTGTTTCAAACTCTCGGTCGTCGTCCTTCCGTGGCAGAAATTGGTCAAAAATTGGACATCGAACCCAGCCAAATTCGAGAATATCTCAGTGCTGCTAGTTCGACAATTTCTTTAGATTTAAAAGTTGGTGATAACCAAGACACAGAACTCAGTGAACTTTTAAGTGATAATGGCATCTCCCCCAACGACCAAATTACCCAAGAAATGCTGCGTCAAGACTTGGATAACTGGTTATCATCACTGAAACCTGTACAACGTGAAGTATTAATTTTGCGTTTTGGACTGCTAGATAACCAAGAACGGAGTTTGGCACAAATTGGCGAAAAGCTCAATGTCAGCCGCGAACGTGTTCGTCAAATTCAGCAGCAAGCCATGAATGTTCTGCGTCGTCAACAACCAGAAATGGGGCAATATCTATCTTCTTGAGCAAGTGCTGAGTTTTAAGTGCTGAGTGAGAAAAAAGGATACTCAGTTTTTGAGAATGTTACCCATTTTGGCTTTATAAGGTTCAGTTAAGACTCAAAACCAATTTTGGCGTAGTAACTATCTTGAAAATCAAGAAAAAAAATTGTAGGGGTGAACGGCTGTTCACCCCTACAGTTGTATTTGTAAGAGTATGTTTTAAACGTCATAACTGATGTATCAAATATTTTTTACACCACCCTAACCCTGCTCTTGAAAAGGCTGTGGTGTATACACAAATCTGAGTTGAGTGCATCTATCCCGCCTCGGAATTAATTCCGAGTCTCACAGCACAAGTCCTCTGAAGAGGACTCAACTAAAAATTCATTAGTCCACTTGAGTGGACTTTGGCTATGAGCATGGAACTTTAGTTCCAGGCGGGATAAGGTTTCATACTACTGGCGTGCGAATTCCATTTGTCGGGGCTTGGTGCAAGAATAGAATCTACTTCGGTGGTAAGTTGACATCTTGTGCCAAACGCAGGTTTTTCAACAATTTAATTGTCCACCAAGTCATATCAATTTCCCACCAGCGCCAACCACACCTCGCTACATGAGGATAAGCATGGTGATTGTTGTGCCATCCTTCGCCATAGGTGAGAATCGCCGCCCACCAGAGATTACGCGAATTATCATTACACTCAAATGTGCGATATCCCCATAAATGCGTGACTGAGTTGATAAACCAAGTTGTATGCCACAAAATTACACATCTCAAAAACACACCATAGATGACAAATGACCAACCACCGAAGGCATATAACAGCAAGGCGACAGGAATTTGTAATATTAAAAAGTAGCGATTTAGCCAACGGTAAAAACCATCTCGCGCTAAATCCGGTGCATATCTTCGGTAACAGTCATAATCAAAAAACTCTTTGTTGGGGTAGAAAATCCATAAAATATGACTCCACCAAAAACCTCTGCGGGCTGAGTAGGGATCTTTGTATTCATCTTCTGTGTGAGCATGGTGTAAACGATGTCCCGCTACCCAAAATATTGGCCCGCCTTGCAAAGATAGCGCCCCCAAAATTGCGATCGCATATTCCAACCACTTAGGCACACGCAAGCTACGATGACTCAACATTCGGTGATATCCCAGGCAAACTCCAATACTGCCAAATAGCCAATGTAGCAACACCAGCACACCCAACGCCGACCAAGAAAAAAACCACGGTGCTAACAATGCCAGAGCATGAATTATCGCAAAAAATGCGACAGTTAGCCAATCAAGACGTAATGATTGGGGATTATCTGACCAAGTTTTCATGGAATTAAATTTCACAAACACTCCTCATCCCAATTCAAAATTCAAAAAGTAAAATTTTTACTTTTTACTTTTGCCTTTTGCCTTTTGCCTTTCTTACACCCAATCTCTAGGCTGAAGAAAAACTTCCGTCAGTTCCGCTTCTGGGGTTCCTGCTTCTGCTTGATAGCAATATTCCCAGCGTGCTAAAGGTGGTAATGACATCAGGATAGATTCGGTTCTGCCCTTGGTTTGTAAGCCAAATACTGTGCCTCGGTCGTAAACTAAATTAAACTCGACGTAACGACCCCGACGGTACAGTTGGAAATGACGCTGGCGATCGCCATACTCTATTTCTTGTCGCCGTTCTACAATGGGCAAGTAAGCAGGTAAAAAAGCTTCACCGCAAGACTTGACAAACGCAAATATATCTTCCCAATTGCGATCGACATTTCCCACTTTTTGGCTGTAAATGGCGGCTGGAGTATCTGTTTGGGAACCGACGTAAAGCTTACCACTAGCATCTTGATAATCAAAGAAAATCCCGCCAATACCGCGCTGTTCTTGACGATGATGCAAATAAAAGTATTCATCGCACCACCGCTTAAAAGTTGGGTAATACTCTGGATGGTGAGAATCACAGGCATTTTTCAACGTCTGATGAAAGTGAACCGCATCTTCAGTAAAGGCATAATATGGCGTTAAATCTGCACCGCCACCAAACCACCAAATCGGCCCAGCTTCAAAGTAGCGATAGTTAAGATGTACTGTTGGTACAAAGGGATTACGAGGATGCAACACCATCGACGTTCCTGTGACAAAAAACTCATGTCCTGCTGCTTCTGGACGTTGAGTCAAAATTGAAGCTGGTAAGCTTTTTCCCCAGACTGCGGAAAAATTCACACCCCCCTGTTCAAACACCCGCCCTTCTCTAATCACGCGGGTACGTCCTTCCCCACCTTCTTCTCGCTCCCAATAATCTTCTTGAAAACTTGCTTCTCCGTCAATTTGCTCTAACCCTGTGCAAATCTCATCCTGGATGTTTTGCATGAATTGTAACACTCGCTGCCGTGAATCCTTGGGTATGCTGTGATTCGGTGATGGGAGGAAGGTTGTGTGATGTGGATATTCTTGCAGAGACTTATCGAAATGACGGCGCATGGTAAAACCTCTATAATTTCAGGTCGGTGAAATTATCACCACTTAATAGCTCTATAGTTATGAATTGAATTTGCAACCGATAAGTTTCAAAACTTAATAAACTATCCCAACCCCTGCCCTCAAAGACTTTTCTCTAGTCAACTACAGTATCTAGCGTCTGGTTATTTCCGACTTTACTGAAGGATTGTAAAGAGGTCTAGCCAAAGAATCCCACTTATCATAACTTGATAGTTATGAAATTATTTACTTGATTACCGCATTACTTATGGTTAATACTCTACCCAAGCCAGGAATTAAAACCCCCAGCCAAGAAACTGTACTCACTCCCCGCTTTTATACAACAGATTTTGAAAAAGCAGCCAACTTAGATTTGTCTACTCAAGATACAGAATTACAAGCGATGTTAGCCGAGATGCGAGCCGACTATAACCGCCACCACTTTGTTCGGGATGAAGCATTTGAACAGTCTTGGGAACACATAGAAGGTGAAGCGAGACAAGCGTTTATTGATTATTTAGAACGCTCTTGCATTTCTGAATTTTCTGGCTTTTTGCTGTTCAAGGAGTTGTCGCGCAAGCTGAAACATCGCAGTCCCTTACTAGCAGAGATGTTTCAACTCATGGCGCGAGATGAAGCCCGCCACGCCGGCTTTCTCAACAAAGCAATGGGGGATTTTAAACTCTCCCTAGATTTAGCAATGGTGACGAAAACCCGCACCTATACGTTTTTCCCGATAGAATGGGTACTCTACACCGTCTATCTCTCAGAAAAAATCGGCTATTGGCGTTACATCATTATTTACAGACATCTACAACAGCACCCGGAAAACCAGTTTTACCCCATCTTCCGCTACTTTGAAAGCTGGTGTCAGGACGAAAACCGCCACGGAGACATATTTAAGGCGCTGTTACGTTCTCAACCGCAACTCTGGAACAACTGGAAAGCTAAACTGTGGAGTCGCTTTTTCTTGCTGTCGGTATTTGCTACCCACACAATGACAGTTCATGAACGGACTGGTTTTTACAAAACTTTAGGACTAGATGCAACAGAATTTGACCGTCAAGTAGTTTACAACACCAATGAAACCGCCGGACGGGCTTTTCCTGTAATGTTAAATACCGAACATCCCCAATTTTTCCCGCGCTTACAACGCTGCGCGGCTCATAACTTACAAATTGCCGAAATTGAACGTAGTTCTCAGCCCAAATTTATCAAGCTGATACGTAAACTACCTTTAATCACGGCTATTGTTTGGAACTTACTCTTGCTTTATCTCATCCAGCCCATTGATGCTGAGGCTTTGCGAGAAACTGTGCGTTAGTCTTGCTTCAAGACATTCTATATTACCCAAGCAGTATTCCCATGACTATGAACTGAGTAAACTTTGGGCTCAACCTAGAGGTTTCGGCTTCATTCATAGTCTTTACTTGTGGTCGGGAATTACCTGAATCAGTCCCGTTTGAAATGCTGTATCGTAAGTGATGACGGGCAAACTTTCGAGTTCCGCTTGAGCCATGCTCATACGATCAAAGGGATCTCGATGGGCAATTGGTAGACTTCCGGCTCTGAGTGCATGGGCTGAGGTGATTCCAAATTCGATAAATCTTGCCCGATTTAATATCTGTGAATATTGCTCAACGAGTTGTTTTGCTTCAGGTAGTTTCCCAATGCGGTATTTAGTGGCAATTTCCCAAGCAGAAAAACTACTCACGAAAATGCGATGATCGGGGTTGCGAATGATGTCTCGGCATTCAGTATCGAGTTTTGGGTCATCAAAGAGCCACCATAATAGGATATGTGTGTCAATTAGGTAGTTTCTTCCCATTGCTGAAGTTCTTCTTCCGGTAAGGGTTCAAAAAAAGCATCGCTGAGTTTTCCTGTTAGTAATCCTGGGGTACGCGGTTCAAGTTCGCTTATCGTCAGAGGTTGGGCAGTTTCCCGATTTAAACCTAAGCGAAAGTAGTGAATCAGATCATAAATTTCTGCGAGTTTATCTTCGGGGATGTTTTGCAGTTCTTGGACAATTTTCTGAATCAGCATAAGTCAAATCTTATGTATTTGATGGTTAATTGGGTTTCGGCTTCGCTCAACCTAGAGGTTTCGGCGGCACTGAACCTGATGGTTTGTACTGCGTTTATGATGGCTGGCGCATCAATGCCATGCAAAATTATATTCATGATGGCAATTACATACGCCAAACTTTTCTTTACCCGTAAATGTATGTTTTTGCAGAATCTCAAGCTCTTTTGTGGTCTTAACAACACTTCTTAACTATGGACTACTACCCGATCGCTCCTCTTCAATCATGAATCCTACCATCAGGCATAATTGCTCCTTGAAAATCAGCATTGGTGAGAATAGCCCCCGTTAAATCTGCACCTTGGAGGTTGGCTTTTCGCAGAACTGCACTTTCTAAATTGGCATAACTCAAGTCTGCACCTTGTAAACTAGCCCCACTTAAATCGGCCGCTAAGTTACCCCACTGTATTGTTTTACTCAGATTAGCTCTACACAACTTGGCTTGATCTAAGTTAGCGTGATGTAAAGAAGCCGCTCTCAGGTCAGCGTAACTCAAATCTGCTCCAGTCAACAGTGCATATCCTAAATCTGTGCGCTGGTTAGAACTAGGACGCAAATCAACTTGAAATAGCAGCGAACGCGATAAGTTTGCTTTATGCAAATTAGCCCCACACAAACTTGACTTAATTAAGTTAGTTTCTTCTAACCGAGTATTAACTAATTTTGCACCCGTTAAATCAGCTTCTCGCAAAACAGCACGATATAAATCTGCGTCACTTAAATCTATACCCCAAAGAATAGATTCACTTAAATCTGCTTCTCGTAAACAAGCTTGGCTCAGATTAGTTTTACCCAGTCTGGTTTGGCGCAAATCAGCATAGCTAAAGTCTACACCTGTAAGGTTGGCATTAGTTAATTCTGCTTCTTGCAAATTCAGTTTTTGGAAGTTTCTTTTACCAGCAACATAGGATTTGAGAATGTCATTTATGTTCATAAATTAATGTTAAAAATTTCCAGTTTCAGCAATTACTTTAAAACTTAATTGTAATTAAATATGAGTTCGATGAATCATTTTTCGTCTTTTTGGTGATGTTTGTCGAACTCAAGTTAATTAAAGCCCAGCATTAGCCACAACGCAGATTTAGCAATAAGTTACCCATACTTTTGGTGTTAAGCCGTCAAATCTGCCATCAATTCTGCAACAGACATCATACGCCCTGGATGGCTAACATTAGCACCAGAAAAAATTAAACCATGTTCCACATCACCACGGGCAGCTTGCGCTAGGGCATTGAGTAAGCAGTAGGTTTTACCTTTGTCTCGAAACAGACAAGTTTCTAAACAGTTGGCAATACAAGACCTTTTCTGTGATGAATCTGTCATAATTTCCTCTGCGAAGGCATTGCGTAAAGCCCGACTCGGTTTGCCGACAGGACTGGGTACAGTAACAATATCTGCTAAATTCGCTTGTAAATGACGTTCTTTATAACGCTGATTGGCATCACATTCAATTGTGGTGATAAAGCGAGTACCCATCTGCACGCCATCAGCGCCAATTGCTAACATTTGATCAATATCGTGGCGATCGCTAATGCCACCTGTCACAATCAAAGGTATCCTCACACCCATCGTCTCGGCTAAATAATCCCGAATTTGCGAAACCACCCAGCCAACTGAAAACCCCGGCACATTTATCTGTTCACATTGGGTAAAATGTCCGCCTACCTTCTGGCAGTTTTCCACAATTAAGGCATCGGGTAGGCGATTATATCGATTTTTCCAAGTTTGACAAAGAAACTGGGCTGCATCAAAATTAGCGATCGTTGGTACTAGGGCAACATCAGGAAAATCAGCCGTGTACTCTGGTAAAGTTAAAGGCATTCCTGCCCCAGTCACAATTAAATTTGCACCCTCGGCTGCGGCGGTTGTGGCTAATTCGGCGTAATCTTTCGTACCGACAAGAATATTCACGCCTATCACCCCATCAGGGCTGATACATCTGGCTTTAGACAATTCATCAATAAGTGCGAGTCGATTGGCACTAAAAAAACTACTCGGTTTGCGTTGATTAAAGTAGGGAGAATCTAAGCCCAGTCCCAGGGAAGCAATCATCCCCACGCCCCCAGCATTTGCAACTGCGCCAGCCAATTGTGCGCCAGCAACCCTCACTGCCATTGCCGCTTGCATAATGGGATAACGGGCGATATGTTTACCAATTTGCAAGGGATGAAGCATCGAGGGCATTTGATTATTACTCATTCTTAACTAAATAGCTAAGGAGTAATTTTATCATCTCGGTGTGACTTTTCTTGGATAGTCATTTTTTGCTGGGATTTCTGGTGATGAAAAATTAGAGACGCGGAAATTCGCGCCTCTAGAACAACTACAACCTAGCTAAAACAGGTTGGCTATCTACTGCACCGACAGTATCTGATTCTGTATCTGTGCAGTAGATTTCGCAGGAGTTATTGGGGCTTTCGATGAGTTTGACTTTGTAAAGCTTGGCTCCTAGTTCTTGGATGGGCGATCGCAGTAAATTACTAATATATAGAGCGATATTTTCCGCAGTCGGCACAACCTCAGCAAAATAAGGTACATCTTTGTTCAAAAAGGTGTGATCAAATGGTTCTACCACATAATCTGCGATCGCTTTCTGCAATGCACCCAAATCAACAATCATCCCGGTGCGCTGATCAATTTCGCCTTTCACCGTCACTTCTAAATGATAGTTGTGTCCGTGGCCATTTGTCCGAGCGCATTTACCATAAATCTCAGTATTATCTTCTAAGCTGAGATCAGGATGTGCCAAACGGTGTGCGGCACTGAAGTGAGTACTGATACTGAGGTAAGCTTCCATTGAGTTTCCCATATAATCTGCCCAAAGTTCAGGATGTTCAAATAACTGTACGCGGACTACAGGCAAGTGGGGTGCTAACCGCCGCCAGATAACCCGTGCAATATTTTCAGTGGTGGGGAGAGTTTCTTGAAATTCTGCCCAGACATCATTGAGATAAGAAAAATCCAGTTGGCTGGTAACTTCGCGTTTAATGACTTGTTTGACATCAGACAAATTCAGCACCATGCCATACTTATCTAATTCCCCAGCCAGGGAAATAAATAAGACATAGTTGTGTCCATGTCCAGGAAATTTTGAGCCAGCACCAAATTTCTCAAAATTCTCAGCATCACTCAGTTCGGGTAGCCAATAGCGATGACTAGCCGAAAATTGAGCGCGGCGATTTACGATACATTGCATGAGTACACTGGGAGAAAAATTTAAATTTTCTTAATCTTTCACTTTTTCCAGCATAAACTAATTTCTTTGTCTGTGGTGAGAGGAATAATATCTTGCTAGTGCGGGTATCTCTCCAGACCACTGACATCATAACTGGTCATAATCCATTAAAGTTGCTTTTCCTTCGGCAATTTCTTGTTTAGCTTGTTTAGCCGCAGCAATCAATTTTGATTGAGTTCCTTTAAAAGCAATATTCCATCTAATTTCATCTTGCAATTCATCAATGTACTCTCGCAGATGTTCTGCAATGCGGTCTTGTACCTCAATCGGTAAAGATTCCATCATTTTGACTACAGTAGTAATTGCTGTTGATGACATAATGTATGGTTTTTATGCAACGCTTTGATTTTAAACTAACACGAAATACTTATAGCGTTTCTCGGTTGAGTGCAGTACAAGTAGATGGAGAAAAGAGGCTAGAGGCTAGGGAAATGTACCTCACTGGAATGAGAACCGCTATATACCAATTTGAAAGAAGAATGCGACAGATAGAAATCAGGAAAGTCTTACTTGAGCCAGATTTCTTAATTGCAAATTGCGAATTGCGAATTGGTATTACTCCTCTCTTCTTTGCGCCTTTGCGTCTCTGCGTGAGATAAATCCTCCCGCGAATCTTCAATATTTTCACTCAATCACTGTGGATGATTTTGCTAATTGTTCTTTTACCCATTGCCGTACATAACGAATTAAACTTGTTTCCCCCATTGTTAAACTTAATTCTAAAAATTGCATCAGCACAGCAGCCTTAAATATTGGCAATGCTAAAGAAATTTCACAAGGTTGATACTCTTCATTAACTAAGCTGCAAATTGTCAAAGTCTCACAGTCAAAACGCCATACTTCTGGTACTCTTAGCGCCGCATAAATCCCCATTCGATTCATTGAACTGCTAGTATTATCAACCTCAATTGCTAAATCTGGGGGCGGATCAAGTGTTAAATCGATGACATCTTTACCGCGCACAGCTAATTCGTTTTGAATGTAATAACACTCATCTGGTTCTAAACCTTTGCGTAAATCTTCTCGTGTCCAAGTTGTAGAACCTAAACTGCGAATTTCAATTCCTAATTCTTCTGTCGTTACTTCAACAAAGCGACCAAGTAATTTCTTAAAAGTTTCATGGGGTGGTAGAGGCATGAGTATTTCTAAAGTTCCGTTATCATAAGTCAGTTTGGTTCCTGGTTGTGACTCTAAATCTCGCACTAAATTTTGATAGGTGTCCCATTGAATGCCGTGCAGTATGGTTATATTTTGGGGTGGTAATGTTTCAGCTAAAGTTGTATTAGCAGCGATCGCATTATTCATCCTGTTCTCCTTTAGCTATCAATTTAATTTTATTTATGCACTGAATCTTGGGCTTCGTAGTATAATCTGGTCGCTATGCGAAACATTTCTTGACCTGTGTGCAGATAGCGATCGTCATAGCTAAGTGGAAAGTATGCAAATTCTTCTATACCATCGGCTACTTGATTAATGCTGTAGTAGAGATGTGCCGCAGTTCTCGCTAAACTAGGGGGATTAGGCAGTGAACGAAAAATAAATTGAGCTTGTTTAATCTCGTCTCGACAAATATCTAAATATTCTTGAAATGATTCTAATAATTGATCATCAAAAGGATCGGCGGCTAATTGCTCAATTTGCTCTTCTAGGGAATCCAGTATTTCACCAAGAACGCTGTTAACTGGTTGATAAATTAAACGTAGCCATTCTTCAATTTGTTCATCAACATTTTTACCTGATTTTCGATTGGCTTGGTAATGTTTTTGCGCTGATGCTGCCCGTTGTTGGCGATTTTGAGATTCATCTTGCAATTTTTGGTCATAGTCAAGGCGACTTTGGCTATCACCTAAGACTTCATAAGCAGCGTTGATGCGGATAATTTCATCTTTATCGGCTGTTTTTTGATTGCTATCAGGATGAAATAATTTTACCAAGCGGCGATAAGCTTGTTTTATCTCCGCTTGGCTGGCATTAGGATTAATTTTGAGAGTTTCGTAGTGGTTCTCAGTTTGTTTGGAATTCACCATTAGTCTAAGTAATTTTTAGCTGACGCTGGTAGTTATTTTTGCTTCCAGGTCTTGGAACAACGGTGTACTTAAATACCTTTCGCCAAAACTGGGTTGAATCATCACAATTAAGCGTCCGGCTTTTTCTGGGCGTTGGGCAACTTTAATTGCAGCACATAAAGCCGCACCGCTAGAAATTCCCGATAATAAACCTTCTTCTCTAGCTAACCTTCGACTGTATGCGATCGCTTCTTCATCAGTCACAGTAATTACTTCATCAATAAACTTCATCTTTAAAACTTGCGGTACAAACCCCGCACCAATCCCTTGGATTTTGTGCGCCCCTGGTTGTCCGCCTGATAAGACTGGGCTATTGGCTGGTTCAACTGCGATCGCCTGAAAACTTGGTTTTCGTGCTTTTAGAACTTCTGCTACACCAGTAATCGTACCACCTGTACCCACTCCAGCAACAATCATATCTACCTGACCCTCGGTATCTTCCCAAATTTCTTCGGCGGTTGTTTCTCGATGAATTTTGGCATTCGCCGGGTTGCGAAATTGCTGCAACATATATGCGTGTGGCGTAGTATTAGCTATCTCCTGGGCGCGGCGAATTGCACCACCCATACCTTCCAGCCCCGGAGTCAATTCTAATTCTGCCCCATAAGCGCGTAACATCGCCCGTCGTTCGCCACTCATGGTATCTGGCATTGTCAAAATTAAGCGATAACCCTTAGCGGCTGCTACCATTGCTAGGGCGATGCCGGTATTCCCGGAAGTTGGTTCGACTAATACAGTCTTTCCAGGAGAAATCAATCCCTCGGCTTCGGCTGCATTAATCATGCTAATCCCAATGCGGTCTTTTACCGATGCTGACGGGTTCAAACTTTCTAGCTTGACTAATATTTGTGCTACACATCCCTCGGCTTGGGGAACACGATTTAACTGGACTAAGGGCGTACGACCAATAATTTCTGTAATGTTACGGGCAACTCGCATAATATTCCTTTGTAATTAGTCAAGAGTCAATAGTCCACAGTCAAGAGTAAAAACTATTGACCATTGACTATTGACCATTGAGCATTGACTAATAACTAAATGTAATACATGATGTCTAGCTGTTTACGGGCATCTCTTTTTTCACAAAGATCCTGGAGTGTATAGTTTTGTAAAACAGCATTTGCAGCTAGACAGGCTTCTTGCCAGACTTCATCGATAACGGCACTATCTAAACTTTTGATAGTCGATGTTTCTTCGCTCACACGTACATCTAAACCTTCTAAGCATTCTAAAACTTCATATATCGTAATTTTCCAAGGTTCTTTCGACAATAGATAGCCACCTTTAGAGCCGCGTTGACTCTTGATAATACCTCCACGTCTTAAGGTTGCCAGAAGTTGTTCTAAATAGCGATCGGGTATGCTTTGTTGAGCAGCGATTTGCCGAATTTGCATCGGTTCACCGTTTTCGTAATGAGTTGCCATTTCGATGAGGGCAAGAATTGCGTATTCTGATTTACACGATAGTTCCACAGGCAGTAATTAAAGTTGAAGTATGAATTATGAAGTATGAAGTATGAAAGATAGATAAATATTTCATACTTTTCTAGTATACTCCGGTTAATTGCTGGGGTTTTGGATTAATGCGATTAACGTGAAATGAGGGAAGATGAGATTTGAACCCGAATTTCTCACGTATGGGTAGCGGGTGTGGAGAGAGAGGGGAGTGTGGGGAGTCTTTCAAGGGCAGGCTTTTTTTATTAGACAAATTTTTGGGCTTTTAAAACCAAAATTATTGTCTGAACAGTTAAAACTACGTTTCATAATTGAGAATATTCTCAACTATTTATCGAAGGTTTAAAAACCTGCCCTTGAAAGCCACACTTCCCACCCCTCCCACACCCCTGGATTTCTCACAAGAGAGAAATCCAGGTGAGGTGCGATCGCTATCACACAAATCAAATACCTAACGCAACATCAGCAACGCCGGATCAGTCACAATGATTAGCTACAAGTCTCTGGTCTGAGCCTGTCGAAGTGCTGTCAGTTAGACAGTGTTAGTCTGTGGACTGGATAATGCCGACATTACCAGAGTGAAGCAGAAAGTAAACATCGAACTCTATTTAGTACAAGTTATCTTTTCTAGAAAAGTCTAAATAGATAAGTTTGAGTAAGTTTTATATAACGGATGTGAGGAATGTTAAATCTTGTCAAACGCCAATCTCGTCAACGCAAAAAACGCCGCCCTTTTGGTTTATTTTTGGTCATTGTATCTTGGAGTCTGGTGATGGGTTGGCTATTTGCGTCAGCAAACAGTGTTTACAGTGCGACTCCTACTTCAGAAATCGGCACAGTTGATGTAGTTCCGGCTGCATACGGGCTAGGACAAGAACTATACATCGAAAATTGTGGTAAATGTCATATAGCCATCCCTCCAGAAGTTTTACCTACCCAAACTTGGAAAAATCTTTTAGAAGACTCCCAACATTATGGTGTACAACTCCAGCCATTAGTTGATCCGCCCCGAATTTTGGTGTGGCGATATCTGGCTAATTTCTCTCGCAGTCAACGAAATGACGAAGAAACACCCTATCGCTTGAATAAATCGCGTTTGTTTAAGGCTTTGCATCCTAAAGTTGATTTACCCCGTCCCTTACAACTCAGTAGCTGTGTTAGCTGTCATCCCAGCGCCGAGGTATTTAATTTTCGTCGCCTGTCTGCTGAATGGGAAAATTCTAATTGAAAGAAGGGGATTCAAACCTAACTCTAATCACCCTCCTCCCTTCTTCAAAGCACGTTTATCCTACCATCATCTTGAATGTACACCGAGCGATCGCCAGGAACGCGCCAAGTCGGACGCAATTCTACACGCAAGGTAGCTAAACTCGGTCGAGAAAGATTAGCTTCTATTGACCTACCCGTTTCATCCCAAAATATTAAAGATGTGTTTGGTTCTGTGCCTTCTAGCTGATCTAAATATAAAATCTGTCCGGGATTGAGGGAAATTGGGTCAGTAATGGAAGGTTTTTGCAGTTTCAGCACACGCGGAGTTCTGTTAACTACTTGCACGCGGACACGTTGTCCTGGTGTAAATTGAAGTGGAGCCTTACCACAGTTAGAAGCACAAGTTCCAGCCAATGAAATTTTTGAGTCATGGCTGGCAGTTAATAGCAAAGTTGCGGTAATTAATAAAGCTGATACTAATTTAGACATGGCATCAGAATTTACACAGTTGGTATTTAAGGACTTCAGCCTAACACCGTACTGAGTAAATTGTGTATTAGTGTAAATCCTGATGCGAGAAAAGTGCTGAGTGCTGAGAGGGGGAAGAGGGGGGAGACAAGGGAGAGAGGGAAGAGGGGGGAGACAAGGTAGAAATACTGCTCTCTTATCTCCCTTGTCCCCCTTGTCCCCCTTGTCTCCCTTGTCTTATTTACTTTCTTGCATACTTCTGACGATTTTGGTCACAAGTTTTCTGGGTGTAAATCTCACACTTTCAGAAAGTAGTTTATTTTTCAAACCAGGAACAACTACGGTTTTATTCTCAAACAAGGCATCATAGCCGATTTTAGCCACAGTTTCCGCATCCATAATTTTTTGACCACTGACAAGTTTTGAGTCTTCCATTGCGGCGCGTTTTTGGAAATTTGATTCTGTCGGCCCTGGACAGAGTGCAGTTACAGAGACACCTGTACCTTCTAATTCATTAGCGATCGCTTCTGAAAATGATAGTACATAAGCCTTACTGGCATAATAAACTGCCATTAACGGGCCTGGTTGAAAAGCCGCAGTTGAAGCCAAATTCAAAATTCTGCCATAACCTTGCTTCACCATATCTTTCAGGAACAGCTTGGTTAAATGAGTCAGACACATCACATTAACTTGCAGCATTTGTAATTCCGCAGTTAAATCTGTTTCGTTAAACAAACCATAGCTGGCAAATCCCGCATTGTTAATCAGAATATCAACCTTAATTGATGCTTGTTGTAACTCAGCAAAAATTTCTTCTGGCGCAGCAGGATTCGCTAAATCTTTAGCAATAACTTTGACCTCAATCCTAAAGTTAGTTCTTAATTCAGCAGCAATTTGATGGAGTTTCTGCTCACTTCTGGCAACTAATACCAAATTGTATTTATCTTGAGCAAATAACTTCACAAATTCATAACCAATCCCACCAGATGCACCAGTAATTAGGGCAGTTTTTCTGCGATCGCTTTGCATAACTTTACCTTAGTTAAAATCGAGTAAACAGTAATGTTGTAAGTGTTATCAAATCTTACACCCCTAAAACCTTACACACATTCTTAACAGATAGTCTTGGTGCTTCAGGAATAACATTATTGCCATTGCGAAATTTCCAATTTAATAGCTGATTCTGCACCAACTACATCTCGACCACGTTGCGGTAAGAGAATATCAGCACCTAAACTTAAATCAATATTTGGTTCTAAACTTTCAGAGTTCCAACAATATTTTGCTTTGTATATATTATCTTCGGCTGTAACATCCACAATTAAATAATCAGACCATAAAGGTAACTGGTCAATGTGACTATCAAACAACCAGTCTCTTTCTTTTTTTGTAAAGGAATGCAACGCTAACCGAATTGCATATCTACAGGTATTATCGGCGTTTACTGCATAGCGCGGAATTAAGAAAGCCGTAAACAAAGGTACAGGCTTATCCCGCATTAATTCCACCGTGATGGGACAATAACGGTCAATGGCTTGTTCGTGTATGGGAGTAGGAAGACCACGCAAAGCCACCCGGACTTCCATTTGATAAAAAGTATTTTTGCTGTCAATTAATTCTACATTACTCAAGGATAGCTTTACCTTGATATCACCAAACAAAAATCTTTGGAGATTTTGATAAGCTTCCTCGGAATTAACCATCCCATAACGGCCGCCATGAGTCCGATGAATATATGCGCGATGCGCCCCTCTGACATAAGCTTTATCTATTTGTACTAAACCGTCACTCTGCGGCCCCACAGCCTTTTGTGACAAACCAGCACCATTTTCATAATCACGCGCATTTGTACCAATAATACAAAAAACCCTATCTGGTGAAAAAGCATTATCTAGACTTTGAGTATCAAAATTTTGGGGTAAATCTGGCGCTAATTTCACTTTTGGTGTGAAATATTCATACATTCTTTGCGGGCCAAAATCATCAGAATTATTCCATCTCAAAGTATCTCTGATACCTTCAATTAAACCACCCCCGACTTGAAAATAAATTCCCCCATGCGGTGTGCCATAGGTAAACAATTTATCAATATGGTCTTCCGCTTTTTCATTATGATCTGGATAAATTTTTTGAATTAAACTCCGACAGACCAAACCACCCATTGAATGAGCGATTAAATAAACTTTGTTTGCACCACTTTCTTTTTTCACAACATTAATTAAATCTCGTAAACCCTCAGCAATTTCCTCCATTTCTAGCCTGACGGTTTTTTCTTCACCAAAACTCGGTGAAGTCATATCATAAAATCGATAAATCCAAATAGTTTTGATATTACTGCTCAACTGCTTATTATCAAACACCGGACGATAACCGTGGTCAGTTATCAAACGCAACAAAGGACTTTCAAAAAAGAACTTTTCCGGCGTACCTTTTTCTCCCACCCGAATATGAGTTGAACCACTATTAAATCCGTAAAATGGATCATTCACCGTTTGGTCAACATCTTGATCTGTTCCTGCATAGCCACGCACATAAATAATTGGTAAATACTGCATTTATATTCTCCATTTTTATTATTTTTCATACGCAGTGAGACGCAATATCAAGGGTTTAGACCAGGGTGTAGGGGTGTATTATTCAAAACCCTTATACCCCATACCCTTTCACCCCTAAACCCAATCTCCACATACCATCTTGGTGCGTAAGTCCTGATTCTAAATATTTATCGTTCCTAAGTTGTACTTAGGAACGAATAGTTAAATGATCAGCATTCTGACGAGTTGTTTAGAAGGTTTTCACAAACTCGATGAGTGCTTTTTTGTCTTCATCAGACAAATCAGAACCAAAAGTATGACCTCTATCTTCAATGAAGTCAGGAGATTTATTCGCTCTCAATAATACGCGGGCGAGTTTACCTTTGATGCCACCTCCTGGTCTTAAATCTTGGAATAAGTTACCCAGATTCAGAGAAGTAATCGCCTCTCTCATATTGACGTTTGCCAACAAGTTGACAGGTGTACCTTTAGGTACAGGTAAACGCAATCTCGGATTGGGATCTCCTGGAGGCAAATCTAATTTAGTTTTGCTGTTAGTTCTGCTGATAATGTTTTCCCGTTTTTCTGGCCATAGCAGTTTTTCCATCGCATCGTTATAGGCTGTTATCCGACCTTGCACAGAAGGATCTTCGTTATACAAACCTAAAGTGTTGTTATGGAGAAATGGTGCAGTTGCCCAAATACTAATTAGTGAAGGTGTGCGGTAATATCCTAAGCCACCTGCTGGTATTTGGAAATTAATTGGTTTGGCTTGATCGAAGGGATTATGCAGCGTTACTTGACCAGGAGAAGGTAGTTCTTTATAAGTTTTAGAAGAGAACTGATCCCAAATATGGCCTTTAGTCGCGTTGGTTCCTAAAGCACGAGAAATGTTAGTACCAAGTAGTGTGACTGGGTAGCGTTGGTCATCCGATAAAAAGTTGTGGTCGAGGAAATTGCTACTCAGTACTGATTCTTCGTACCATTTCTTCGCTTGTTCGGGGTCTGCTGCAATTTCAGCAGGTGGCTTTTTACTAGAGTGACAAGATGCACAGGTATCAGCAAAAACTATCTTGCCACGTTCGAGAACCTTGTCATCTTTGGTTAAGAAAGCGTCACCACCGGGTGCATCTTTGAGGTGCATCGGTTTGATAGTTTTGAGGAATGCTTCTGCATCAGCCATCCGTGCTTCTGTTTGTCTCCAGCCTTCGCAATTCTTTCTGGCGGTTTCAATATCAAAAGGACGTTGGGGGGTTCGACCTAACATTGGTTCGTGCAGTTTTAGCCAATAGTCACCACACATCCCAATGTTGACGTACACACGCAAAGAAGCTGTAGCTACACCTGTGGAGTCTGCACCATCTTTGAGAATGTGATTAACATTTTTGGTGGAACCATCGTTCATCACTTCGGGATATGTGGGGCGATCGCCTAAATTAAAAATGGCGTTAATCGCATTAGGATTATTAATATGGTCTGTCGCAATTCTTGAGGTGTCAGATGTGCCGGGACGTTGTGCCAGCAAGACTTGTTTGATGAAACTATCATCTCTGAGTTTGAGCGAAAATAATGCAGCTTCCTTAATGTACTGATTACCCAAAGCTGGCACAAGGTTTTCCCATTGGGGGTGTTCTTTGTCTTTGGGCGGGTTGAGTGGGTCTAAAGCAACGTGACAAATAGCACAAGACTGTCCAATCAGATATGGAGGCTCAATAGATACATCCTTGACGTATTTCTCAGCATTCCATTTTGCTGGATCAAATTTGGGGTTTGGGAACTTACGTAACCCAATCACACCAGTAGAAAGAGGGTCTTTACACTTATCCAACAACAACCCATATTTATCTGGTTCTGTGGCTTTTTCACATCCGGGGTCGTTGATTGCACCAAAGCGTTTCAAACGCTCATCATGGTACTTCGAGTCAATTAGCTGGAGTAAGTCAACATTGCCGTGGGTGAGCTTGGCGATATCCCGATAGTATTCGCCATTACCACCAGTCCATAAGTACCAAGTACAACGGCCTCTTTTTTCAGCGTCAGTGAGATTTTCTTTAGTATATGGCGGGAGATATCCGATACCATCGCAGTTATCAGCATAATCCGCATCATTATACTTTTGAGAGATGGGAGCAGGTGTTTCACCATACTCATCAGCTAGAGCTGTTGGGGTGCTGTACCAACCGCAAATGATAATTGCGATCGCCGCTACAACCACCAAACAGCCCTTCCACAGTAGGCGTATTTTGTTCATACAACTCTCTATGAGTAACACCTAAACCTAATCAGGTGCATCTTAATAACAAAGCTTCACCATTAATTTGCCGCTTTCCTGATTTATCTTTCAGAGATTTTTGGCTAATGGCAAATAAAGAATATTGCACCTTAATTTTAGGCACGGTCATATATGAAATTACTACACAAGTTAACCAAACGTCACTAAGAAAACCGTTATTTTGTCAACTGATTTACTTAAAAAATTGTAAATTTACCCTGGCATCATCAATATCATTTGTTATCTTGTAAGCGAGATTTTAAACTAGGTTAATTTTGTAACAAATTATGTTTGGGAGCGAGTATTAATGTTGCGTTAACCTTAGCATCAAAAACAGGATTTCTTAAGATTTGTTTTGTTGAGAATGCTAGTTTAACTCATTCATAAAAAAATCTGATTTAATGGCTCAACCATTAACGGGTAAGCCTTTAGTTGAATATTTGGTCAGCAGACTAAGTAACAAAAACTTAATCTTTGACCTGAAATCCGAAAAACTCAATTTTGAACTTGTAAGTATTTCAAACGAAGCCCCAGAACATCTATCAATGGTAGTTATCTGGGTAGTTTTTGTTGACACAGTAATAATTTTAATACTTGATTCTATTGCAAACAGGGGGGAGAGTATGGAGAACGATATTATCTTTAAGCCATTGCAATTTCGGAATCTCACGGTCAAAAACCGGATTTTTCGCTCCAGTATATCCGGTAGGTGGGATAACTATGATGGTTCAGGTACTCAAGCCAGAATTAACTGGGAAGAAAAATTTGCCCGTGGTGGAGTTGGCGCGATTATTACTTCATTTGTACCTGTAACAATTCGCGGCCGGATTATGCCCAACTATGCCACAATTCACTGCGATGATAGGATTCCTTTTTGGCGCAAAGTCGGTGAAAAAGTACATGAATACGACTGTAAATTCATTTTGCAACTCAGCCATTCAGGAAGACAGCAAGACATTGGTGGTGTAGAAAACGATGGTTTAAAAGGATTAAGTTCTACCAGTAATACTGAATCTTTTCACGGCTTGCGCTGCCAAGCAATGACCTTAAAAGAAATTAAAGAAACCATCCAAATGTTTGCTGATGGCGCAAGACGGGCGCGTTTAGCGGGATTGGATGGAGTAGAATTACACAGTGCTAACGGTTATTTATTTAACCAATTTCTCAGTTCAGGAATTAACGATCGCAACGACGAATATGGTGGTTCACTCGAAAATCGGGCGCGGTTTTTACTAGATGTAATTCGGGCAATTCGGCAAGAAGTTGGTAATGATTTTCATCTGCAATTTAAAATTAGTGCCATTGATTACAACGATGCTGTGATTCCTTGTGAAAAACCCGGCAATACTTTAGAAGAATCTGTACAGATTTGTAAATGGGCTGAAAAAGCTGGTGCTGATGCTGTTCATGTCTCTGTAGGAAGCTTATTCCCTCATCCGCTTAACCCCATTGGTGATTTTAATTTTGATGTCATCACCAAAACTTATGACACAATGCTTTCTAGTGGAGAAAATACAACTCGCAACTACATCTTATTCCGTTACAAACTGCTACACCCAATTTTCAAATTCTTATGGAATCGGGTGAAAAGAAAACTCCCACCGCCAGCCTTTACTGGTGATGATGTCGCCGATGATGTCATGAGAAAATTATTGGCAGAAAACCAAGGTAGAAACTTACTTTCATCCCAAGCAATTAAACAAGCCGTGAATATTCCGGTTTTGTGTACTGGTGGTTTTCAACAAGGTTCATTTATTCGCAAAGCTATTGAAGATGGCTATTGTGATGGTGTGACAATTGCTCGACAATTGATTGCCAATAACGATTTAGCAAAACAATTGCAACAAGGTAAAGACTTACCCGATAGACCATGTACTTACTGTAATAAATGTCTGCTGAATGTCATTGAAAATCCCCTGGGTTGTTATGAACTCAGTCGCTTTGATAATGACTATGACGCAATGATCAAAGAAGTCATGTCAGTCTTTCATAGTGATGATTCGGCAAAACATAACGCAGAAGTTCCAGCATTACACATTTAATTTGTCATTTGTCATTCAGATTTAATGAGGTGTGCAATTTATTTTTAAAGCTCTCCCCTACGGTGGACACACAAGTCGAAAATTTGCTGTATGAAACCGCATCCCGCCTTGAACTAAAGTTCCAGGCCCATAGCCAAAGTCCACTTAAGTGGACTGGAATACATTTTTAGTTGAGTCATCTTCAGATGACTTGCGCTATGAGACTCGGAATGAATTCCGAGGCGGGACAGATGTACTACACGAATATTTGTGTATACACCATAGTTCCCTTGTAGGGGAAGGGGTTGGGGATTAGGTTTAAGAAAAAGTTGCATAAAACATCAATTTACTAATGACAAATGACTATTGACTCTTGACTATTAACCAGAGAGTAATTTTGTCATGACTCAAACAAGTCCGACGCTAGTTCCCACCGTCGTAAAGGGAACGAAGGCGGTTTTTAAGTGGATTGTGGCTGCAATTGTGGGAGTTGTAGCAGTAGTTATATTTTTAATTTGGCCTGTTATATCTAACTCCCCAGTTGATTATGCTGATATCCAAGAACATTTTAAATATGGTTCCATTGGTAGTGAGGCGGTCAATGGAGTTCCTTACTGGATATGGAAAGTTCTGCCAGAATTATTTCCTGATAAATTACCCGCTAAAGGTTATACTTCCTTGGGATTTATTCAAGAAAAAGGAAAAGATTTACCCATTGGGTTTTCGCAACGGCGGGTGTTTATTAACCGTGTTGGCTTGAATTGTGCGGTGTGCCATACCGGGACAATACGTGATACACCAAATAGCGATCGCAAAATTATCACAGCTATGCCTGCTAATGTCGTCAACTTGCAGGGATATATTAAATTTTTATCAGATGTAGCGATCGATTCGCGCTTTACTACCAACCGAATGCTGCCAGAAATTGAAAAAATTAGTGGCGGTTTAAATCCCATAGAAAAGCTAGTTTATCAGTTTATTGCTATTCCCCAAACCCGCGACGCACTAATTAATCAAAGAAACCGCCTGAAATTTATTGATGATCAACCAGAGTGGGGGCCGGGTAGAGTCGATACATTCAATCCTTATAAATCAATTCAATTTCATTTCCCAATGGATAAATTGCGTGAGGATGAATTAATCGGCACATCCGATTTCCCTTCCATTTGGAATCAAAAACCACGTAAAGGCATGGAATTACACTGGGATGGGAATAACAAATCTGTTGATGAACGTAACAAAAGTGCCGCTTTAGGTGCGGGAGTTACACCCACGACAATTGATTTAAATAGAATTAAACGAGTGGCTGATTGGCTATTGACATTACCAGAACCTAAATATCCCTATGAAGTTAATCAAACTTTAGCTGCTACCGGAAAACAACTGTTTGCCAATAATTGCGCTAGTTGCCATGCCTTTGACGGAAAATATGTAGGTAAAGTTGTACCCATTCAAGAAATTGGTACAGATCCTCATCGCTTAAATTCCTTTACCTACGAAACTTTATCTAACCAAAATACTTTGTATGCAGGTTATCCTTGGCGGTTTAAGAATTTCCGTAAAACAAATGGCTATGCTAACTCACCTCTAGATGGTATTTGGTTACGCGGCCCTTATTTACATAATGGTTCAGTTCCCACTTTGCGAGATTTGCTAGAAAAACCAGAGAATCGACCCAAAGAATTTTATCGGGGTTACGATGTGATTGATCGGGAAAAAGTTGGGTTTGTATCAACTGTTGCCCAAGAAAACGGCAAACAATATTTTAAATTTGATACGAACGAAGCTGGAAACAGCAACAGCGGCCATGTATATGGAACTGAACTCTCACCAGCAGACAAAGATGCGTTGGTTGAGTACATGAAGCAACTGTAATCTTAGCAAGAATTCAGGAGTCAGAACAGTTAAAGCTTATGCAGAAAATAATGCTGGTGGAGGAGATTTTTTATACTGTAAATTAGGAACTAATCATGAATACATACACAAAGTGGTTTAGCCGTATAACTTGGTTGGGAATTATTGTAAATATGTTGTTTGTGATTCCCTCATGCTTCTTTCCAGAGTTAATGTTGTGGTTTTTAAAGATGCACCAACCAGACCCAATTATCTGGGTAAGAACGGCGGGAATGCTGTTATTTATCATTAGTGCATTTTACATTCCAGGTGCAATTGATCCTAATCGCTATCGGGCAACGGCTTGGATATCAATATTCCCATCTAGAGCCTTTGGTTCGACATTTTTTATTTGTGCCGTGTTATTTTTTGGGCAAGATAAAGGCTTTTTATCGATTGCCTTTGTAGACTTATTTTTTGGTGTAGTAGAAGCAATTTTCTTAACTCTAGCGACGCGGAGTGAAAATGCTGAGGCGATCGCCAAAGAACCAGCCAAACAATTCTCCTAATTTCTACCAAGGAGCAATGTCATTTTATGAAAATATTTAAAGAGAAATTAGGCAGAATTCTCGCCAGCATTGCTTTAGTTTTTGTGTTGTTAGTCGGGGGTGTAGGTTACATTGCTTGGTATCATTTATTTCGGGATGTGCCGCTTACCTACAAATCACCAGCAGAACATTTTAAATATGGTTCCATTGGTACAGAACCAGCCCAAGGAATACCTTATTGGATTTGGTTAGTTTTACCCCGCATCTTTCCTGATAAATTACCAGGGCCAGGCGGTTACACTTCTTTAGGAATTACTTGGGAAGAAGGCAAAGAAACCCCAGTTGGTTTTACGAAAAAAACCATTGGATTCCCCCGTGTAGGTATAACTTGTGCGGTTTGTCATACTGCTACATATAGAACCAGTCCCCTAGAAAAACCTCATATTTTCCCGGCTGGGCCTTCTAACAAATTCAATTCCCAAGCTTATGTGCGCTTTTTGGGTGCAGCCGCCAGCGACCCCAGATTTAACGCCGATTATATTTTAGATGAAATCAAATATAATCATGAGTTTTCTTGGATCGAAAACTTACTTTATCGGTTTTTGATTATTCCCCAAACTAAAAAAGCCCTGCTACAACAAAGCGCCGATTTTGCTTGGATGGATTCTCGTCCTAACTGGGGGCCTGGTCGAATTGATCCGTTTAACCCGGTGAAATTCAACACCTTAAAACTGCCCAAAGATGACACTATCGGTAACTCCGATATGATGCCGATTTGGAATCAGGCACTACACAAAGGATTTGCTTTGCATTGGGATGGTTTAGAAACTTCTCTCAAAGAAACTGTGCAAACAGGCGCAATTGGGGATGGTGCAACGAAAGATTCTTTACCTGTTGCTGATTTGCAACGAGTAGAAGACTATATCACTACACTTGCGCCACCTAAATATCCTTTCCCAGTGGATGAGAAATTAGCGACGCAAGGAAGTCAAATCTTTGCTAACAACTGTGCATCTTGTCACGCCTTTGGTGGTGAAAGAACAGGTACAGTCATTCCTGTAGAAGAAGTAGGAACAGACCGCCATCGTTTAGATATGTGGACGCAGCAAGCCGCCGACACCTACAATCACTTTGGTGATGGCTATCCTTGGGATTTCAGCCAATTACGGAAAACTGATGGCTATGTGGCTGTATCTCTGGATGGATTGTGGATTAGAGCGCCATATTTACATAATGGTTCTGTTCCATCTCTGCAAGATTTGTTCGCAAAACCAGAGGATCGTCCCAAAACCTTTTATCGGGGCTACGATGTTTACGATTCGCAAAGAGTTGGCTTTATTTCCGAAGGAACAGAAGCTGAACGTGTAGGTTTTGAATATGATACGACCGTTGCTGCTAATTCCAATCAGGGACATCTTTATGGTACTGATTTGCCTAATGACGATAAAAAAGCACTGATTGAGTACTTAAAAACCTTATAGACCTAAGCAGCATCGTCGTTTCGATAAAACTTGCAGAAAAGGGGTGTTGAAATGGCTACAGACTATGTGTTGTTTATTCATGGTGTAAGTATCCGCAACGATAAATACGCCGATGAACTGTTTGAACGTCTGAGAAAAAGTGCAAGCGATCGCCAACGAAATCTCAGAAAAATCTCTCTTTACTGGGGTGATGTCAACGAAGAACTAGAAAATAAACTGCTAGGACAACTTCGAGTCTCACCTTATTGGAAAGATGTTTGGTTTAAAGAATTTCGAGAAAAGCAAATTATTCCCTTTGCTGGCGATGCTGCACTTTATATTAGCCGTCATGTTGGTGCAAAAGTTGTCAACCGCATGAAAACTCAAGCGATCGCCAACGGGTTACATCAAGCCCAACCTGATGATCGTCTGCACATAGTCAGCCACAGTTGGGGAACAGTGATTTTGTTTGATCTTTTGTTTGCCAGCCGTTGGGATGAAGATAAAGCACCCGGTAAAGATGATGTGATGGCTATCCGCGATAGCATTTTTGGTGTAGCTGGGAAAAATAGCGATCGTCGTCAAGGGATTCCCATTGCAAGTATTCACACCCTCGGTTCACCTGTAGCCATCTTTAGCTTGACCAATATCAACCCCGGTAAAGATAGTAAAGATTCACCCAGTAGCCACGACATTACACCCAACCTGCAAAAATTTTTAGAGTGTCTGCAAGAATTACGTCAAGGTAAAAAACTACCTTGGCGCAATTATCTTCATCCTGGTGATCCTATTGCTTACCCACTGCAAAAACTGATGATCGATTTAGTGGATGGAGATACCAAATACTTAGATATTCAAGATATCCTCACCCACAACGCCGGATGGTTAGAAATACCATTTGCACAAACACTTTTACCCTTGCTTTCTGGTGGCGACGCACATGGTAGCTACTGGCGCAACGACAAAGTAACTGAAGAAATCATTAATGTTGTCCAACAAGAAACTCCCAGATTTGGTTGAGTTTCTCGACCTCTCCCAGTCTAAATAATAATTCATATTCATTAGCTGGACAAAGCCAAGCAAAACATAACATCTCTCTACCTTGTCCCCCTTGTCTCCCTTGTCCCCCTTGTCCCCCTTGTCCCCCTTATCCCCCTTGTCTCCCTTTCCTCCTTGTCTCCCTTATCCCCCTTGTCCTCCTTTCCTCCTTAAAAACTATCATGAAACCATACTTACCCCAGGTAGATCCTAACCCCAACATCCGTAAAGATGAGCTAGTCAAAAATCGAGAAGATTATAAATTTAATCATAATTATCTAGCTCCTATTCCCGTTATTGATAAAGTCCCCCATCAAGAACTATTCTCGGCAGAATATACAGCTAAACGCCTCGCTAGTATGGCAAATCTAGCACCAAATATGTTAGCTGCCAAAGCTAGAAATTTTCTTGACCCTTTAGATGAATTAGAAGAATACGAAGAACTGTTGACACTGCTACCTAAACCAGCAGTGATGAATAATTATAAAACCGATTCATGTTTCGCCGAGCAAAGATTATCAGGTGCTAACCCTTTAGCACTTCGGAGAATTGATAGTTTACCAGCAAATCTCGGTATCACAAACGCACAATTTCAAAAATCTGTCGGGACAGAAAGTAACTTAGAAGCGGCTCTCAAAGAAGGTAAACTTTACCTATTAGATTATCCCACACTCTTTGATATTAAAGGTGGAACTTCTCAAAATGTGAGAAAGTATTTACCTAAGCCTCAAGCTTTATTTTACTGGCAGAGCAATGGTTTACCAAATGGTGGTTCTTTGCGTCCAGTGGCGATTAAATTAAATAATGATGCTGGGACAGATGGATTGATTTACACTCCCGATGACCCTTATCTAGATTGGTTTTTAGCCAAAACTTCTGTGCAGATTGCTGACGGCAACCATCAAGAATTAGGTAGTCATTTTGCCTATACTCATGCTGTTATGGCTCCTTTTTGTATTGCCACGGCACGCCAATTAGCAGCCAATCATCCCATTGCTTTACTACTCAAACCACACTTCCGGTTTATGTTATTTGATAACGATTTGGGACGCACCCACTTTTTACAACCAGGTGGCCCAGTCGATGAATTTATGGCTGGTTCTTTGGAAGAATCTTTAACGTTTGTCGTCAAAACTTACCAAGAATGGAGTGTTGATAAATTTGTCTTCCCGACATTAATGAAAAGTCAAAATATGGATGACCCAGATATATTACCGCATTTTCCGTTCCGGGATGATGGGATGTTGGTTTGGGATGCTATTCATAAATTTGTCACAGATTATTTGCAACTTTATTACCAAACGCCTCAAGACTTAAGCGAAGATTATGAATTGCAAAATTGGGCAAGAGAATTAGTTGCTCAAGATGGTGGACGTGTTAAAGGAATGCCAGAAAAAATAGAAACTATCGACCAATTAATTCAAATTATTACGGTTGTAGTTTTTACCTGCGCTCCTTTCCATTCGGCTTTAAATTTCTCTCAGTACGAATACATGGCTTTCGTACCGAATATGCCTTATGCAGCTTATCATCCAACTCCCGAAAGTAAGGGTGTAGATATGCAAACCATCATGAAGATATTGCCACCATTTAAGCAAGCTGCTGACCAAGTAATGTGGACGCATATTTTAACATCTTACCATTATGATAAATTGGGTTATTATGATGAGGAATTTGCTGACCCATTGGCACAGGAATTAGTGGTACAGTTCCAACAAAATTTGCATGATATAGAACGACAAATTGATATTAGAAATCAAACTCGTCCTATACCTTATAATTTCCTCAAACCTTCCCAGATTATTAACAGTATCAATACTTAGAAAAGGGAGTGGGGAGTAGGGAGTAGTGAAAATTTTATTATCTCAACTCCCTATTTTTATCTTAGGACTTACGCATAAAAACGAAAAATCAAGGGTTTTGGCGATGGTGTAGGAGTGTATGTATTTAAAACCCTTACACCCAATCTTCATAGACAATCTTGGTGCGTAAGTCCTGTATCTATTTAAACAGGAGAATCTATCATGTCAAGTCAACAAGTTACAGTTACGGCTCGGTTAAAAGTAAAACAAGGTTTAGAAGATAAATTTAGAGCAGAATTTGAACCGGTGATTGCGCTCACTCGTGCGGAAGATGGATGTATTAATTATGATTTACATCAATCTATCGAAGACCCTTCTGTGTTTTTGCTGCATGAAAATTGGGCTAGTCAAGCAATTTTGGATCAACATTTACAACAGCCTTATATTCGGGCGCTGGGGGCTAAAGCAGAGGAATTTTTAATAGAACCACCAGAAGTTAAACTATGGCAGCAGATTATTAATAATTAAGTCAAGTTAAGTTTAGATCCCCCCTAACCCCCCTTAAAAAGGGGGGGATTTGAATGTGTATAAGTTATGGGTTAGGGGGATTTGTGAACATTTAATTTGGGAAAAATCATGACGGCAAAGGTGTTATTGTATGGTGCGACTGGCTATGCAGGGAAATTAATAGCAGAAACGGCAAAAAGTCAGGGTGTAGAGTTAATTTTGGCTGGAAGAAATCAAGGTGCATTGGTATCAATTGCGGAGAAATTAAACTTTGATTTTCGGGTGTTTAGTTTGGATGACGCGCAGGCGATCGCACAATCTCTGCAAGATGTTACAGTTGTTCTCAATTGTGCCGGGCCGTTTGCGAAAACTGCCAAATCACTCGTTGATGTCTGTTTGCAAACTCACACCCATTATTTAGATATCGCTGGCGAAGTTCCCGAATTTCAGGCTTTAGCAGCACGGGATGAGGAGGCGAAACAAGCAGGAATTATGCTGCTTCCTGGCGTTGGGTTTGGTGTCGTCCCGACAGATTGTCTTGCAATTTACCTCAAATCTCAGTTACCAACCGCCAACAGTCTCACCTTAATCTATGAAACTGAAGGTGGTGTTTCTCAAGGAACTGCCAATACTGTCCTGCCCAGCTTACATGAAATGGGTGTCGTCCGCAAAGCAGGCAAACTAATTCCTTCTCGACCAGCAGAACAAAAACGTCAAGTTAATTTTGGTGCGGGTTTAGTCACCGCCGTAACTAACCCTTGGCGTGCTGATCTTGTTACCGCATTCCACAGTACAAATATTCCCAATATCGAAACTTACACAGTCTTTCCCAACCCGGTAAGTTTTCTGATGGAAAGCAGTCAGTATTTAGGCTGGTTATTTAACTCATCTCTTTTCCAAAGCGCCTTAGCGAGTTTAATTAAACAACTCCCACAAGGGCCAAGTGCAGCAGAACGCGCTCAAGGTAAAGTTGGAGTTGTTGCTATTGCAGAAGATGAATCTGGTCGTCAAGTTACAGCAAAACTCATCGGCCCCGAAGCTTACGATTTTACGGCTTTAGCTGCTGTAGTAGTGATTAAACACATCATCCAAGGTGAAGTTAAGCCAGGATTTCAAACCCCAGGGAATGTTTACGGTGCGGATTTGGTATTAGAAATACCTGGAGTAAAAAGATGGAGTGATTAAACTATCACCTTTGGCAAATTGGGGAATTGATCCAGAAGATTTTGCAGTACAAACTTAGATTCTCAATTGTCTTATGGTGTTATGTCTTTGGGGTGAACAGCACTAACTTCTGAATAACGGGCAAAATCACTAACATTAAATGTCAGGATATGGGTTAATCCATGCACCAACATTGCTGCAACCAGCCGTGTATCATGTACCTTAACCCCAGACACCCTATAATCCACAACTAAACGCCGCCATTGTGTATGAACGGCGGCGCTATCAGACAAAAAATTGAAGTAACGTTCTATCACTTGAGTTTTCTGGTCTGTCTCCTCAATTGATAAGCCAAAACCGCTTCGTGCCGTTGTAGGTCGCGTACATACATTCCAAAATTCTCCCAGAATTTGTGATGTGTAACAGATTTCTTCTCCCCTTTGCAATAAAGAATATATGGCATCACGAACCAAAATATGATTTGGATCTGAAGGAGAAACGAACCGTAATAGAATGTTTGTATCTGCCATGAACAGCATCAGTCATGATTCCCATAAATGCTTTCACGGATAAATGCTTCTGGCGGTAAAACTGGTATTTTTTCCGCACCTTGAGCTAATAATTTCATGTCAGCTGACCATTGTTGTGGGTCAAAAGTACGCTTTGTACCCAGATCGATACTTTGTTGTTTGTGTCGGTGTGATGTGCCGAATATATCCTTTTCAATCAAATTACGGATATATGCTGCTCTGTCGCCTCCAAAGTGCCTCACTCGCTCATCAATCAACTGGAGGAGAGGTTCACTGATTCCAGTCACCTCAATTTTGTTATTGTCCATGTTGTTTTTCAACTCCATACTTAAATTATGGATCTATGGCAATAGTAGTTAATTCTAATTATGACAGGACTTACGTAACTGGCATATTAGTAGGGTGCGTGAGATATCAAGAATCTGTTTTTTGACAACATTTGAGCCGTCTAACGCGCCCTACACAACTGTTACCTCTGATCTGTATTCTGCTATATGTAGTTACAAACATCGCAATCATACAAGCCGTGTCATCTGAACTCACCTTAGAAAAAGTCAACCAAGCCGTTAACGCTATCCTGGAAGTTTTAGGAACTCCCGAAACCGAATTACATCGCCAAGCTTTAACCGCTTTTCAAAGTGGTGATCACCAAATGGTGAAACGTTTAGCTTCTACCAACTTGTCTGATTATTACGTCAAGGCTCTTGGGTATCTCGGTGGAGCATTAAAGTTAACTCCCAACACTGATACAATTCTTGCAGAGTCAGCACGTTCCGCCGCCGATTTTGCCAAAGAAAAAGCCCTCAAACAACTGGGAGAAGCGTTAGCGAAAGCCTTGTCCTAGAGTTTGAATATAAAATCCAAAATTTTTTCACCCTCTGTTTGATCAATCAGGGGGTATTTTTGTTGGCTATTGACTTTCTAATTAAGTTCTTACTGTCCGTCGCTGCTTTCTGTTGCTTACCACTTGACTCACAGAAGCTCCCGCTCCCACTCCAAACATTCCCGCGCTGATACTGTACATTGTATCTTTGCCGAGTGTTTGGACTCCGAAATAGCCAAAAGCGATCGCAGCTAATGTTCCAGTAGTAGTTGCAATTATGACCTGATAACGCTTCATAGTCTCTCCTAATTGATACCCACCAACTAACCCCAATCCAAAGCCTAGACTCAACATACTCACTACCCGACTAAACTCGCGCCAAAATTCTTTTACCAGATAATTGTTAGCGAAGCCACTGTTAAGGGAAAACTGAAAATAAGAATCGGTCAACCTGATGTCTAGAATTACAAACCTACAAAGTAATATTTTTAGCAGGAAAATACCTGGATAAACATATCAATTATACATCTACCGCAATCCTCAATGATTTACAAATATCTCCCCCTTGCCTTCCTTGTCCGCCTGACATCCTTTTTCTGTGTTGTGCATATATCAAATAAGACTGCTATATTTCATGCTCATTAAAATGAACATGATTTTCTCATTCTATTTGTAATCATCATATTTCATAACAGAATTTTTTTCTGATACAACAATGATAAAAATTGAATTTAATCAAAATAAACCGATATCAAAGCTACAATTAATTACTATAGGTTTGTCCATCATTACTGCGATTAGTATTCTTGCTGTTGTGATTATTAATAGGCAATCAAGGAATACTAATCAGAATAAATTACAAGCAACATCAAGTAGTCAACAGTCTATAGTTCGTGTGGCAGCTTTAGGAATATTAGAACCACAAGGAGATATTATTCATTTGTCTGCGACAGGCGCAAATCAACGTTTGGCGAAACTGTTGGTAAAAGAAGGGGAACAAGTGAGTGCAGACCAAATTATTGCAGTTATGGATAATGTGAACCAATATCAAGCAAGTATAGAAAATGCCAGAGCGAAAGTGATTGTGGCGCGATCGCGTTTAGCGCAGGTGCAAGCTGGTGAAGAGTCTGGACAAATTGAAGCCCAACGCATGAAAGTTGCAGAAACACAAGCGGAATTAACTGAAAATATCAAAGTGCAACAATCTGTGATTGCTAGTCAAGAAATTGAATTACGCAAAACCCAAGATGACTATGAACGCTACAAGGAGTTATTGGATAAAGGAGCGGTTTCTGTAGCTGAAACGGAAAAGAGACGTTTACAAGTGGAGATTGAGGAACAAAAATTGCAAGAAGCCAAAGCCAATCTCCGCAAACAAGTGAGCATCGGTAAGGAACGTGTAAAAGCTGCGGAAGCAACATTAGATAGTTTAGCTCATGTCAAACCCACAGATATTTTAGTTGCTAAAGCAGAATTGAATGAGTCTTTATCTCAATTAGAAAAAGCAAAAGTTGATTTGGAATCTCTTTATGTGAAAGCACCCGTAGCTGGGCAAATTTTAAGTATTAACACCAGAGTTGGTGAAGTTGTGGGTAATAAAGGAATTGTTGATATCGGACAAACACAACAAATGTATGTGATTGCTGAAGTTTACGAAAGTGATATTCATTATGTAAAAATCGGTCAGGAAGCAACAATTGTCAGTGAATATGGTGGATTTACTGGAGAAATCAAAGGAGAGGTAGATCAAATTGGATTGCAAATTGAACAGCCAGGAATCATTAATGATGATCCCACCGCCAAAGCTGATGTTAGAATCGTGAAAGTGAAAATTCGCCTGCGTCCCGATGACAGCGAACGGGTGAGGACATTGAATAAGTTACAAGTTAGAGCCTCAATTCAGATTAATTGAAATCACAAGTTGAGAAATTGATGGTGGAGTGCAGCAGCTACGATATCGGAATTTGTATTGGATTTTAAAATTAAATTACAAAAACTGTCTCGATGAATTGCCATCAATTCAACGTCAGTACAAGCTATGGCTCGAAGATTAACAGGATAATTTTGACCACTGGAAAATTGTACATTCCCAAAATATTCACCTGATTTGAGTTGAATTGTTCTGGATTCCCCTTGATCAATCACAAATACTTCCACTTCTCCCTCTAATATCAAGTAGACGCGATCGCCAAATTCCCCTTGTTGAACAATAATAGAATTGGCTTTGTATTGACTTCCCTTAGATTGAGAAGCGATCGCCACAATTTCTGATGGATCGACGTTGGGTAAGGCTTTGGATAAATGACTTGTCATTACCCGTTGATGCAAACGACGAACGACATCATTACTAGTCAACTCTGAGTTATTCACGAACAACTGAAATAATTCTTCCTCAATCACCATCACTTTCACTTCTGAATTTTTGGTGACACGCACTGTTGCTGTACGTTTTCCACCCCGCAGTAAACCAACTTCCCCAAAATAATCTCCACGACTCAGCCGATTTAACAAGCGAGTCGGCTGATCGGGGAAATCTTGGAAAACTTCTACATCTCCTTCCAGGAGAATATAAAATTTCGTCGCTGGTTCTCCCTGACGAACAATGATTTCCTCGGATGCGTAAGTCAACACGGTTGGTTTAGTGTTGGCTTTTTCTAGTAAGGCTTCATCAAAACCCGGTAACATCAAAGATAGTTCTTGGTTTAAAGCTAAACCGAGTTTGCCATCTTCCACATGCACAATCCGATCAGCCAAATCCAAGATGCGATGATCATGAGTCACCATGAGAACAGCACTATTGTGTTCTTTGGCTAAACGGTGCATTAAAGCGACGACATTACGTCCTGAAGATTTATCCAGTGCGGCTGTTGGTTCGTCAGCGAGTACCAACTTGGGTTGAGTTACCAACGCACAAGCGATCGCTACCCGTTGTTTTTGTCCCCCAGACAGATTTTTAGGATAAACATCGATTTTTTCCCTTAATCCTACAGATTCTAAAATAGCAATTGTTTTCGCCCGCGCCGCCTGTACAGAAAAATCCGGCTGTAATTCCAAAGACATTTGAATATTCTGCTGGACTGTTAAAAAATCGAGTAAATTACTGGATTGGGTAATATAACCAAAATTCCGCCGCATTTGGACTAATTGTTCTTGGGTTGCACCGTTGAGTTCCTGTCCTAAAATATTTAAACTGCCGTGTTGTACCGAACGCAGACAGCCAATTAAACTCAGCAATGTGCTTTTTCCTGACCCAGAAGGGCCAGTTAAAATGACAAACTCCTTGGCTTTAATAGTGATATTAATATCAAATAGAATCTGCTTTTTGAGTGCGGCTTCCCCAAAAAAGTGATTGAGATTTTGAATAGAAATAACTGTTTGATTAACCACAATAATTCAGATTAATTACTAATTTAAAATAGGTCAGCCGGATTAGACTCTCTGAGCTTATTCATACTCACAAAACCAGAAGTAAAGCACATAATTATTGTTAATAACAGCACCAGAGAAGCTCGCGGCCATGTCATATTCATCGGTAAAGATGTGGCACCATTGACAATGGCATATAATCCCAAAGACATGATTAGACCAGGAATATAACCCAAGACTGCCAAAATCAATGCTTCTTGAAACAAAATATTTAAAAAGAAACGATGTTTATAACCTCTAGCTTTGAGAACGGCGTAGTCTGGTAAATGGTCGGTAATTTCACCATAAAGAATTTGATAGACAATAATTACTCCTACTAAGAAACCGACAAAAACCCCTGTAGTAAAGACAAATCCAATAGGCGCACTAGTAGCCCAATAATGCTTTTCATATTCGATAAATTCTTGGCGTGTCATCAACCGCACTTTGCGAGGAAGTTGAGCGCGGATTTGTTGAGCGATCGCCTGTAAATTTACTCCTGGTTTAAGAGTCACTAAACCCAGGGTAATATTATTAGAAGAACGATGAGGAAATAGATAGTTAAAAGTCATACTACTGGTAATCAAATTACCATCATCAGCAAAAGAAGCACCAGCAAAATTTACTAAGCCACTAATCCAAACCTGATGTCCAGCTATTTCAGCCGCGATTGGTTTTCCTACTTGCAAATCTTGAAAAACACTGCCATATTCTTTTGCGTCGGAGTTACGATCAAATAAAACCACGCCTCTAGCTTTTAAAAGATGTGCAACTGTCTGAAAGTCTTTAATCTCAAAAGGAACATTATCTGGATTAATCCCTAAAATAATAATTCCTTTGCCGCCGCGAACACTACCATAGCGGAAATCATCTCGTGCGTGGTAGACATAATTTACAGATTCAACTTCCCTAAAATTGAGGGCGCGATATAAATATTGGCGGGAAAAATCCCCAGTGTTCGCCAAAGTTTTCATATCAGTATTGATTAAAACCAAATCAGCCTTGAGGAGTTTATGCAGTGCTGTTTGGCTTTCATAGAGAGAATCTAAAAATGCTAATTGCATAAAAATCAGAATAGCTGCAAAAGCAATACCTAAAATCGCTACAACTAGGCGTAGTTTATAGCGAGTCAATTGCAACCAAGCTAAGGGGACTCTGCCCAAAAAATTCATGTAAACTTTTGTGTGTCAATTGGAATAGATTAATCTTAAATTTCCCAATTTTATGCCTTTGCTATCACTGTATAGACATATCTTGCACCTAGCCCCGACGAATGGAATTCGCGGCTAAAAAAACAGGCGTTGCTGATTAAGAGGATGAATTTTGTTTCGCGCCTTTGCGCCTTTGCGCGAAACATCTATCGTTAACCTTGTGAAAAAAGCTTAATTAATCACGCATTTATGCAACGCCAAATTGTCTATTCTAAATTTGCACTTATTTTGTTTGTAATTGCTGCATTAACCAATTAGCGGCTGCGGTGTTAGTTTCTTGGGGTAATCTTTCTAGTGTTTGTTCAATCAGAGCGATGGGTAAACCTGTCAACACCTGAGAAACTTCGATCGCTTGATAGATACCTGTTGCAGTTAAACCAAATGCAAATAGTCGCATTCCTTTAACATCAATTACCCAGTATTCTGCAATTCCTAAACTAGCGTAAAGTTGCTTTTGCTCATCCAAATCAATACCTAAAGTGGTATCAGCAATTTCTCCCACTAAATCCGGTAGACGATGACGATCAAGAATAATCCGACGTGGTTCACCTGGTTGCCATCTCGGAATATTTTCACCTTTGTACAAAACTAAATCTGGCGCACAGGCGTGGGTTTCGGGATTTTCAATTAAACAGCGTCCGTAGGATTGCAATACTATCTCTGGGTGTAGGAACGCCCAGAAACCAAAAATTATGGTTATCAAATCGCTAAAAGAAGAATGTCCTAGTCCTTCTGTTCCCATATCAACCCACAACCATCCCTGATGAAATGCAATTTTACGCCAATCGATATCGGGGTTATCTCGCACCTTCTCATAGTCTTGCCAAGTTGCATCATACTGCTGAAACACCAGAGAAGATTGGCTAAATTGTTCTAAGGAGATGGTCATTGCCAGACACCTTACAAGTCCGATGGAGTGTGATTTGCGATCGCCTCTATAATAACGCTTTCACCAGACACCAAAGAATATTTATTGTCGGGACTTCCTTCCTGATTGCTATGAATTTTTCTGGAAGGTTCTTGGAATACAGACTTTAGATGTAGTATGTGATACTGTCAAAGCATCTGGAGGATTCAACCTTTCCAGTGGCATTTTATTCTTAAATTCACAAAAAATCTTATGTATCGCTTCCAGGTTAGTGCATATACCCAAACTGGTGAATCTATTGGGCTGCTTGGTTCTACTTCCGAGTTGGGTTCGTGGGATATTACTAAATGTGTTCGCCTCCGCACCAGTGGCGATCGCTATCCTTTATGGTGGACAGATGAAATTGACATTCAGCCATCTTTAGATACTGGTGATGATCAGAAAATTGAATACAAGTATGTGCGTTTCAATACTAGTAATTATGGGGAATGGGAAGCTTTTGGGTGGAATCGTTGGCTACCGATTAACCATGACCATTCCAGTACTATTGTTGTGGATGACGGGGCATTCGGTTATTTACAGCCGTATCCCTTCGGCTATCTTGAGCAGTCAACTACTGCTAAACCAGTATTCACAGCAGATTCTGACAGTTTAAAAATAGTAGTGATTGGTAGTTCTGTGGCCTTGGGTCATAAAGCTTGGTTATTTGACGGTTGGGCTGGACTACTAGAGGAAACTTTACAACAAAAATATGGGCATAGAGTAGTTAATGTATCAGAAGCGGGAGCCAATGTCAGCAGAACGATCGCTCGCTTTGCTTCAGTAGTTACACCAGAACAACCTGATGTCGTAATTATTGCTTTATCTTTGGGGAACGAAGGATTGGCTTATTGTGCGCCCCACGAACGGCGGGCGGTACAAAGGCGGTTTGAAAGCGGTTTGCAGCAGTTGGTGAAAATGACGCGCAAACTCGGCGCGTTGCCAATTTTAGGGGGTGTTTATCCCAATAACAATTATTCTCCTGAGCATTACTGGCTGTTAAAAGATACCCACAACAGAATTTTAAATTGGGGTGTGCCGATTTTGAATTGGTTGCCAGCCTTAGATAATGGCCAAGGACGCTGGTGGGAGGGGATATCTTTTGACCCGGCGCATCCCAACACCTTCGGTCATCGCTTGATGTTTGAAGCGATCGACCTACAATTATTTGATATCGACAAAGCCAAATTAGCCAAAGAAAACCCCCATTTCTGGCAACCCAACGAAATTCCGATTTATCTTGATCATGCGGGATTTTATGTTTGTGCCTACATCGAAGAAAAAAGTCTGCGAATTAGTAATCCATCACCCCACAATTACACCATTGCGCCTTATTGGCAAGAACTCCAAACGGTTGTGCAGAGCAAAGCCAAGTTGCTTCCTGGTATTTACGTTGCCAAAAATCCCCAGCCGGGAACACTGCCATTTTTTGCTGTACAGGAAGATGGCGCGATCGCTACAACCGTAGAAATACCATCAGGATCTGATTTAGAATATACTGCCGCTTTTAATTTATTCGCCCCCAATGACTCCCAAGTTTTGTTTTATGATGGGCATTTGGGAATCTTGCAAAAAGATGAAAGTCACCTCTGGGTAATTAATGAGTCAGACCATGAATATAACATTCATCCCATGTGGAAAGAAGTCAGGCAAGCATTAAAAGCTGTACCAGCAGGTGTTTACGAAGACCCATTACACCCAGGTATTCCCTTCCGCACGATGATGATTGGTAAAGATGGGCTGGAAAGTCGAGTGAAAATTCCATCACAGTCGGCGGTGTTATTTCGATATCAATGTAAATTATCAGACATTAGTCGCGTGGCAATTGTGCCGTTGGGCGATCGCTGTGCGGTGCGGATGATGTTATACAAAATGGAATATGATGGCCCGGCTTTTCCCTTTGACTTGACCCGCACGACCAAGATTGCAGACATCGCAGATATCATTGAAAATCGTTTTTACGATATGTGGAATCCCAGCTTGCTAGATTACAGTCCAGAAGCAGGGAGAATTTATCATAGCAAATGGTCTGGTTTATCCTTTGCCCATGAAGTTGAAGCCACAGACAACCCTGTATATGATATGTCTCCGGTGTATGAACGGATGCGGGTACGCTATACAGCACGTTCTCAAAGATTTTGGTACACAGTTGAAAATTGCGACCAAGCACTGTTTGTCCGCACTGGTATATGCGATCGCGGCGGCGTGTTAGATTTAGTCAGCAAACTAGAAAAACACTGCCAAGGTAAGCCATTTCAACTTTTGCTACTTTCGCCCCAAAACTCTGATGAGTTTTTAGATATTCCCAATGTGCTGCATTACAATGCCGAGTTTAATCCCGACCGGATGTATGATGACTTGGAACATTGGATGTACTGCACAGAAATTATGCGGGGAATTTTAGAATCTTTGGGTATTTCCAGCAAAAATTTGTTTTGGTGTCCTCCCAACGTGCGCTTTAAGGAATGAAGACTATGATTGTTTACTCACGCAGAGACGCAGTGAGCAGTCCGTTGGGCGGCTTTGCCGACTTGAAGGAACTGCGAACCCGAAGGGAGGCGCGGAGAATGAGAGTTTGAGCGATCGTATTTTTAGGCGTTGCTGAATCATGGGATAAAATTTGATCAGACAGGATTTCAAACTCCTTGTTCTCTTTGCGTCTTTGCGCGACGGCAGTCGCTACAACGGGGCGAACCCCCGCAACGCGCTGCCTCCTCTGCGTGAGCTAAATCATCCTGCAATTATGCAACGAAATAACTCAACCACTGCCGGCTTCGTTACTTTCCCCATTGCATTGCGGGGTAACTCGGCAACTGTGAGTATTTTAGTTGGCACTTTATAAACTGCCAATTGCTCTTTTGCCCAACTCCGAAAGGATTCTAATGTTAACTGGCGTTGGGGATGCAGTACCAACGCCGCACAAACTCGCTCACCCCACTCAGGATCAGCAACTCCCACCACAGCACATTCTTGGATATCGGGATGAGTTCTTAACACTTCTTCAATTTCTAAGGCTGATACTTTATAGCCGCCCGTTTTGATAATATCTACACTCATTCGTCCGAGAATGCGGTAATTTCCGTTCTCTACTACCGCTAAATCTCCTGTACAAAACCAGCCGTCTTTAAAAGTTTTGGCGGTTGCTTGGGGATTTTGCCAATATTCTAAAAATACGCCAGGGCTTTTAACTTGAATTTCGCCTGGTGTTTCTGCTGGTACTATTTCTCCGCTTTCATCAACTAATCTTACTTCTACTTGCGGTAAAGGCTGACCAACATAACCTGCATGACGTTGACCATGTAAAGAATTTGACAGCGCCATCCCAATTTCGGTCATTCCATAGCGTTCTAGGAGAAAATGACCACTGATATTTTGCCATTTTTCTAAAACCTGCACGGGTAAAGCCGCAGAACCAGAAACCATCAGACGCATTTTTTTACAACCTGCGGTCATAGTTTGTTGGCGTTCAGCTGTGGTGCTTTCCCAAGCGGCGATTAATTTTACATAAATCGTTGGAACTGCCATAAATAAAGTTAAGTCATCCTCGCAAATGCGATTCCACACAACTTCTGCATCGAATTTGCTTAACATCAGACATTCTGCGCCAGCCCACAAAGCACAGGTGAGGACGTTGATAATGCCATGAATATGATGTAAGGGGAGTACGTGTAAAATGCGATCGCTTGATGTCCATTCCCAAGCTGTAATTAAACTGGTAACTTGCGCTTGAATATTTTGATGGGTTGTCACCACACCCTTGGGTTTGCCTGTTGTCCCACTGGTGTAGAGAATTAACGCACGTCGAGTAATATCTATTTCTGGCAGATTAACAATATGATTTGGTGGTGTGTCCGAAGTCAGGATAAATCTGAGATTGTTTTCTGTGGCGAGCGATCGCATGATATCCTCATACTGTGGATGGGCAATAATCATCGATGCGCCTGAATTGATAATTACGTACTCTAATTCTGGTCTTGGGTGCGAAATACACAGAGGTACAGCTATACCACCAGCACGCCAAATTCCCCACTGTGTCGCTACATACTCAAACCCAGGCGGAATCAAAAAAGCTACTCGCTGTTCTTGTAAATCTACTGTATTTTGTAATAGATTTGCCGCTATTTGACCAGAAGCTTGCAGCAAATCTTGATATGTAAATACTCCTGTATCTGCAATAATCGCTATTTTCTTGTTATGTGCTTCAGCACGAGTAATTAAAGGGAGATTCACTTTTGTTTACCAATTTATACTTAATTCAGTCTAATTACTGAAAGCATATAGCACTTTTAAATACTTTTCTGAACTTTTTCAACTTCATTTATACTGGTTATTTTTTAGTTAAGTAGTAATCCTAAATAATTTATAAACATCTCTCTACCTTGTCCCCCTTGTCCCCCTTGTCTCCCTTGTCTCCCTTGTCCCCCTTATCTCCCTTGTCTCTTTTATTCATATCTCAAATAAAACTGATATCATTTTTCCATAGACATGATTTTTTCAAATCTTTGACAAGTTCCTGTAACATCAAGCTATTACATTAAGAAAAGTTAATTCTCAAATAGAAAAGTGTATCTAGTTATCGCGGGCTAAATTTTAGCGAATACTTAACCTTTGATATTTAGGATGCTAATCATTTTCTGCTAAATCCAGAAATTCTTATAGGGATGATAGAAAAATGAAATACCTATCTGATAAATCGATTGAAGCAAGCAATACCAACAGAAAATCTGTTTTTCCGGCTGATTTGGTGCGTAGTTATCTGCATGAAATCGGACGTATCCCTTTATTAAGTCATGAACAAGAAATAAAATTTGGTCAGCAAGTCCAACAAATGATGACTTTACTGGCTGCTAAAGAAAAATTAACTGTGCAGTTACAGCGCCAACCAACACAATCAGAATGGGCAGAATCTGTCCATCTGAGTGAAGCAGAACTATTACAACAACTCAAGCAAGGATATCAAGCCAAGGCAGAAATGATTAGGGCTAATCTGCGGCTGGTTGTTTCGATAGCGAAGAAATATCAAAAACGCAATTTAGATTTTTTGGACTTAATTCAAGAAGGAAGCTTAGGTTTAGAAAGAGGTGTTGAAAAGTTTGAACCTCAAAGAGGATACAAATTTTCCACTTATGCTTACTGGTGGATTCGTCAATCTATCACAAGAGCGATCGCAGAACAAGCACGCACTATCCGCCTACCTATTCATATTACAGAAAAACTCAATAAAATCAAACGTACTCAACGGGAACTAGCACAAAAATTAGGTCGTACTCCTTCCGCCGTTGACATTGCTCAAGCATTATCTTTAGAACCACAACAAGTTCGAGATTGTCTACTCTTAGCACGCCAACCTTTGTCTTTAGAATTACGAGTCGGCCCCGAAAGAGATACAGAATTATCTAGTATGCTAGAAGATGATGGCATCTCTCCTGAATCATACGCCGACCAAAGTTTTCTCAAACAAAATATCCAAGATTTATTATTAAAATTAAATCCTCAGCAACGCGAAATATTAACCTTAAGATTTGGCTTGACAGATGGAAATATCCTATCTTTATCTGAGATTGGCAAACAGATGGGTATTAGTCGAGAACGAGTACGACAAATCGAATCGCAAGCTTTAAGCACTCTTCGCCGACACAAAGATAAAATTAGCGGCTATTTGGCTAGTTAATACCTCCCGCAAAAATGTTTGATTTGAGTTTATGTACCCACTCTGCTGGTCATTAGTATGTTTACTCAGCACGCTGCTCAACGCCCCGCTACCGCTAACAGTACTTTCAATTCAGTACCCGTTTACCCAACTTGTTCTAAATATTGGTTAATGTCTTCAATGAGGCGAGTGAGTTCAGCTTCTGTAGTTAAGCGAATGGTGACATCTCGCACTGTCAACAAAACTTTAGCAGCAAAGGGAGTCGGCCAGATATTAGGATTACAGAAAATTTCTAAAAATACCTCGCCAGTATAACGATATTCTAAAGGCGGTTGGGGGGTGACTTTACCACCAGCCGCAGGTTTAGCCGCAACAGCTTTCAGACTTGCCATTAATTGATCAATCGCCGCTTTTAATTCTCGTGCGGCTTGGGGTGAAAAACTGAAGGATACAGAACCTTCAACTAAGTTTAATGTCAGAGGAGTTGAAGACATGGGCTTGATTAAATTTGTTTGATACTTACTTAATAGTACCGGAAGAGTTCGTCTAGACTGGGGCATCTCTACCAAAGGTCAAGATGATTCAGAAAGCATTTATCCAAGAAAAGGGTAATGGACGAATGGAACCGGAAATGGCTGATTTATTGGCGGAGTTAAATCACCGAGGAATTGCGGTTGAAACTTTTACCGAAAAACGTCTACACAGGCGACAGCTACCATTGGCTACTGACACATTAGTTGCTGGTTATATCCCAGTAGTATTGGGCGCATTACGACAGCTAGGTATAGATTTGCCAAATCTTACTGATTATCCCCAGTGTTTACAAGCATTTCTGCATCGGCAAATTTGGCAAAGTACAGTTGGGCAGATTATTCAGCGAATTTATGATGATCATGCACCCATATTTGCTAAACCTCAAAATCGCAAAAAGCAGTTTACAGGTCATGTATTTGCCTCACCCAGCGATTTAATGTATTTGCAAGGAACATCTCACCGTACACCTGTATATTGTTCTGAGGTTGTTGAGTGGTTGTCAGAGTATCGGGTTTTTGTGATTCGCGGTGAGATTGTGGGAATTAAACATTACTGGGGAAATTCATCTGTAGCAGTTGATTTAAGCGTGATTACAGAAGCAGTGCAGTTGTTAAACGTTTCTGGTGAAGGAACTGCTGCTTACGGGATTGACTTTGGTGTTTTGTCAGATGGTGTTACTGCGCTGATTGAGTGGAACGATGGTTTTGCTTTAGGTAGCTATGGTTTGGATAAGTCTTTGTATACAGATTTAATTGTGACCCGATGGTGTGAACTGACTGGAGTATTCATTTAAAAAGAAAATTAATGAATTTTTTGCAGAAATTAATGATAATAAGTCGCTGATGATAAAAGTTGAGGCATTAATAATACTAAGCTTATGGCAGAAATTAAGTGTAATTAATCGCAACAAATACGACAAAATATTATAGGGTATATAGACAATAATTCTAAACAAGCAAAAAGTTATTTTACCTAATTAACATTTTGAGTTTTACACTTATAAGTCATAGAACTTACTGTTAAAAAATATCTATGACTTACGATAATCGCCAGACTGTTAGAAAAGTTTTAATAATTACCCTGCTGCTAAATTTATTCGTGATGGGGTTAAAGGCTGTTGTGGGTTATTGGACTGGTTCTTTAAGCTTATTAGCTGATGCTTTGCATAGTGTGACAGACAGTGCCAATAATGTTTTAGGATTATTTGCTAGTAAATTTTCTTCGCCACATCCTGACCGTGAACATCCTTACGGACACCAAAAATTTGAAGCGGTGGGAGCTTTAGGAATTGCAGCATTTTTAGGGATAGCTTGCTTTGAAATTCTTCAAGGAGCAATTGAGCGGATTATAAAAGGTGGTGAACCTGTGAGAATTGCACCGCCTGAGTTGTGGTTATTACTAATAGTTTTGGGCGTAAATATTTTTGTGGCGTTTTACGAACGGAGAGTTGGTCAGCGTGTAGGTAGCCCAATTTTAATTGCTGATGCGATGCACACGATGAGCGATATTTGGGTGACGATTTCGGTAATTTTTGGTTTGATTGGGGTTTGGCTGGGTTTTCAATGGTTAGATATAGTGTTGGCGTTTCCTGTGGCTTTGCTGGTGTTTTGGAGTGGCTGGTCAGTGTTACAAGCTAATTTACCTTGGCTGGTAGATCAAATGGCGATCGCACCAGAAGCAATCCATGAAATCGCCACTTCTGTACCAGGAGTAATAAACTGCCATGATATTGCTTCTAGAGGCGTTTTAGGTAGGCAAGTTTTCATCGAAATGCACTTGATTGTAGATGCACCAGATGTAGAAACTGCACACCAGATCACAGAAAATGTAGAAAGACTCTTGCAAGAACGCTTTCACCCTGTGAGGATATTAATTCACGTCGAACCGCCAGAGTATAAATCTGAACAGATTAGTTTTAGTTAGGGAGATGTGGGGGACAAGGGGGACAAGGGGGACAAGGGGGACAAGGGAGACAAGGGAGAGATATATTACCTATAACCTCTAACCTCTAACCTGTAACCTCTAACCTCTAACCTCTAACCTAATAATTTTCACACTTAGTTACCGACTTAACTACGATCGCCACTAGTTCATTTGGGTCAACTGGCTTTGCAACATGAGTTTGAAAACCTGCTTCTAAGGCGCGGATACGGTCTTCTGTATCACCGTAGGCGGTTAAAGCGATCGCTGGGATTCTTCCTCCTTGGTCTGGTTTGAGCGATCGTACTTTGCGGATCAGTGTATAACCATCTTCCTCCGGCATAGCAATATCACATACTAAAACTTCTGGCTGTAGTGTCATTAATACTTCTAGTGCAGCTGCGGCTGATGCTACTGCAACAACATTGGCTCCATCTGTTTCTAACACGGTAGTGACGTAAAAACGGCTATCATCATCATCATCAACTACCAAAACATTTAAGCCCGCAAGCGGTAGAGGAGCTTCCATACAATCTCCGTTTACATTGAAAAATGCTGATTTTTCCAAGCGAAATTTTTGTTTTTCCTCAGCGAGCATACTATTAATAATTTTACTGCTTTCACAGCAGATTTTACCTAAAAAAACTCATTTTATCTACGATAATTAGTATTGGATACTTTTTATTTGCTGGTTTTTTGTTTAGTATGTTAATTAATTTTTGTGAATAATTATTTACAGATAAAATAAATAATACTCTCATCAATATCCTGTTTAATATAACAGATGATTAAGCTGAATCATACTCTAACTAAAGTCTTATTTCTTAAGATATACAGCAGATTCAATGTTTATGAGATACAGCAACTGATGGGAAAAAAGTAATAAGTAGTGAGTAATGAGTAAAAAATTTACTTATTACTCACTACTTATTACTCATTACTTAATATTCATGGCGTACCTCACTGACTTCAAAAGTGCTGTATAAGAGCAAGATTTTAAATTTTGATGTCAGAACTTATTGCTGATACCAAAATCAGTCCGATGTAAAAAATAATACTTTTTATGATATAATTTGCTGGGATTAATTAAAATTCTCCAACTCATCCCGATGCAACAATTATAGGAATTACGCATCAAAACTAAAAATCAAGGCTTTCAGCAAGGCTGTAAAGGTGTAGAGGTGTATTTATCCAAAACCCTTATACCTCACACCCTTACACCCCTAAATCCAATCTCCACAGACAACCTTTGTGCGTCATATCTAAATTATCTTGACTGCTGTTTCTCATTCAAAAGAGATACAATATGCTATCGACATTGTGTGAACGTCTATATTTTTCCGCCAATTGATATCCACCAATAGGTATAAAGATTTAAAATTTTTATCACTCGTTGGTTATATATTTTGATTTTCCCTGATGCTGCAAGCAACTAGTCATGGTGCAACTGCTGACAATTTTAATTATTGATGACTCCTCAGAAGACCGTGAGGCTTATCGTCGCTATCTGCTGCAAGACCAGGAATATAATTACAATATTCTCGAATCAGCATCAGGAGAGAAAGCCTTAGAAATATATCGCCAATTTCCGACAGACTGCATTTTATTAGATTTTTTATTGCCAGATATGGATGGGCTAGAATTTTTGGCAGAATTGCTGAAACTAGCCAAACCCGTTCCAGCCGTGGTGATGTTGACTGGGTATGGTAATGAAGCCATTGCTGTCCAAGCGATGAAAAGTGGGGTTCATGATTATTTAGTCAAAGGACAAACAACAGCCGGACGTTTGCATTCAACTATTCACTCAGCAGTCGCACAAGTTAAGTTGCGTCAAGAATTACAGCAAAGTGAAGCACGGTTGCGCGAAAGTCAGCAATTCATCGAACGCATTGCGGAAACAACCCCAGGAATTTTGTATGTTTATGATTTGCTAGAACAACGCAATCTATATCTGAATGGACAAGTTAATAGATTGCTAGGTTATACTTCCCAGCAAATTAAAGATTTGGGGCAGGAATTTTTGGTACAAACAATGTATCCTGATGATTTGCCTTTATTCTTTTTACATCTGCAAAAAATTGCCACAATTCAAAATAACGAAATTTTGGAATTTGAATACCGGATGCGTCATGCAAATGGCCAATGGTGTTGGTTTTACAGTCGAGATACGGTATTCACCAGAAACGCAGATGGTTCGCCACGTCAAATTGTCGGCACAGCTTATGATATTACTACTCGCAAACATCATGAAGTTGCACTGCAAAAAAGTGAAACCAAGTTTCGCAGAATTGTCGAGTCGAATGTGATTGGGATTTATTTTGCTGATTTTAGCGGTCTGATTTATGAAGCTAATGATGCTTTTTTAGAATTGTTAGACTACAGTCGGGCAGAATTAATCGCTGGAAATCTGCGTTGGGATACTTTAACTCCATTAGAATATCACTCTCTTGATCAGCAAAAAGTAGAAGAATTAAAGATTTCTGGGGTTTGTACTCCTTTTGAGAAGGAATATTTTCGTAAAGATGGTCAGCGTGTGTCGGTGCTGGTCGGAATTGCGCGAATTGATGATACAGATCACAGAGGTTATAGTGCTTGCTTTGTGCTGGATCTCACCGAACGCAAACTTGTAGAAGCAGAACGTCAGCGATTGTTGCAATTAGAACAAGCCGCCCGTGCGGAAGCGGAAGCTGCTAACCGCGCAAAAGATGAGTTTGTGGCGATGGTATCCCATGATTTACGATCGCCTTTGAATGCGATTTTAGGCTGGACACAGTTACTGCGGACGAGAAATATGAGTCCCGAAAATATCAACCACGCCCTTGAAACAATTGAACGCAACGCCCAATCACAGGCGAAACTTTTAGAAGACTTGCTGAATATGTCTCGGATTCTGCGAGGCAAGTTACAACTAGAATTGAGACAAGTTTATTTAGTGGCGATTGTCAGTCAATCTATTCAGGCGGCTTACCCCAGCGCCCAGGCGAAAAACATTCACATTGAATCTGTGATTGATCAGTCCATATCAACAATAACTGGAGATGGCGATCGCTTGCTGCAAGTTTTCGGTAATTTACTCTCCAACGCCATTAAATTCACCCCAAACGGCGGACGGATAGATGTAAAACTATTGCGTCAAGAATCTCATATTGAAATAACTGTTTCTGATACAGGTATTGGAATTAGCCCAGAATTTTTACCTTATATATTTGAACGCTACCGCCAAGATGAACAGACTCCCAAACAAGGCGGTTTAGGTTTAGGTTTGGCGATCGCTCGTTATTTAATAGAACTACATGGTGGTACGATCCAAGCTATCAGTCTGGGTGCAGGACAAGGTTCTACTTTCAGTATTAAACTTCCTTTGCCGTAAATTCCCCCAGTAAACATCAGGACAGGGCTACGGGGTACACACAAGCCAAAAATTCTCGTGTTCAACCACATCCCGCCTAGAAATTTAGTTCCAGGCTGATAGCTAATACCAATTCACGAAATTACTGATACAAATCATACCATTTTGGATTTTAGATTTTGCGAAAAGTTGCGTGGGCGGGTTCCCCGACTTGAGCAAACTTTTCAAGACAGATTTTGGATTGGGTAAGGGTTGATTGGTAAGCTTTTGAGCCATCCATTTGTCGCAATCATTTTTTAATTTGGTATCACTTCCTCTACACCTTTGTTTCCGGTCGCCGAGCGGAGTCGAGGCGCTGCTTGCCTATCTGTATCATGTTTAGAGTGAAATGGTATAAAGTCCAAAAAACATGGACTGGAATACATTTTGGGTTGAGTAATCTTGAGATGACTTGCACTATGAGACTCGGAATTGATGCCGAGGCGGGATTCTAAAATTCAGTGATGTTTAACTTCTAAATAATCTCGTATACTGCGTTTCATGCTGCATACTGGCTAAAGATAAGCCCCAACTACAACAACTTAATTCATCATCCTCTAACACAAGAATTTCTTGAACAGTTGCACTCATTAAGGGCTGTAAACCGAGTAATAATTCTTGTCCGGCGGTTTGTCCGAGGGGAATGAGTTTGATTCCGGCGGTGATGAGATTAGTAGCCCAACTATGGAGATATGCGAGTAAAGCAGCATTGGGTTGAATTTGCCAATGAGCAACAGCAATGCCAAAAGCAACTGCATAATTGCAACGATTACCCAGACTATGAATAGTTGAGAGTAACTCTGGCTGTAGTTTACCAAGTAATTGCACAAGCGATCGCCCCATCTGCCAACTAGAGTTGCGTAATTCTTGGGTTTCTCTCGCCGCCGATAACCAGCGATTCCAATAACAGAGAGTTTCAACATTCCCCATCTTTGTAGATTCAGCCGCCCGTAACATCACCGCCGCCTCTAACCGAATTGCGCCGTAACGTAACTCTGAGGTTAGCCAATGTTTTAAATTATCTTGATTGGTAATAATGCCATGTTCTACCAAAGTTTCCAAACCCTCAGAATAACTGTAAGCGCCCACAGGTAAAGCGGGGCTGGCTAACTGCAAAATCGCCAAAAAATGACTATCAGTGAGGGTGATGGTGTCCATAAGCCCCTAATTCTGGCTGAAACGGTGCAATTTCTTCTTTAATTTCCAGTCCTAACTGTACCAACATCGTTTGTAAAACATTATCTGGTGACAAACGCAAATAACTCGGCGTAATTTCCACAGGTACATGACGATTACCCAGATGGTATGCTGCTCGCATTAACAACAGTGGTGATGCAGCCGAGACAGTCAGCACAGATTCTGGCTTCGCAACAATTCTCATTAAACTACCATCATTTTCATCTTGTAGAATATCGCCATCCCGTAACACAGTCCCCCTGGGTAAACGCAAAAACACAACCTGACCATTTTCCATTTCAAACCGATGACGGCTGCGAGTCCGTTCTTGTGCCGTCAGTGCTAAAGTTAAACTCACCACAGCATTAGCATCTGGTGGTTTACGTTGAGTCAAAATCATCTTTGCACCTTTGCGCCTTTGCGCGAAACATTCAACATTCATTAATTTGATATTATTAACGAAGTGAGCGATCGCTAAAACTATGGCAAAGCGTAAAAAAAGCAATCTCCAGTGGATTAAAGAAACGCTTGATCTCCAACCCGACCACCACTGGGAATCTCCATCAGGCTATAAAATATTTGTCGCTAACCGGGGGGCTGTGCGCTTCAACGTTCCCCAAAATTGGGTATTTGAACCCCAAGAAAAATCCTTCAAGTTCATGGATAAAAAACCACCCAAAGATGACTGCTGTTTAGAAGTATCTTTTAATCACCTACCACCCCACGACTGGAGTTTGTTTCCCCTGAAAGCTACCTTAAAGAAAATCGTAGAAGAAGACAGCCGCGATGTCATTGAGAAAGGCGAAGTTATCACCCTCAAACGCCAAACCGCCAGAGTTGTGTGGACAGAACTTAAATTTATTGACACCCAAGCCGAACCAAGAGAAGCTTTTTCTCGAATTTGCATCGGTTTAGGCTCAAATATACAATGCTTAATTACCTTTGAATTTTGGGCAGACCAAGCCGAACAGTTAACACCCGTTTGGGATGAAGTGATGCGGAGTCTCACCCTAGGACTATATATCCGCGATCCCAGAACAGGTTTAGCTTTTCCAGATTAGTGCTGAGTGCTGAGTATTGAGTGCTGAGTGCTGAGTAGTAATATACACTTTTTAATTCAGCACTTTTTTGGTTACAGAAAAGTAGAGTGGAGAACTGACAGCAAGATTTTCTTTCCCCCACACCCACACTTCCCACACTCCCCACACTCCCCACACCCAATTTTTGTGACTGTATATGAAAACACTATATATATGCCTGGGGAGTAAGGTAAAGTTATGATGTATTTCACTTCGATTAACTAGTAAGTTCACGAATCCCGTCACAGGGCTGGATGTTAGCTGTTGAGTCGCTAGTGATTGTTTTGTGTCAAACAACAAAGGTAAAACTACGCCAAGCAATCTAGCGACAATTGGATCTAGGATTGATTTAACAAAGCTAAAAAACAAAGCTGTGGGTATTGAGTTGCTAGTAGTGCCAAAAATCTACGAAAAACTCATACCTCATCACCATCACTAACTTCACAGGTCTAAAACAATGGAATTGACAATTGACAACGTAGAAACCGTTTTAGATGAAATGCGCCCTTATTTGATGTCTGATGGCGGTAACGTGGAACTTGTAGAACTTGATGGCCCTGTGGTCAGATTACGGTTACAAGGTGCTTGTGGTTCTTGTCCTAGCTCCACAATGACCCTGAGAATGGGTCTGGAACGCCGCCTTAAGGAAATGATTCCCGAAATTGCTGAAGTTGAACAAGTAATTTAGGGACTGAGGGATCAGAAGTAAAAAGTCAAAGGTCAAAAGTAAAAAGTCAAAATTTAACGCTTTTTACTTTTGCCTTTAAACTTTTCATTTTATAAATCCCTAAGTCCTCATCCCTAATCTTTAATCATTACCGATTATGTCCCATCCACTTTATGTTGCCTTTATTTGGCATCAACATCAGCCGCTGTACAAATCTCCTGACAGCGGCGTTTCACTTTCATCTACCCAACAATACAAGCTACCTTGGGTACGCTTACACGGCACTAAAGATTATTTAGATTTAATATTAATCCTGGAACAATATCCCAAGTTACACCAAACGGTGAATTTGGTACCTTCTTTGATATTGCAATTAGAAGATTACATTGCTGGTACAGCTTTTGACCCTTATTTAACAGCCAGCTTAACTGCTGCTGAACAACTAACCAGAGAACAGCACGAATTTATTGTCCAACATTTCTTTGATGCCAATCACCACACCTTGATTGATCCGCATCCCCGTTATGCTGAGTTATATCAACAAAGGCAAGACAAAGGACAAGCTTGGTGTTTAGCAAATTGGGGTGTGCAGGATTACAGCGATTTGCTGGCTTGGCACAATTTAGCTTGGATAGATCCTTTGTTTTGGGATGACCCAGAAATTGCTGCTTGGTTAAAACAAGGGCGGAATTTTAGTTTAAGCGATCGCCAGCAAATTTACGCCAAACAACGCCAAATATTAAGTCGCATTATTCCCCAACACCGGAAAATGCAGCAAACAGGGCAATTAGAAGTCACAACCACGCCCTACACTCACCCGATTATGCCTTTGCTGGCTGATACTAACTCTGGTCGGGTAGCAGTGCCGAATATGACCTTACCAGAGCATCGTTTTCAATGGGCAGAAGACATTCCCCGCCACCTACGCAAAGCCTGGGATATGTATACAGAGCGTTTTGGTCAAGAACCCAGAGGTTTATGGCCTTCGGAACAATCTGTAAGTCCAGAAGTATTGCCGTATATTATTAAACAAGGATTTAAGTGGATTTGCTCAGACGAGGCGGTCTTGGGTTGGACATTGCGACACTTCTTCCATCGGGATGGTGCAGGGAACGTCCAGCAACCAGAAGTGCTGTATCGCCCTTATCGCTTAACAACTCCAGCAGGTGATTTAGCGATTGTTTTCCGCGACCATAGATTGTCTGATTTAATTGGCTTTACCTACGGTTCAATGCAGCCGAAACAAGCCGCCGCCAACTTAGTGGCACATCTGCAAGCGATCGCCAAAAAGCAACGCGAAAACCCCAGCGACCAACCTTGGTTAGTCACCATTGCTTTAGATGGCGAAAATTGTTGGGAATTTTATCCCCAAGACGGCAAACTGTTCCTGGAAGCTTTGTATCACAATCTCAGCAATGACCCCCAATTGCAACTTGTCACCGTCTCGGAATTTATTGAAAAATTCCCACCCACAGCCACCATTCCCCAAGAGCAATTACACAGTGGTTCTTGGGTAGATGGTAGTTTTACCACCTGGATTGGCGACCCAGCAAAAAATAAAGCTTGGGACTACCTCACCCAAGCCAGAGCCGTGTTAGCCAGCCATCCAGAAGCCACCGAAGAAACTAACCCAGCCGCCTGGGAAGCTTTGTACGCTGCTGAAGGTTCAGACTGGTTTTGGTGGTTTGGCGAAGGACATTCTTCCAATCAAGATGCCATTTTTGATGAATTATTTCGAGAGCATCTGGCTGGCATTTACAAAGCCTTAAACGAACCCGTACCAGCCTATCTCTATCAAGCTGTAGAAGTACATGAAATTCGTGCCAACCATCTTCCAGAAAGCTTTATTCACCCCGTCATTGACGGCCGTGGTGACGAACAAGATTGGGACAAAGCCGGCAGAATCGAAGTTGGTGGTGCGAGAGGCACAATGCACAACAGCAGCCTCATCCAACGACTTTGGTATGGGGTAGATCACCTCAACTTTTATATCCGGTTAGACTTCAAAAGTGGTGTCAAACCAGGACAGGAATTACCGCCAGAGTTAAATTTGCTGTGGTTCTATCCTGATAAAACCATGCACAATAGCCCAATTCCCTTAAAAGATGTGCCGCAGCAAGCACCAGTCAATTATTTGTATCATCACCATTTGGAAATTAATTTACTCACACAATCAGTACAATTCCGCGAAGCCGCAGAAGATTATCAATGGCAACCCCGCTTTAGCCGCGCCCAAGTAGCTTTAGATACTTGTTTAGAATTATCAGTACCTTGGGCAGATTTGCAAGTTCCACCTGATTATCCCCTGCGTTTGGTTTTAGTGCTGGCTGATAATGGGCGTTTCTCCGACTATTTGCCAGAAAATGCTTTGATTCCGATTGAAGTACCGTAGGAAAATATCAGGTATGAAGGCTGAAGTATGAAACAACTGCTTCAGTCTTTATGCTTTGTTGGGTGTATCTGTTATTAAAACGTTCGAGTCCAGAGCTTGACGCTTTGAGCAAAAAATTTTGGCGTTGCTGATTACGGGGATGATTTTTGTCTCACGCAAAGGCAAGGCAGCGCGTTGGGCGGCTCTGCCGACTTGAAGCGACTGCCGCGCAAAGGCGCAAAGAGCAAGAGTTTTAAAAGTGGAATTTTATGATTTCATCCCGCATTTATGCAACGCCAAAATTTTTATGTCCACAACAGTTGTACTGGATAAGCCGCAAATGCACGATCACGACTGACGATCACCAAATTATGGCGTATTGCTTGGGCAATTAGAATGCGATCAAACGGATCACGGTGATGGAGTGGGAGTTTGAGGATTTGTATCGTGTCAGCAAAAGCGATCGGCAGGAGGTTGATTCCAGCAGGCTCTAAACTAGCTTCAATTAATTCGTAATTTGCCTGAAGTGAGAGTTTACCGAGGTTAAGCTTGATCGCAATTTCCCATAATGTGGCGATGCTGAGATAAACGCGCTCTGTATGATCAATCTCTGCTTTGAGTGAGTCAGGCAAGTTAGGATCATCTTCTGAATACCAGATAAAAGCGTGAGTGTCCAACAGTAATGCCGTCATTCCATGTATTCCTTCAGATCATCCAAAGGCTCATCGAAGTCTTCTGGTAGGGGTAAGCTAAAAGTGCCTTTGAGGAAGCCAGCTTGACGTTTTGGGGAGACAGATTTGGTTTTGACGTGGTTTGCCAGGAGAAATTGAGTGTAGTGTAAGACTTCTTGCTGGAGAGATTCAGGTAGTTGTTTGAGGTGTTCAAGGATGGTGGTTTCAAGCATCAGACCGCCTTTATAGACACCTCTAATTTTAGCAAAGGGAACCGTGACTTACTGACTAGCACAGGTCTAAAAGTTGAGTTATTCTACTGCATCCCTCAACTGTTTTTGTTGTTCCACTTGAGAGCATCAAGTGTTGGGCGATAGAAGACTTTGAAAAAGTTTTACAAACATGCAGTAATGATACTGGCAAAAAAATATTTTTAAAGTTACATTGAAAACAATGCAGAGTAGCTGTTTGAAAACCATGAATCGCTTTTCTGAAAACATTACCCATTTTCCAGACGAGTACAGTTTACAAAGAAATCAACTGGCTCAATTGTGTGGTTCTACGCAGCTATTCCGCGATCGCTATATGATATTGCGAATTTTAGGTAGAGGTGGCTTTGGCATTACCTTTTTAGCCAGAAACGCCCGCTTACCAGGAAGTCCTTTATGTGTAATTAAACAACTCTGCCCAAAAACCACCAGTACCAAAAGTTGGGAAAAAGCTTGTCAGAGATTTGAACAAGAAGCCAAAACCCTAGCGCAACTTGGTAGTCATTCGCAAGTCCCTATGCTGTTAGACTACTTTGAAAAAAATGGTGAGTTTTATTTAGTGCAGGAATATGTGCGGGGTTGTACTTTAGCGCGAGAAGTCAGACGTAATGGCGTGAAAACTGAAGCCGAAGTGAAGCAGTTTTTACAAGAAATTCTGCCGATATTGCAATATATCCATCAAAATCGGGTAATTCATCGAGATATTAAGCCCCAAAACTTGTTGCGTTGTGAAGATGACCAAAGATTGGTGATGATTGATTTTGGTGCAGTTAAAGAAAAGTTAGTTGATATTTCTGAAGATTCTGGTTACAAAACAGCAACAACTAATTTTGTCGGGACTATGGGATTTGCACCACCAGAACAGTTTGCATTGCGGCCAGTTTACGCCAGTGATATCTATGCAGTGGGAGTCACTTGTCTGTATTTATTAACTGGTAAAGGGCCTTTAGACTTTGAACATGATACATCCACAGGGGAAATTAGCTGGCAAAAAGAAGTGAATATTAGTGATCACTTTGCCCGGATTTTAGGAAAAATGGTGAGGTTTTCCTTAGACGATCGCTTCAAGACTGTAGATGATGTGATTAAAGCATTAAATCTAGAGAAGAATTTACCTAATTTAAGTAACTGTTTAACTACAAAACCCCTGCGAACATTCCAGCCTCAACCCGAACCAAAACCAACCCAACAAACATACATTTCACCGACAGCCAAAACTGCGATCGCAATTCGAGAATGGAAAGCTAAACTCAACCATAAACAATTGCACCGTCAGTTAAATTCTTACTTAACTTCAGTCTAAATATTAAGCATCTCCCTTATCCCTAAATCTCATCTCGCCAAAAACGATTGCCTTCAGCATTTGCAGCGCGGATTCCCACTATAGTTGTCATGGTGGATGAACTCGCTGGTGATGGTGCAGGCGCACCCTTTGTGCGTAAGTTAGCAGAATGGTTGGAACAGCAATTTATTAAACCGTTTGAGACAAATCAATCTCCATTTAAAATTGTGCTGATTCTGGCTGATGCTTCACTCAGTAATGAAGTTGTGTTGGATAGCTTTTTGAACTCAGGCGATCGCGCTCCTGATAAAGTTTTAATTAGTCAAAGTCGAAGGGAAGAATCTTTTCGGGTGACAGGGACTTCTACTAAAATTGGCCCCAAAAAACACCCAACGCTACACGTCATGACAAATAGCTACCCCGCCAGTAAACTCACCATTGATTACAGTATTAGGTTGTCTCCTATTAAACCAGGACAAAATAGTGACGGTACAGAGCAGACAATTAGACAAGCAATTCGAGAAAAATCAGAAGAAGAGACCCTAACAAATGCCTACATAGAAATCAAGGATGGGTTAAACAAAGGTGCAGAGCAGCTAATTTTCTTCGCTCAGGATAAAGCTTTTTTACGTCAATTACAGGAAAAATTGACTACTGGTAAAGAAGCTCTCCTAAACAAAAAAGACGTAGAGGTTTTGGATCAAAGTGTATCACCCGATCAGCGATTGACATTAGTCAAGCCGCCACGACGGGATGAAGTTCGAGTTTTCCTGATGACTTCTTCAGGCGCAAGAGGTGTTTCCTTCCCAAAAACAGATTGCATCATCGCTGCAATTCCCCGATTTAATATTGAAGCCGCTTTAATGGAAGTCGCCCAATTAATTTACCGTGGTCGAGGAATGTATACACATCTAGAAACTGGAGAAGAAGTTTCTGGAGATAACAAAGCAAGACGGTTAGTTATGCTCATCAATGATTTCATCATTGAACGAGAGGATATCGACCCTAAAAGACTATGGTTGCGTCAGTCCAGTGATTTATTAACTTTGCTGGTAATGTTACGCTCTACAATTCTTACCCGCATTAAAGGCGATGCAGGACTGAATAAAAATAGAATTGCATTTGTACCCGTTGGCTCTGTTGGGGATGAAGAATTATTGCGTTTGATGTCTGATGATTTATTAGATTTCTTGCGTGAAGCCAAAGTTTTTATTAGCGATAGTCATCCTCAAGAAGCAAAAGCAATTGTTAAAAGGGCGGAACAGTTATCTACAAGCATCTTTAAACATTTCGATTTAAGAGGTCAATCATCCGAAAAAAATGCCAAGTCCTATGCAAATTATCAAACCTTACAAGCTTTAGTGAAAGCTGTGTCTAGGCTTCAGAGTTCTTTACTGCCATCTTTAGATCATGATGCACTAGAGATACCCGATAGTCTAACTTGTATAGGCCCTTTCTGGATAGAAGATTGGAGCGATCGCAAAACTGAAGAAATATTTAGTTTTGAAGCATGGAAATCTGATATTAAACAAAATAGCAGTCGTCTTTTAGGCTGTCTAAAAGAAATTGCTGAAAGTAAGAAATTCAAATTTCCATCAAAACTCAAACGTCCAGCTAACGAATTATATAAGCTCTTAAGTCGGGAACAAGAAGGATTTGTGATTGAATCTTCCACAATTCAAGCGTTGAAAACCAAAAACATAGTTATTGGCTTACCACTAGACTATCCCCATTTCTGGAACGAACAATCAGAAGATGATACCCGTCAACAAGTATTACAAGATCCGCAAGCTTGGAGAAGTGCGCTAGGACGTTCTTTAACTCCTCAAGGCTTAATCATTCCCGTAGTCCCTCACTATCGCACATTTCCTTGGGTAGCTGTGGCAGGTAGACGGATTTTTACACAATTAGAAACAGTGTTTAGCGATCGCTACTTTATGGCATCCAATGAACTCAATCTTCTCAATACCATTCTGCTAGAAGATGAAGCAGAGTAAAATTCTTAGACAATTGAGAAGAGTTGAATTTCAGGAGCAAGCATCTGTCTTTACAATTTATCAATGTCCCCTCGGCTAATTCTCAACCCCCGGTTGGCTTAATTGTGGCTTTGCACGGTTGGGGTGCTAATGCTGAGGATGTCGCATCTTTATTACCTTATTTCCAGTTACCGAATTACCAGTTTGTGTTTCCCAATGCACCTTATCCCCATCCTTATTCTGCTGTGGGTAAGGCGTGGTATGACTTGCGAATGGAAAATATGTATGAGGGTTTGCCAGAAAGTCGGCAATTACTCACTGACTTTTTGCAATCTTTAGAAAGCAGCACTGGCATACCTTTATCACGGACAATTTTGTGTGGCTTTTCGCAAGGTGGGGCGATGACTTTAGAAGTGGGTTTAAAGTTACCCCTGGCTGGTTTAGTGGTGATGAGTGGATATTTACATCCTGATGCAGTACCAACAGAACAGAAGGATATTCCGCCGACTTTAGTGATGCACGGTACTCAAGATGAAGTTGTGCCATTGCAAGCAGCCTTAAAAACGCGGGAAATCTTACAGTCTCTAGGCTTTACCGTTGATTACCGGGAATTTGAGGCGGGGCATGAAATTAATCTGCAAATGTTAGAAGCGTTACGAAATTTTGTTTTAAAGACAATTGGGTAGCGTTAAATACAAATTTTTTACAATTATGGTAAAAATCATGCAAATTTTTACGAAAGAAATGCCGTCTAATGAGTAATATAGATTGGGTGGTTGCGTCAAGCGCAACTTTACCCAAGCTGGATGCAAATGCTGCATAAGGGAGGGGCAAGCATTATGAAGACTCTAGGCATTTCCAGAAATGAAATTGCTGCCATGACCGCAGCAGATGTGGAAGACTTAGCTACGCGTCTGGAACTTGATAATTATAGCAATGCTTTTGAAGGTTTGAACGATTGGCATCTACTCCGAGCGATCGCCTTTCAGCGTCCAGAATTAGTTGAACCCTATATCTACCTCTTAGATTTAGAACCTTACGATGAAGCTTAGATAAAGTCTAAAGTATGAAGTATGAAATTAATTTCAGCCTTCATATTTTTTTCTGATGTCTAATCTTCAGTCCTCAAGCGAAAAACGTAACAACAGGGTTCTTGTTTGTGTAGGCGGCGGTATCGCCGCCTATAAAGTTTGTGAGGTGGTTTCGACGCTGTTTAAAGGTGGGGTAGAAGTTCGCGTTATTCTCACCCGTTCAGCGCAAGAATTTATTACACCTCTGACTTTAGCTACCCTCTCCCGTCATCCAGCTTATACAGATGATGATTTTTGGCAACCAACTCACTCCCGTCCGTTGCATATTGAGTTGGGAGAATGGGCAGATTTAATTGTAATTGCGCCTTTAACAGCGAATACATTGGCTAAGTTAACCTATGGGATGGCGGATAATTTGCTGACGAATACGGTGTTAGCTTCGACTTGTCCTGTATTGTTAGCGCCGGCGATGAATACGGATATGTGGGAACAGTTGACGGTGCAGCGTAATTGGCAGCAGTTGTTAACAGACAGCCGTTATCATGGGATGAGTACCGCATCGGGGTTACTGGCGTGCGATCGCATCGGTGCTGGTAGAATGGCGGAACCAGCAGAAATTGTCACCCGTGTTCAATCTTTGTTACATACTGGCGGTAAGCGAGATTTAGTTGGTAAACGCATCTTAATTAGTGCTGGGGGAACGCGAGAGTATCTTGACCCAGTAAGATTTATTGGTAATCCTTCTACGGGTAAGATGGGTTTGGCGTTGGCACAAGCCGCATTACATCGTGGTGCAAATGTGACTTTAGTACATGGTGTAGCTAGTTGGGATGTACCTTTGGGTGTGCAAGCTATACCTGTGATTTCAGCCGAGGAAATGCAGCAGGTAATGTTGGAATATTTACCGAATGCTGATTTGATTGTGATGTCAGCAGCTGTGGCTGATGTCAAGCCTAAAGATTATAGTACAGAGAAATTGCCCAAGCGATCGCTCCCCCAAGCTTTACCTCTAGAACCTGTACCTGATATTGTTGCCCAATTAGCCCAACTCAAGCAACCACATCAGTTATTAATTGGTTTTGCTGCACAGTCGGGAGATATCATCACACCTGCAAAGGAAAAGTTGCAGACTAAGAAATTAGATGTGATTGTTGCTAATCCTATAGATCAACCGGATAGTGGTTTTGGGAGTAACAACAATCAAGCCATATTTTTAGATGGGCAGAATCATCAGTTAGAAATTGCCCATTGTTCTAAGTTGGAAATGGCGCATCATCTATTTGATTTTGTGATGAGTCGAGATGCTTGATTTTTATCTGCGTCCATCTGCGTTCATCTGCGGTTAATTATTAAAATCTTTTACCTCACGCAAAGGCGCATACTTCGACTTACCTCGACTTCGCTCGGTACAAGTCGCTCAGTAAGCAAAGGCGCAAAGAGTTAGAGAAAGTTTGTTTAGTAAGCGGTTATTTTTTTGCTTGAATCACTTGTAAGCTACCGCCTGCATATAATTGCGTCTTCTCTACTTGGAAGCCAATTTCCTTTAATAACTCTGGTAAATCGGTTTTGATTAACTCCCAAGCTGTTTCTGTTTCAAATAATAGTAAAAACACTGAGACACCAGTCCAAAATATGGGATTATTCGGTGCATGAAAATCGACTAATGTAAACACACCGCCTGGTTTTAGGACTCGATAAACTTCTTGCAGAATTTGTCGTAATTGTGCAGTGTGCATTTCATGTAATGCGGCGCTGGTATGTACCACATCAAAAGAATTCTCCGCAAAGGGCATATTTTCAGCAAAGGCTTCTATATATGAGGCTTCCGGGACATTTTGTCTAGCCCTTTGCAAAGATTTTGGTGAGGCATCTAATCCTGTTACATTTTGTGACATTTTTACTAAAAACTGTGTAGATTGCCCACTACCACAACATAAATCTAATACCTGAGTATCTGAATGAATTGTTAAGCCTTGTAAGGCAAGTTGGCGAAAACGGCTTTCTCCACCGACGCTGATAGCTGCTACGCGGGAAATAGCATCATATAACCATTGATAGCGGTAACTTAAATCTCGTAAAATTGTGGCCATTGCACCGTTCCTGACTGTTAAGCTTTATATTTAATAAAGATATATTGTTAACATTAGTAAAAAATCTGAAAAGGTTGGGGGAAAATAACTGCTATGGGTCGTGTAGGCGTTTTATTACTCAATCTCGGTGGCCCCGATAAATTAGAGGACGTTGGGCCATTTTTGTTCAATTTATTTTCTGATCCCGAAATCATTCGCCTACCATTTCGCTGGTTGCAAAAGCCCTTAGCTTGGTTTATTGCCTCCCGGCGCGTGAAAACATCCCAAGAAAATTATAAACAAATTGGTGGTGGTTCTCCTTTGCGGCGAATTACAGAAGCCCAAGGAGAAGCTTTAAGAGAACAGTTGAGTGATTTGGGTAAAGAGGCTAACATCTATGTGGGTATGCGGTACTGGCATCCTTATACAGAAGAAGCGATCGCCCAGCTTACCCAAGATGAAATTGACAAACTGGTAATTCTGCCTCTTTATCCGCAATTTTCTATCAGTACCAGTGGTTCTAGCTTCCGGTTATTAGAAAAACTTTGGCAAGAAGACCCCAAACTGCAAAATCTTGAATACACCGTCATTCCTTCTTGGTATAAACAGCGTAACTACCTCAAAGCAATGGCGGAACTCATCGCCCAGGAAATAGACCAATGTCCTAACCCTGATGATGTACATATCTTCTTTAGCGCCCACGGTGTACCAAAAAGCTATGTAGAAGAAGCAGGCGACCCCTATCAGCAAGAAATTGAGGAATGCACATACTTAATTATGCAAACCCTCAACCGTCCGAATGCTCACACTTTGGCTTATCAAAGCCGTGTCGGCCCTGTAGAATGGCTACAACCTTATACAGAAGATGCGTTGAAGGAATTGGGCGCACAAGGCGTACAAGATATCGTGGTTGTACCCATCAGTTTTGTCTCCGAACACATCGAGACGCTGCAAGAAATTGACATTGAATATCGAGAAATCGCTGAAGAAGCCGGAATTCACAACTTCCGTCGCGCACCTGCACCCAATACTCACCCCGTATTTATTCGCGCCTTGGCTGATTTAGTCATTGAAGCACTGGAACAACCCAACTTCAAGCTGTCACAAGCAGCCCAAATGAAAAAAAGGGTGAAGATGTATCCCCCCGAAAGTTGGGAATGGGGTATGACTACCAGTGCAGAAGTTTGGAATGGTCGAATTGCGATGTTAGGTTTTATTGCTTTAATTATTGAGTTAGTGACTGGTCATGGTTTATTACACATGATTGGACTTTTGCAATAAGAAAGGGGCTGGGGGCTAGTACGGCTACGCGGAAGTCAAAAGTTAAAAGTTAAAAGTCAAAAAGCTTAGATCACAAGCTTTTAACTAACTTGAAATAGTATCTTTATTTCCGTCGTGTTGTACTAGAAAGGAATATTTTTTGGAAAGTCCTTTAATTCCTACTCCCTACTCCCTATTCACCACTCCCTAATTGACCATGTTTAAAACATTAGTTTTCTACGGTTCCTACAGGAGCGATCGCCAAGGCATTAAAGCTGCTAAATTCATAATTGATCAACTCCAGCACAGAAACCATGAGGTAATTTTTGTTGATGCTAAGGAATATGACTTTGGCATCTTAGACAGGATGTATAAGGAGTATGATCCTGGTCAGGCTCCCGCAAAGATGACAGAACTGGCAGAACATATCCGCACCGCCGATGGTTTTGTGGTGATTACCGGAGAATACAATCATTCCATTCAGCCAGGGTTGAGTAATCTGATGGATCATTATCTAGAAGAATACTACTTCCGTCCGGCGGGAATTGTTTCTTACTCGGCTGGTGGCTTTGGCGGAGTCCGCGCCGCTATACAGTTACGCTCGTTTCTAGGGGAGATGGGAATGGTAACTATTTCAACTATGTTTGCCATTTCTAAAATTGGCAACTCTTTAGATGAATCAGGTACTCCCCAAGAAGCAAGTTTAACCAAGAAATTTGGTCAATTTTTAGATGAATTGGAATGGTACGAAGAAGCGTTACAACGCCAACGCCGAGAAAAAGGCACTCCGTACTAATTGAGTGATTCCAAGTAAAATATCATAATGTTGCTGCTAATTCTTTTAAGCGCAGATGTCCGTCTCGAAATACTGACCAACCGTCTCCGACTAATACTGTTTCCACCTTGCTTAATTGTGCCAGTCTGCGGATAGAAGCGATCGCCGCTACTGGATCAAGTAACTTTTCTTTTGCCAAAGTAGTTAAACTCCCGGCTGTATGCGCCCGGATTAAATCACCCGTAATTAAGGTAGTCTCTTCTAATAGTAGTGCTAATTCGCCCGGAGTCTTGGAACCTTGGAGTTCAATAATCTTTAATCCAGGGACAAACTCATCACCATCAGACAACCAGCGATCGCAAGCTATCGGGAAAACCTCTTTTTCGGCTGCGGGGGCCGCAATTTTAGCATAAGTTTGCACAGCAATTTCCTTGGCGGATCTCACATGCTCCGAGTTTGTGAGTATAATCCAATCCACACCACCCAGAGATTCCAGATGATTCCAATCGTGGTTAGATAAAGCTACAGGGTCAATTAAGATATTGCCATCTGGACGAATCCAGGCAATCCCATTGAAATCAATATTTCTTGCAGGATTGAAAGTAGACCAGCCATATAAATCGGGACGATGTAGTGATTTCATAATGATTCTGGTACTTTACCTTCAATAAATAGTCAATTAAGTGGGTTGCATCAATAATGTATCAGTAATTTTGTCTGGAGTCCAAACTGAAATTGTATTTTAATCTGACTCACAAGCTGATTTGCTTTTAAGTTGCACACTCTAGTACAAGTCGGCGTAAATAATAAAGACCACGCTTTGACCATACAGTAGTTGAATCTCGACACTTCTCCTACCGGAGACGCTACGCGAACGACAAGCTCAGTGCATCGCTTCGCTCGACTACCGCGAAGCCGAAACTCAGTTACCATAAGGAATTGCTAAAAGGCTTGTAGTATCACTTTCTTTCTTTTTCTTTTTGACTCTTGACTTTTGCCTTGTTGTACTAGGAATCGAGACTGTCATTGGTCATTTTTTCCACTTTGATCAAACTACACCTGAATTATTTGTATGCAACAATTTAAGACTTTACTCCGCGTCCGTCACTATGAAATGGATGCTTTAGGGCATGTTAATAATGCCGTTTACCAAAACTATTTAGAACAAGCAGCCATCGAACACTCAGAATATCTCGGTGTAACTTTAGATGTTTATCGAGAGTTAGGTGGTGTTTTTGTGATGCGCCGGGTGGAAATTGACTATCTCCGGCCAGCAGTGGCAGGTGATACTCTAGAAGTGACCACCTGGTTAAAAGAAATGCGTGGTACCCGTGCTTTTCGATGCTATGAAATCCGCAAACAAAGCGAAGCTGATTTATTAGTCACTGCGGCAGCACTCTGGGTATGGGTAGATGCTAAAACCATGCGTCCAAAACCAATCCCTCACAAAATTTCTGATAAGTTTTTGCAACTTCAAAACTTAAGTGTGGCTGAATAATCAACCAAGAATGTATTTAGCAAAATTCAGCTTCTTGGGGAATTGGCTGGTATGTAATACTGATGTATCCAGGTTGAGCTTTGATACGTTCTATCCATTTTTGGATTGCGGGAAATCGGGATAAATCAAAACCACCTTCATCAGCTACATGGGTATAAGCAAACAAAGCAATATCAGCAATGGTATAGCGATTGCCAACAAAATACCAACGAGATTGCAGATGATTTTCCATCACTCTTAATGCGGCGTAACCGGATTCTTGCTTTTGTGCTAACGCCGCTTGATATTCTTGAGCTTTCCCTAAAATTGAAATCCAAAATCGTGATGTGGCAATATAAGGTTCATGACTATATTGTTCAAAAAATAACCATTGCAAAACCTGTGCTTTTAAGAAGCGATCGTAAGGTAAAAATTCTGTGTATTCGCTAAGATAAGCCAAAATGGCATTTGATTCTGTTAAGTATTTCCCTGGTTCAATTTCCAAAACAGGTATTTTGCCATTCGGATTTTTATTTAAGAAATCAGGTGTCCGACTTTCTCCCTTTAAGATATTCACCTCGATTCTGTCATAGGGAATACCCATTTGTGATAATAAAAGACGTACCTTATAGCCATTACCGGAGGGTAAAAAATCGTACAGACGTAGCGTTTCCATGCCAAAAAGATGATGAAGAGTATTAAGAGAAATGAGACTCTAAAATACAATATCTTACAAAATGTTTCGAGTTAAACAGGATAATTATTTTCCTTTTAAGCATCTTCATGAAAACTAGATTTATCTGAGAAAATAAAAAAACAATTATTGATTATTTCTAGTATTTATCAACTTTAAATGTGCAATTTAATTCCAGGGGAGAACTTAAAAATATGTGTGGAAGATTTACCTTAAATCAGTCAGCAGAGTCTCTCAGTAAGGCTTTCAATCTCCTACAAGTTCCCGATTTAGCTGCTCAATATAACATTGCACCTACACAAATGGTGCCAACAGTGCTACATCAACCCAGCAAAGAACAGTATGAATTTCAACAATTACGTTGGGGGTTGATTCCGAGTTGGGCAAAAGATGCAAAAATGGGAGTCAAGCTGATTAACGCCAGAGCCGAAACTGTATCAGAAAAACCAGCTTTTCGAGCAGCTTTCAAGCGCCGACGCTGCTTAGTCATAGCTGATGGCTTTTATGAGTGGCAAAAGCTACAAAGTAAAAAACAGCCATTTTATTTTCGCCTGCAAGATGAGAAACCCTTTGGTTTTGCAGGATTATGGGATGTATGGCACTCACCCGAAGGAGAAGAGATCGCTTCTTGTACAATTATCACTACAACAGCTAACGAATTGTTAGCACCAATCCATGAGCGAATGCCAGTCATTTTGGCACCAGAAGATTACGATTTGTGGCTAGATACACAAGTACAAGCACCCGAAAAACTTCAGCCACTGTTAGATCCTTATCCTGCGGAAGCAATGACAGCTTACCCCGTGGCCAATTTGGTCAACAAGCCCCAGCACAACAGTCCAGAATGTATTATGCCTCTTAGTGAGGAGAATGGCCTGCCAAATCAGTTAAATTAACTATTGAGTGCTGAGTGCTGAGTAAAAATACAAGCCTCTCTACCCTAATAAGGTGTATGCACCCAACCGTGAAACCCTGCAATTCCTAAAAGCATCTTTTGAGCTAGTAGCTGTACAACTATAGAGGCAGTTATGCCAAGAACACAGAAAAACGATAACTTTATTGACAAATCTTTTACAGTTATGGCGGATATCATTCTGAAGATTCTGCCAGCTAACAGAAAAGCTAAAGAAGCATTTGTTTATTACCGAGATGGGATGTCCGCCCAAGCAGAAGGCGAATATGCCGAAGCTTTGGAATATTATGAAGAAGCCCTCACCCTCGAAGAAGATCCCTACGATCGCAGTTATATTTTCTATAACATGGGGCTAATTTACGCTAGTAATGGTGATCATGAGAAAGCCTTAGAACTGTATCACCAAGCAATTGAAACTAACCCACGTCTGCCCCAAGCCTTAAATAACATCGCCGTAATTTATCATTACAAAGGCGAAAAAGCCAAAGAAGCTGGAGATAATGACGGTGGTGAAGCTTTGTTTGACCAAGCAGCCGATTATTGGATCAGAGCCATACGCATGGCTCCCAATAACTACATTGAAGCGCAAAACTGGCTAAAAACCACTGGCCGGATACAAATTGACGTATTCTTTTAGTTATTTGTCATTAGTCCTTTGTTATCTGTAAGGACTAACGACAAATCACCAATCACCCATGACAAATGACAATTTATGATTGATCGTGACCAAGTTCATAAAGTAGCTCTGCTGGCTCGGTTAGAATTAACACCAGCAGAAGAAGAGCAATTTACCACTCAGTTAGGAAACATTTTGGAATATGTAGAACAACTGAGTGAACTAGATGTGAGTGATGTGCTACCAACTACACGCGCAATTGATGTCAGCAACGTGACACGCGAGGATGAGTTACAACCGTATCCAGACAGAGATGCGATCCTCGATAGTGCGCCTGAGCAAGAAGGCGAATATTTCAAAGTCCCAAAAATCCTCAACAGCGAAGAGTAGTAATTACGAAGGCAAAAGGTAAAAGTAAAAAGAAAATTTTTGCCTTTTTACAACGCTCAGTCCTGAGTGCTGAGTGCTGAGTAAGAAGAAAGAGGAAGGAAGTACTTCTGCACTATGGTAAAAGCCCCGCCCGATGTTAAGCGGAATCCTATTACCGAGAGAAGGTTGATACCCCACCCCTGGCGATGCACTGAGCTTGTCGAAGTGTGGGTGGTCTTTTTAACTCAGCACTCAGCACTTTTAACTCAGCACTCTTCATTTTTGACCCTCCGAATTTTAGATTTTGGATTTAATCTAAAATCGCAAATCTAAAATCCAAAATTGGTTGACTTCTAAGGATTATAGTTACGGCATTCTGGCGCATTGGGATTTTCTCGACAGTATTCTTCAAAAGAAACTTTTGCCGAAACCATCGCTTCAGCTTTTTGATGGGCGGCTTCTGCTTGCAGTTCTTCCACCTCATCCCAAGCAGCAGCGCAGGCTTTAGAATAAGCACCATGTTGGGTACAAATAGCGCGAGCAGTTTCAACCGCTTTTTGAATTTTTTCGTCTAACCTGAGTGCTGTTGGGGCTTCGATAAAATTACTCTTGGTCAAAATATCTGTAATTGAGATAATACCTAACAGCTTGCCTTGAATAACTGGCGCTCTGCGAATACCAGTATTGGCAAACAACCGCGCTACATATTCGACACTTAACTCAGGATTAACGACAATACAGGGTTTGCTCATAATTTCATAAACCCGTACTAGCTTTGGGTCTTTACCGTAGGCTATTACCTTATAGACAATATCTGTTTCGCTAACCATACCATAGGCATCATTATCATAGCGACGATCTACAACCAAGGCACGCAAGTTATGGTCTTTCATCAGCCGGACGGCTTCAGCAACAGTGGCAGAACCGCGAATGGTAATTACATCCTTGGTCATGATATCTTCAGCTTTCATCATTGCTGTAGTCTCCTGGTAAATAGCATAGGAGGAGGGGAGATAGGGAAAGCAGAGGGAGCAGAGGAGTAGCGGAGCAGAAGGATAATTAGCTAATTTTTTCTTCCCTATTCCCCACTCCCCACTCCCTACTCCCTATTCTCTATTCCCCATTCGCTACCACAAAGTTAGTGCAGGTTGGAATTTATGATGTTATCGAAAGTGACCGAAGCTCACTATGTCGGCATAATGATTTTGTGAAAGTATGAAGTGGGGGAACTCTAGTATGAAATTTTATACTTAAACCTGCATTTTTTATCCGTAATCAGGCTAGGATGATCACAGCATCATCCAACTACGGCTGCAACTGTTTTGCTGTAAGTTTGCACCCAGGTATACCGTCTGCCAGTAAATTCTGAGACTCTGCTATGTCAAATCGTCATTATCCACCCGCTTACTTACGTTATCTCAAAGCTAGGTTATGGAATTTTAGCAAGCCTGCTTTTTGGGGAACAGCGATTTTTTTATCAGTGCTAGGGCTAGTAATTCGAGAATACTGGACTAACCCAGATGCGTTTACTGGCAAACAAGACGGCGAAGCCACAGCACAACAAGCTGATAATTCTTCTTTGTCGGATGAAGATAAAGCGATCGCAGCTGATATTGATAACTTACCAGTTCTGTATAATGATACTGACCAAGCAAGCACTCAAGTAATTACCAGTTCCTCTACAGATAACTCTAAACCGAAAAAAGGTAAAGATTTTTTACAGGATGTAATTAACAAGCAAAAATCTTCTAAGAATACTAAATCAATTCCCAACTTAGAAACCAGTGGTGGTACATCTGGATTTGATAGTAAAAATCCTTTTGTTGCTCAAACTGAAAGTTTATTAAAGTTTGGCATCCAAAATAGTAGCGGTAATCAGTTGTTAAATTCTTCCTCTCAACCACAAGAGACAACCAATAACCCTTATGCAGTGGGAACCAGTACCACCCAGCCACCAAACAATCCCTACAACTCTATTACCTCTTCAACAACCACTCTTCCACCCTCAACTAACCAAACAACACCGTCTAATATTAATAGTGCAACCACCAATCCCGGCAATAGCTTTGGTCAAACTCCATACACCGGGCTTTCGCAGAATTTATCGAACGTTAACGGCACAACTACAAATTTCAGCAATAATTCCGGTATAACTTCCTATACTTCCCTTCCCCAAAGTGTACCGACAAATACGCAGAATTTCCTCCCTAACACCAGTTTAAATAGTGGGACAAGTTACATCCAGCCAACTGTAACCAGTCAGCCAACAAATTATTATAACGGTGTCAACACTGCCCAGCCTTTGACTAATTCAGTACCATCAATAAACACAACACAACCTATTAATTCAGTTGCACCAACTACCACTACACCCACTACTGTACAGAATTCCTCTGCATATATTGTGACACCATCGGCTCCTGCCAGTTATCAAGACAACCGCTATTTTAGGGGTTTACCAGTTCAAATACCTTCTAATACTTCCATTCCCGGACAGTATACAGGTGGTGTGCAAGGAAATCCCTATGGTTATTAAGTTTTTGACCAAATTGGGATAGATAGTATGATTTAAGATTCTGGAAAGTAAACCAAAATCTTAAATCTAAACACCAAAATTGGTATGAGACCTTATCACCATATCCCCATTGTTGAATGCGGTGAACCACTGGTAGAAATTCCTTTGCATCTGTTTGCGGTGGAGTCTCCCCATCCTTATGAAAAGTTAGGCGCTATTTATGGGGAATATTCGCCTTATTATCTCCGCCAAAGTGTTGTAGACAATTTAATCAAAGCTCAAAATTATTTAGAATTGCTGCATCCTCATTGGCATATTCAAATTTTTGATGGTTATCGTCCGGTGACTGTACAGCAGTTTATGGTCGATTATAGCTTCGGGACGGCGTTACAAGACAGGGGACTGATAGAAGCTGAGTTATCGCCAACCCAACGCCAAGAAATTTGGGAGGCGGTGTATCAAATTTGGGCGGTTCCGAGTCTGGATGAAAAAACGCCGCCGCCTCATAGTACCGGGGCTGCGGTAGATGTGACATTAGTTGATGATGCAGGGCTAATAGTAGATATGGGTTCGCCGATTGATGAGTTGTCAGAGCGATCGCATCCCGATTACTATGCTCATCATCCCCACCCCCAAGCACAAAAATATCATACCCACCGTCAGCTATTAAATGATGTCATGTTAAAAGCTGGCTTTCAACGCAATCCTAGAGAATGGTGGCACTTTTGTTTTGGGGATCAAATGTGGGCATGGCTGAATAATCAAGCAAATCCCGCTAAGAACTTTACAGCGCGTTATGGTCGAATTCTGTAACCAAGTTCTGAGTGCTGAGTAGTCATTGATATATTCTCCCTTATCTCCCTTGTCTTCCCGTATCCTCTCAAAAGTCATGATGCTACTAAAATTTTACAGACAATCATTGCCCAAAATCGGCATACTGAAATAAGGAGAGCAGTGCAAACAGCTCCCTGCTTTCCAAAATGTGAAGGTGTAAAGTAAAAATGAGACGTAAATCTACTGGTAGATCAGCCACAACATCTAAACCACCGGCTTTTCAGCCTTCTCTGTTCAACCTCACCACGATCGCTGTTTTGGGAGGTGTGCTAGTTTTAGGTATTGGCATTGGCATTGCTTTTAGCTCCACAACTACATTAACGCCCTCCAACGTAGCTTCGCGGGAGTTTATTGATACAAAAGCCCCCAACCCAGAGATTTGCGTACAATACGGCGCTAGTGCAATGGTGATGGATGCGAGATTATTTGTCACACTCAACCCATTTAACGTTTATGTTGCTCAACCAAGTATGCGTCCTGGATGTGTGTTACGGCAAAATAACTGGGCAATTTTAGAACAACGCAAACTTGTTACTTCTGATCAAGTCAGAGAATGTAAAAATCGTCTGAATACCTTTGGTTTTACAGGTAGTTTAGATAGCGAAAAACCTGATATTAGATGTATTTATCAAAACGAAGCAGCACAAAACTTCTTCACATCTCAACCAGGTGCAGTTGCATCGCCTCAAGAAACAGATAGATTTTAAGAGAGGCTAGGGGCTGGTATTTTTACTCAGCACTCAGCACTCAGCACTCAGCACTTTTAACTTATGGCTTGGGAAGAGGTTGTCCAAACTCAATCACTGGGATTTGGACTTCATTAGATTGATAATTTGGTGTGCTTGGTGTTGTAGGGACGGGAAAATTAGGGTTGGCTAGGGGTGGAATATTATTCGCATTACTAGGTTGATTAGGAAAGTTTGCTGGAGGTAGAACTGAGCCTTGGATTTGATAGGGGTTACTGGGTGTGGGGGGAGGTACTGTGATGTAAGGTTGCTGTTGGTTATTAGAAATGGGCGGTAATGTACTTGGTAACTGTAGATAATTAGAGTTGGAATTTAAATTAGTAGGTGTTGGCGGATAGTAGTTATGAGAAGCTGGCGGTAGACTGTTAATACTAGGTTGTCTGTTAGTGGGTTGAATTGAGAGATTTGTACTAGAAGTAAAAGGACGCAATACCCAGTGTGTGGGGTTGTATCTAGATACAGGTTGTAGTTTTACCTGATTGATGTCTAGATAAATTCCATCTGCTAAATCTAAAACAATCCGAGTTATGTTGGCGTTCAATTGGGAAACTCGGACTCGTTGAATTGCGCCAGAATAACTTTGCTTGGTTGCAACATAACCCAATTTAGTATCTGGCAAGTCAATAACCAGACGTGGAGGTTGGGAAAGATAGAAATATTGCGGCTTTGTTGCTGCTGATAATATAAATTCCAGTTGTGCTGCTTCTGGATAAAATCGCCAATCGTTCAATTTAGCGATTTGTGCCGCATGAGTACTAGGAGTTTCTAAAGAAATTGCTGTGTAAAATCCCAGCAAACTGATGCTAACTCCCTGACTCCATAATAAAAACCATTTAGGTTTTCGGTTTGTATACATTATTTGATTCCTTTGCAACCAGGATATTGATGTTGGGAGGGTGTCACAGCACTTTTGAAATAAGTGAGGTACACCATGAGTAATAAGTATGACTTACGCAACTGGCATATTTTTTCTGTAGGGTGTGTGACGCAATGAGAAGATTTGAACGTAGTTATAAGATTTCTAGCGTCACGCACCAACCGCCAATTGTGACACTTACGTAAGTCCTGATAAGTCAATTTTTGACTCATTACTCATTACTTTTTCCAATCAGTTGCCATACCTCATAAACATCGAATCTGCTGTATCTACCCTTTCACCAGTCCAAATCTTAATTTTTAATTTTCGTGTCTAACTTCACTTCCATAATTTACCCATATTTCAATGTGAATTTACTTTTTGTGACTTTTCTGGGGTTGATTGTTTAGCCGCAGTGAATCTCAAAGTTTGAGGAATGCCATTGACTGTGAATTGACCTGTAATTTTATCTTGATCTATCAGCTGTATTTGCATAGCGATCGCCTGACTTGAGTTAGTCTGAGAGTTGGAATCAAGACACAGAATTTTTGGATCAACTTTGCCAGAAAAACTGATCTGTTGATTTTTCAAGATACCTGTCAGTGAAGCTTGTTCAGCCTCTGCATTGGGATTAACTGGTACTAAAGAGGCATTCAAGTAAATACCTGATTGTTGCACATTTAATACCAGAGAATTTGCGGTTTCACAACTGGGTAATTTTGTCGCCAGAGTTAGAAGGTAGCGGCCATCAACTACAGGAGGGGCTTTGAGATTGCTTTCTCCATAGGCGGTGACGGTTTTAAACAACAGTAACACTGAACCTATGGCTACTCCGTAGAAGGTTAAAGATTTAACATTCAAATGATTCATCTGTTTAACTTGTGGAAATCCAAAATCTAAAATTGCGTGACTGTTGATTCTTGGTTGCTAATTTCTGGGAGAACAGAAGCCAAATGGGATGTAACTTGGCTGTGACGGCGGGTAATGAGTAGGGAAGAACGACATTGAATAGCTAAAGCATCTGTATATCTGCCTAGGGTTTGACGTTCAATTCCCCAAACGCGGCTAGTACCAGCAATTGTCAGGTCAACTGCTTCGGAAGCTTCTACTACAGCTTGAATTGGCTCTGGAGATTCGACTGTTTTAATTTCGATGCGATCGCGTACACTAGCTGGTAATTGCTCTATCATTTTGTGCAGTTCATAACTCAACTCTTCTTGATGTTGGTTATCTCCTAGTACTTGTAAAATTCGCAACATACAGGTGTCACGGTTCAGCAAGAGCCTCAAAGCTAAAATCAAGGCTAAATCATCATGGATATTGGCTGAGTAAGGCACTAATAAATTTTCTAACCGCTCTGCACCCCGGTCTACAAACACAGCCACATCCACTGGTGCAGTACTCAGAATTTGACCAACTCGACCACCTAAGCGATTATTACTAAAAGCTGGACGGTGCCATCCCACCAGAATTAAATCAGGTTGCTCAATTTTGGCTATTTGGGCAGTTTCTCGCGCTACATTGCTCGATATGCGAATGATGGGATGTATATGAGAACGAGCTATTGGCGGTTCTAAGGTATTAATCAATTCTTCGAGTTCCAGGCGACGCTGAAGAATTAATCGTTCTGCTTCCACTGGGGTACTCTCAAAAGCATAATCTTCTTGCAATTCAATTAAGCTGAGAGGATTGACAACAGCAGGTTGTTTGTAATTCAGCGCCAGTGCTACTGCCAACTGTACCAAACCTTTTTGGGTGCTGGGATTTGCCACCGGGACTAAAATTCGATAATTAGGAGCAGATTCAACAACAGTAGCAGTTTCAGCAGATGTTTCTGCTTCTAAGTCTGGTTCAACAACATCTAATTTAATTAGGCGTTTTGGATATGTCCACTCCAGTAGCGGCGAAGTCATAAATGTTGTTACCAATGCCATAATCACCAGCATGGTAAAGACTAGGGGCGAAATTACTTTTAACTCTAAACCGATATTCAGAACAATGAGTTCTGTTAAACCGCGAGTATTCATTAACCAACCAAGAGCTGAGGCTTCGCGTTTATTAATTCCACTTACACGAGCAGCGACATAAGTGCCAATATACTTGCCTGCGATCGCCACTAGCAACACCAAGCCACACAATAACCACAAATCAGGACGGTTTAATAAACCAATCTGTGTCCGCAAACCACTGTAGGCAAAAAATATTGGTAGCAGAAATATCAAAACAAAATCTTCAGTTTTGACGGCTAATTCTCGCACTAAATCTGCATTCTTGGGCATGGCGGCTCCCAATAAAAACGCACCAAAAATCAAATGAATCCCAATTAGTTCGGTGATGAGTGCAGAACCAACTACCGCCATATAAATTACAGCTAAAAGTAACTGGCTTAAGCGTCCAGTCCGGCGGTAGTAAGTTGCTAATCGTTTCAGAAACCAGCGCCCCAGCGTCAGCATAAAGCCAATGTAGACTATGCTTTCAATAATGGTGGGTATAGCACCAAAAAAGTTACCAGTACGTGCTACTGCGATCGCTACTGCTAAAATACACCAGGCTGTCACATCATCTACGGCTGCACAAGTTAATGCTAGGGTTCCTAAGCGTGTTCCCTGCAAGTTATTTTCTGTAATAATTCGCGCCAATACCGGAAAAGCAGTAATTGACATTGCTGCACCTAAAAATAAGGCAAAAGCAGTAAACGAAACACCAGCATTAGAAACCAGAGGATACAGCAGTAAAGATAAAACAGTCGCCAGAGAAAACGGCACAATGATGCTGACGTTTGAGGTAAGAATTGCTGCTTGTAAGTTTCCACTAAGATATTTAGGATTAAGTTCTAACCCAATCAAAAACATGAAAAATATTAATCCCACCTGAGATAAAACATTAAGAAACGGAATTGTTTCTGGCGGGAACAAACTAGCTGCTAGATGGGGGGCAACCAATCCAAATAAAGATGGGCCAAGCATAATCCCGGCAACAATCTCACCAATTACCAAAGGTTGCTTAATTGATTTGAATGCCAGACCTATGAGCCGGGACATTCCAATAACAATCAGCACCTCGATGAGAACGAGAATAACTGTGTGCATGGTTTCCTCTGAATAACTATCTGGTTTCCCTAAGATGATTCTTGAAACAATGGGAAATTGTCAACCTAATTCATCATATTCCATGTAACTTTATGCTCTATTTCGATGTTAATTGTTGTTACAACATAGTTATAGAAATCAAGGGTGAATTGGTTAAATTTATGGGATATTCAGAGAATAATTAGCAAAAATCCAGGATAAATATTAATAAATAATTAACAATTGCTAGTTATATCTTTTGTGTTAACGCCTAAGCGTTGATTAACGCAGTTAACAATTTTAAATTAAATTTTCTCTGGAGAATTACTTAATATTAATGTGTTTGAGATAGTGGAAATTACTGGCAATTACTGATTTATAGCATTCCTAAATCATTCGTGAACCAAAAGATCCCTGACTTCTTCAAGAAGTCAGGGATCTGCTTGTTTCTGACGAATTCATTGATAAAAATTGGCGTGAGTTAAACAATTATGGCTTTTAAATTGACTCCGCCGATACATTTATCTCAATTGGTATTCTGGTTGAGCATGATAGGGTGCTAAAGCATCCCATTTCAACACATCATCTAACAAAGCTTGGTAGCCTAATGTATTGGGATGTAAACCATCAGCATTCATTCTTTGGCGTAACCAAGTTTCACCGCGTCCTATCCATTGGTCAAAAATATCCAAGTAAGGAATTTGACGTTGTTGACAAGCTAGGCGCGTGGCTTCTTTATAACGGTGTTGGTCAGTATGATTGAAATAAAAACAATCCAAAAATGGCATTTTAGTTTCATCTACGGGTGTCATACCCACAAATAAAACTGGACAAAGTTGCTGCGCCAAGTCTAGTAAATGGGCAATATCGGCTTCAAAGGTGGCAAAATCTGTGTAATTTTTGCCATTGGGACGACCTAACCGCGCTGAATCATTCACCCCAACTGAAAGAATAATTAAATCAGGAACGCGATTACGGAGTTCGCCACGATGACGAAATTCTACTTCTAGTCTTTGGGCTACTTGTTGTGTGCGATCGCCTCTGACACCTAAATTATATAAAACATGACCAGCACTACTAGGCAACATCCACCATCGCCGCAGTTGTTCTACCCAACCACCACGTTCAGGATCACCAAAACCGTAAACTATGCTGTCTCCAAGAGCGACAATCTTCAAAGACTGACATTGATTAGGGGCTAAAGACAGTTGCATTGAAGAAAGAGCTTGTAATGTTTGCATCTTAAAAAAGACTATATTTTATATCTTTACAAGATTCTATACATTTCTACACTATTCCAGCGTATCTTTTTTGTCATGCGTGCTGCAATGTTGACTTTTCTGAATGTTTTACCGACTATCTGTTAGACGCTAACTTATCAGCGACACGGGTTGTTTCTGGTAATCTGTACTTTGGTGTACAGCGCAATACATAATCAATTGCTGTGGTTAAGCTAATTTTGTGACCACTAGAAATATACAAAGGTTTAACCCCAAAGCTCGTCCGTAACACTGCACCAATGGTTTCACCTTGATGTATGAGCGGTTGCCAACTACCTCTGGTTTCTGGCAATTCTTGATGCTTGCCAATGAACAGTGATTTAGCTACACCAATTGTCGGCATATCTAAAATTACCCCCAGATGGCTGGCTATACCAAATCTGCGGGGATGGGCAATACCTTGTCCATCACAGAGAATAATATCCGGTACTGTTTGAATTTTTGCTAAAGCATCCAGTACAGCCGGAATTTCTCGAAAAGAAAGAAACCCAGGAATGTAAGGAAATGAAGTCGGACGATGCGCCAAGGCTGTTTCTACAACTTTTAAATCAGGGAAACTCAGCACGGCTACAGCAGCACGGCTAATTGTACCCTCCTCTGTAAAACCCATATCGACACCAGCAACATAACTGATGGTTTCGGGAAGTTGATCTTCTGTAATTACTTGTTCGCGCAAACTTTCTTGAATGGTGATAGCTTCCTCTAGGGTTTGAGGCCAAGTATGGAGTTGATAAATCTTCATAATCTCTGAAGAGAAAAATTTAGTTAAATAGGTGCTATCGCTAATTTACTCTTTTCTGCTAATTCTCTATCTCCCCTCGACATCATCATCAAATCAGATTCCTTGATAAATACCACCAGCTAATCTGGCAATTACGCCACATCACCGCCAAATAAACCTAATAAACCGTTAAATTTAGTGATATTTTACCACTCTACCTACAGGTTGATATTCTCTCTCACTCAGAAGCGATCAACTTCACTCTCCAGGTCGATCCCAAAGTAGGATGATTCAACGTAAATATAAGATAGGTGAAATTCGCTAGAGAAATGATTGTGAAATAACTAAAAACTGCATGGCTATAAGAGCTTTAGTTCAGCCAACAGTGCCAGTAATTCATAATTAAATTATTCTGCAAATATTTACCTAAACATAAATTTTCAGCCCAGCATATCTTAATAAATTTACGCCAACATTTACCCTAATGATGGCTGGAATTTGCTGCGCTAGAAAAATATAACTTATTTGTTGTTAACTTTGTTTTTGAGGAATTCACATGAAGAATATGACTTCTGTTTTATCTCTATTACGTCCAGTACGTTTCCTAATTGTAGCTTTTACCTGTGCATTAGTTTTATTTTCTAATGCTTTTCCAGCTTTGGCAATTGAAAGCTATAAAAGTGACCCTACCGAAGCTACCACACAACTGCTAGAAACTCAAAAGAAAACTGATGAAGTTGCTAGATCCGCACCTCCTGGATTGCAACAAGTTCAAGAAGAATCTAATAAAGGACTCAACGAAGTTCAAGGTGATGCCGACATTGATAAAATGAAGCGTCCTGAAAATTCCCAAGATGCAACCTCAGTGAGAGATGAAGTAGAAAACCTGTTGGGAAAAGTCACAGGTAAACAGTAAAAGATAAAAATACTAATTAGCAGTTACAAAGGTAATCTGACTAGTGATATTGGGTAATATTGCATAATCTTTGAATGATAATTATGTACCAAGTAAAGACTTTGACTGCTGATTAGTATTAACATTTTTCATCTTTAACTCAGAAAATTCAAGATGCTTAAATACCCGAATTCTTTAAGGATTTGGGTATCTTGCTACTTATAATTGATTAAGATTTTTTCTATTATAAGTCATAGATTAATTCTCCTGAAGTTGTAAATAATTATTCTCTGGTAATCTTTCCTATGGTTGATGTAAATTATCTTTGATTTTTGTGAACTTAATAAATAAGTCTATTTAGGAATTAGAATCAATGCGTGCAATCAACATTGGTTTGACAGAAGAACAGCGTCAAGGTGTGGCTAATCTGTTAAATCAAGATTTAGCAGATGCCTATTTACTGTTAGTAAAAACTAAAAAGTATCATTGGGATGTAGTCGGCCCTCAGTTTCGGAGCTTGCATGAGCTTTGGGAAGAACATTACGAAAAACTAACTGAAAATATTGATGCTTTAGCCGAACGAGTTCGTGCTTTGGGTTCTTACCCAGTTGGCACAATGGAAGGATTTCTGCAACTCGCTACCCTCAAAGAACATTCAGGCGATGTTCCCACAGCCACAGGAATGGTTGCGAACCTTGTGGAAGATCATGAGCAGATTATTCGCAATCTCAGAGACCATGTTGATCAGTCCAGCGATCAGTTCCATGATGAAGGAACTGCTGACTTTTTAACTGGACTGATGGAAGAGCATGAAGAAATGGCTTGGATGTTGCGTTCTTTTATTGAAGGTCAAGAATTACAACCAGATGGTAGCAAGCCAGAAACAGGTACAAGAACGCCTGTAGGTGTGTAGTTCAACGCAGATTGATCTCTAACAGGACTTACGCACAAAGATTGTCTATGAAGATTGGGTGTAAGGGTTTTAGATACATATACCCCTATACCCTGTACCCCTATGCCCTCGCTAAAACCCTTGATTTTTCGTTTTTATGCGTAAGTCCTGTCCAGGTAAGACTGCATTTCACTTTAAACATGATACAGATATGCAACCAGCGCCTCGACTCCTTCTCCTGCGGAGACGCTAACGCGAACGACTACGCGGTAATCGAGCGAAGCGATGCACTGAGCTTGTCGAAGTGTCGAGATTCAGGGCAAGTCACTCGGCAACGCAAGCAGAGGCGCAGAAAAAGTGATTTGTATCAGTAATTGCGTGAATTGGTATGAGTCCTGAACTATACAAAAGCAAATTTTAAGGAGTATTCAAGTGCCAGAAGTCTATCAAGCAGAGCGTACTATTTCGGCTGTATTTAAAGAACAAAAGCAAGTTGATGATGTCATTCGACGTTTACTTGACCGAGGCGTACCCAGAGATCATATTTCAGTAATGGGGCGGAATTTCCAGTCAGAAACGCGAATTGCGGGCTTTATTACGAAAAAAGATGTAATTTTAGGTGGATTGCGAACAGGGGCAATTTTTGGGTCGCTGTTTGGCTCTTTTCTTAGTTTGCTCACAGGTGTAGGTGTACTGTTCATTCCCTTTGTTGGGCCGATTGTGGCGGCTGGCCCAATCAGTGCATTATTATTAGGGGCTGCTAGTGGTGCGATCGCTGGTAGTGCTGGTGCTGGTTTAGTGTCGGTGTTCACCGCTTGGGGAATGCCAGAAGATAAGGCCACAGTTTACCAAACTCGCTTACAAGCTGGCGAATTTTTATTAATGACAGAAGTCCCAGCTAATCGCGCCGGGGAATTTCAACTACTTTTAGAAAGTGCTGGTGCAGAAGAACTGAGTACAATGGAAAAAACTTTAGCGCATCCTTGTTCTGGGCCATGTAATAGCCCAGAGGATTTATCACCTGAAGTCCGCACTCATTTGTCACAAGAAGCTCAACGAGTCTTCATCGAGCGTTACAATGCGGTGTTGAATGAAACCAGTGATGAGTTTAATGCCGAACAAGCCGCTTGGGAAGCCATACACCAGCGTTTTGATGAAGATGAAAATGGTGTTTGGTCAAAACAAAAAATCGGTGTTTAAGGCAATAAGGCTCGTTTAAGATCCCTCCGCCAGCGACCACCTTTTTAAGGGGTAAAAGAGAGTTGTTAGCCCCTTAAATAAGGGTGGTTGGAGGGATCGCAAAATATTTAATACATCACTAAAGACTTTTCAAACCTACTCTAAAAAACATTCTACATTTCTCCACTTACCCTCTGCATAAAAAAACTTATTTCTGATTCACACCTGGCATTAAAACTCCATGCTTGGGACTAAATAATAATGCCAAAATAAATAAACCTGATACTACCAAAACGATCGCCGGGCCGGAAGGTAAATTATAAAAGTAGCTGAGATACATTCCGCTAATACTGGAAAATACACCGATTACCGCCCCTAAAATCATGACTTCGTGTAAGCGTTTGACTAATAAATAAGCTGTCGCCCCAGGAGTAATTAACAGCGATAAAACTAAAATTACGCCGACGGCTTTCATACTGGCGACAATTGTTAAAGCAATGAGTAACATTAATCCAAAGTTGAGGCGATTGACTGGTAAGCCGGCGGCGTGAGCGCCTAAAGGGTCAAAGGTGTAAAATAAAAGTTCTTTGTAGATTAAAATTACGACTACTAAAACAATGGTAGCGATGATGGCTGTGTCTCGCACTTCATCAACGGTAACGCCGAGAATGTTGCCAAATAAAAAGTGATTCAGGTCGATTTTATTATCTTTTTGAACAACTGTAATTAAAGTGATTCCCAGGGCGAAGAATGCAGAAAAAACTATGCCCATTGCAGCATCTTCTTTAATTGGCGATCGCGTCCTAATCCAGGCGATCGCCATTGTACTCAAAACTCCGGCAATAAACGCGCCAACAAAGATATTTGCGCCTATCATGAAGGCGATCGCTAATCCTGGTAAAACAGAATGACTGATAGCATCACCTAAGAGTGCGAGTCGTTGCACCATTAAGTAACTACCCACAACTGCACACAACAAACCAACTAAAATTGCAATCACTAGCGATCGCTGCATAAAGCCGTATTGTAACGGCTCGATTAGTGCTTCTAGCATAAAGATTTAAACGAACCGCAAAGGGCGCATAGACACGAAGTGGCTTCCCGAAGGGTAGGACGCTAAGAAAAAGAGTTTAAGCTGCGTCGGAGAAGTACATAACTTTCCCGCCGTAAGCCAGATGTAGGTTTTGTTCGGTGAGGACTTGTTGTCTAGAACCTGTGGCGACTAATTCGCGGTTGAGTAAAATCAAGTCATCAAAATGGGTGATGGATTCGCCTAAGTCGTGGTTCACGACTAGGACGATTTTATTTTCGGCGGCGAGTTCTTGAAAGACTTCAAAAATTACCGCTTGGGTTTTTTGATCAATCCCTACCAATGGTTCGTCAAAACAGAAGATGTCTGCTTGTTGTGTCAAGGCGCGGGCTAAAAAGACTCGCTGTTGTTGTCCTCCTGATAATTGTCCTATAGGGCGATCGCGGAATTCACTCATCCCGACTCTTTCTAAGGCGCTATTTGCTATTTGGCGACTCACTCCCGAAAAGCTACGCAACCAGCCTGTTTTCTTGACTCTTCCCATCATCACCACATCCCAAACTGTGGCGGGATAAGTCCAATCAATTTGACTGCGTTGGGGGACATAAGCCACTTTTGACTTTTGTTGCATCAATGGTTGGTTTTGGTACTTCACCACGCCACTACTAACAGGAACCAAGCCCAACATTGCTTTCATCAGCGTACTTTTACCCGCACCATTCGGGCCAAAAATCCCTGTTAATCTTCCTGGTTGAATCACACAGTTAATATCTCTCAAGGCTTCTTGAGTCCGGTAATGTACTCCCAAGTGGGCGATAGAAATTGCATCTGTGGAATTCATATCAATAGCTTTGATATACGATGCAGAACGTTCACCAATCTTTTGGGTATGTCCCAAGTTGGCGTAAAAAGAAACGTTTTCCATAAGGGTATTTTCATATTTATTACTTGAGCTTACTACAAAAATGAGAAAAATATGAAAAAATCTATAATAAGCAGTAATGTCACAGATAAATGAGTGTAATACCTGAGATAGAGGGCGTTCTTGTCCCGCAAAAGTCAACCATCCCTAGTCAGAAAACAGAAATTTTTAGCTTGGTTTCTCGGCTGTGTCTGGGAATGCTTTTACCGTTGGCTTTGTTTAGTTGTAGTCAAAACAATACCAACTCCACAATTACCAAAGGTAGTGATAAACCGAGGGTTGTGGCTACTAGCACCATCATTGCAGACTTAACCCAAGAAGTTGGCGGCGACGAAATTCAACTCAAAGGAATCCTCAAACCCGGTGCTGATCCCCATGTTTATGAACCAGTCCCCGCCGATAGTCGATTTTTAGAAGAAGCCAATTTAATTTTGTATAACGGCTATAACTTAGAACCAGGATTAATTAAGTTAATGAATGCGGCTGGAAAAGGAAAGAAGGTAGCCGTAGGGGAAATAGTCAAACCCTTGGAGTTAGATAAAGGTAAAGGTGAAATTGTACCAGACCCCCATGTTTGGGGAAGTGCGGAAAATGCAGCCGCAATGGTAAATGTGATTCGAGATGCGTTGATTGAGTTATCGCCAGCAGATAAAGAGGAATTTACTCAAAACGCAGCCGAATTAACCGATGAATTAAAACAACTGCATACCTGGATAAATCAACAAATTCAAACTATTCCGCCCGATAAACGCAAACTAATTACAACCCATGATGCTTTTCAATATTATGGACGTGCATATAGTATTGCGATCGCCGGAACTTTAATTGGCATCAGCACCGAAGAACAACCAAGCGCCCAAACTGTCCAAAGATTAGTAGAATCAGTCAAAAAAACAGGCGTACCCGCCATTTTTGCCGAAACTACAATTAATCCCACCTTAATCAAAACCGTAGCTCAAGAAGCAGGCGTAAATCTAGCGCCTCAACAACTTTATTCTGATTCCATTGGTGCTAAAGGTAGCAATGGAGAAACGTACATCAAAATGATGGAGGCAAATACCCGCGCTATTGTTGAAGCTTTGGGTGGTAAATATACACCATTTCAACTAACTAAAAAGATAGAAGCAAAACCGCAAAAATAAATATTGCCTACTCCCTACTCCCTACTCCCTAATCCCTAACTTTTAATTTCATCAGAAACTCTCTCTGAAGAAAGACAGCATCATGGCTTGAATTTTATAAATTGAGTTAGTGAATACATAGTTTTAATTTGTGAACTAGCCATGACTGAAGAATTAGAAAATCAAAATAATCAACCCGAAAATAATCAAGCCGAAATTGAACAGCCCGTCAGCAAAGATTGGCATTCGCGCGAAGAACCCACAGCCAAAGAAAGACACTTAACAGCAAATCCTGGAGATAGAATCTCAGATCAACCTCAATCTATCGAGGAAAAAGCAAAACAAGTTGCTGTCGATTCACCAGATATTACAGGCGATCATATTAAAGTTCCCACCTATTTTATTGTGGAAGAACCCAACGGTGAGAAAAAAGCACTGCACCATGTCAAAGATGCGGAAGAAATTTCCGACGTGATTCGTCAAGCCAGAGTTGACGAAAATGGTAATCGAATCTGGTGGTAATAATTGAAGCTGTTAACTTGATAGAGACTAAAAATTGAGAGGCTTAGATCCCCGACTTCTTGAAGAAGTCGGGGATCTTGTTATTCACAAATGATTTAGGACTACGATAGTTTTACACTGCGTGAGAGTCTGGCTGTTTACGCCATTGGCGTTTTTTCATAAAGTACGATCGCCTCTTTTGTAGGTTGGGTGGAACGAAGCGGAACCTAACAAATGCTATAGCAATCCTAAATCATTTGTGAAATTCTCTTTCTTTTCCTTCTTCTCCTTCTTTGTGTCCTACCCTGCGGGAAGCCGCTATCGCGTCTATGCGTCCTTTGCGGTTCGTTAAAAAGAATACTTTTTCACAACCCAGTACTATCGTCCCGTTTGTAGCCTCTTCTGTAGGTTGGGTGGAGCGACAGCGTAACCCAACAAATGCCATGAAGAAAACCACAAAACTTTCAACTATCAAAATATCTCAATTCCAAGATAAAATTCACTCCACAATTATTTTACCTGTCACAATATTTTCTCAAAATCTCATAATTTGGTGTTGAGTTACGGCGCAATATAGATTTGCTGTGTTATTACTAATATCTCTTGTGCGCCTCCACCCAAACTACTTACTTACACCCCTAGACCCTTACACCCAATACTCAACATCTAAGATTCTGTCTTGAACTACTGACTACCCCCTAGCCGCCAACGCGCAGTAGTGTAAGAATATTCCTACCTTCGTAGCTACGAAAAACGAACTATGACGATACATCCTGTATTACAACGTGCATTTACCAACCGTCGCGTTTTGAAAGTAATTAGCGGTTTGCATAACTTTGATAGCGATCGCGTGGCTGCTATTATTAAAGCTGCTGAAATTGGTGGTGCGACTTTTGTTGATATTGCTGCTGATCCAGCAATCGTGGCAATGGCCAAAAGCTTGATTAATTTACCAGTTTGTGTATCAGCAGTTGAACCAGAAAAATTTGTGCAAGCTGTGGCGGCTGGTGCAGACTTAATTGAAATTGGTAATTTTGATTCTTTCTACGCTCAAGGGCGCAGATTTGAAGCTGAAGAAGTTTTAGCCTTGACTCAACAAACCCGCGCACTTTTACCAGAAATCACCTTATCTGTGACAGTTCCTCACATCCTGGAACTAGATCAGCAAGTACAACTGGCAGAAGAACTAGTCAAAGCTGGCGCTGACATCATCCAAACCGAAGGCGGAACCAGCAGCCAACCTGCTCACTCTGGCACTTTGGGATTAATTGAAAAAGCTGCGCCTACCTTAGCCGCAGCTTACGAAATTTCTCGCGCTGTATCTGTACCAGTATTGTGCGCTTCCGGTATTTCTAACGTTACAGCACCTTTAGCGATCGCGGCTGGTGCGGCTGGTGTTGGTGTTGGTTCTGCCATCAACCAACTCAACAGCGAAGTGGCGATGATTGCTGCTGTACGTGGTTTGGTAGAAGCATTAGAGACTGCCAATAACCGTGCAGTTGTCTAAGGAGTAGGGAGTAGTGAGTGGGGAGTAGGGAGTAGGAAATTTTTACCCGATTCCCGATTCCCCACTCCCCTTAAACCAAACAATCCTTCAGCGCATAAATCACCTGATCTTGCTGCTGGGTTGTCAGTTCTGGGAACATTGGCAAAGATAAAACCTCATGACAGGTTTGTTCAACTACTGGTAATTGTCCTGGTTGATAGCCTAAATGTTGATACACTGGCTGCAAATGCAGTGGGTAAGGGTAGTAAATCATTGAATTTACACCCCGTTCTTGCAATTGATTTTTTACCCAGTCTCGACGAGAAGCACTAGCACCATTACGTGATTCACTGATTACGCGAATGGTAAACTGATTCCAGACACTCTCGCCGCCAGGAAGTTCTTCAGGTACGACAATCCCAGAAATTTGACTGAGGAATTGTTGATAGTAAGATGCGATCGCCTGTCTTTTTTGATTCCAATTATCCAGATAACGCAGTTTAATTTGCAAAATTGCGGCTTGGATGGCATCTAAACGACTATTTACCCCAACTTCCTCGTAGTAATAGCGATTTCTTTGCCCATGCTCTTTAATTACCCGCATTTTCGCAGCTAATTCGGGATCATTGGTTGTAATTGCTCCACCATCACCACAACCGCCGAGATTCTTCGTAGGGTAAAAACTAAAGCAGCCAATATGCCCAATGCTACCAACTTTTTGATTTTCCCAAACTGCACCTGTAGATTGAGCGCAATCTTCAATCACTGCTAAATTATGATTGTTGGCGATCGCCATTAACTCTGTCATATCCACAGGCTGTCCGAATAAATGCACCGGGATAATTGCCTTGGTTTTGGGTGTAATCGCCGCAGCGATTTGCTGCAAATCTAAGTTATATGTATTAATGTCTATATCTACAAAAACAGGCTTGGCTCCCACCGTACTGATGACTTCAGCTGTCGCAATAAAGGTAAACGGTGTAGTAATCACCTCATCGCCTGCACCAATTTCTAAAGCTCGCAGGGCTAAGTAGAGCGCATCAGTTCCAGAGTTACAAGCTATACAATTAGTAACACCATGATAGGCTGCAAATTGTTGCTCAAAGCTTTCAATGATCGGGCCACCAATATAACGTCCAGATGCTAAAACTTCTAGCACTGCTGCACTTACTTCTGCTTCGATAGTGACGTATTGCTGCTTGATATCAAAAGCAGGAACAGAATTTACGCTTTGGAACATGAGTTTTTATGTGATTTGAAAATACAAAGGATGCAATTCGACAGTCAAGTTTAGCTACTTGACTTTTTGTCAAAAAGCTGATTAATAGACTGTCGCCCCGGATACGCATCAAAAAGGGTTATTACTGAAATTATTGTATGGGTAAAAATATCATACTAATTTGTAACTCGTAATTTGTAATTTGTAATTAGTCCACTCTGATAAAGTGTCAATACACAAGACTTGCAAGCACTCATTTTATGAGATGCGTCAATCCTTATTGATTCACCAACACCTCTCCCTTGTCACCCAAATATCACTGCTACAAATATTTAAGTTTCTACTCAGCACTTTTCCAGGAGGTAAACAACTGTGCAGGAATTGATCAAACTAGATTTAGCTGATTTAGGCTTGGCTGTAGGGTTAATGGCGATCGCTATTGGTTTATCTGCCTGGGAAAAATTAGGATTAGAGTTAAACTGGGCAATTGCTACAGGCAGAACCATCTTACAGCTGCTGGTATTGGGATATGTTTTCGACTTTATCTTTGCTGTCAATCATCCTGGGGCAGTTTTGGTAATTTTAGCAATTATCTTGACAATTACCGCCATTGTCGCCCGCAATCGCATCAGCCAGAAAATTCCCCTCGTCTTACCTGTGGTTTGGGGAGCGATTTTCATCAGTACCGCTTTCACACTTTTTTACACTTACTTCTTAATTTTGCAACCAGACAGATGGTTTGAAGCCCGCTATCTCATTCCCCTAGCGGGAATCATCATTGGTAATGGAATGAATGCAGCTGCGATCGCAGGTGAACGTCTGGTTAGTACCATCAATAATTCCGCTTTTGAAATCGAAACTCACTTGAGTTTAGGCGCAACTCCCCAACAAGCCGTTAGTCAATACCGGAAAGAAGCCATTCGCGCTGCATTGCTTCCCACAATTAATCAAATGATGCTGATTGGGATGGCGACACTTCCCAACATCACCGCCGGACAATTATTAGGCGGAGTCAACCCTTTAGATGCAGTTTCTTACGAAATTTTGATTGTATTTATGGTTGCAATAGCTAATTTGTTGACAACAATTTTAGTCACCAAGGGATTGTATCGTCAGTTTTTTAATTCAGCAGCACAGTTAATTAGATAATATGGGAATCCGCTTTGATTTCAGATTCTAACTCTCACTCTTTGCGCCTTTGCGTGAGATAAAAACATTCTAAAATTCAGCACTGCCATATTCTCTTATATCTCTATCTCACTAGTTACTAACTGATAAATTTCTCAAAACTTAAAGTTAGACAAGCAGAAAATTAGGATGCTATCAAACTATTGTTTAATTGTTTTTTCTAACTCTTGACAAATGTGCGATCGCTCTAATTTCTCGCAAGTATCCTAAATCAGATAGCTATAGAGAAAAATTCTGTATAAAAGTTGAATATTGACAATATAACGCCAATTTATTGATATTGTTCTATCAAGAAAAAGCTTGCAAGTCTTTTTATACCTAAATCCCTAAAGCAGATATACGGCAATATTCCGTATCATAAATAGTGAGGAAAAAATGAAGTATATTGGGTTTCGCACATATAGTGTGGGCATCGCTGCTATGCTTGCGTTTATGCCAACTTTGGTAAGGGCAGAAATCAAAAGCACTGTAGTAGATGCACTCGCAGCAGCAAGCTATCAGGAACGAAAACAAGTCCTCGACACAGCAAACCAAGCCGCTAAAGATAAAGGGCTGACACTTGAGGCACTTGGAAAAGCCTGCAATCTTCTCCCAGTCCGTATCGGGGCAATTCTCACAGGTCAGGCTCCATTGGAAACACCCACGCAAGAATGCTTAGAAAAGCAATTGGGACTGAAGGCAGGAATCTTGAATCCGCTACGTGTCCCGCCAGTGCGGTGGAACGCCGGAGCAATTTACCGCCTCCATGAAGCCATTGATGTGTATGCGCCTACACTTCAACGCTGGATGAATGAGCGTTTTGGTGATGCTATCTTATCAGCGATAGATTTTACAATCAATGTCGAAGAAACTAAAGGAAGCCACGGCGAACGCCGCATTCGCATTATCTTGGATGGTAAGGCGCTGCAATATTCCGGCGATGAAGCTTGGCGACCTACAAATACTCAGCCTGCTGGTGAACGTCGCTAGTCATTGCTGTTAATGATAAGTATAAGTAAGTGAAGTACACCATGAGTATTAAGTAATGAGTAATGAGTAATAAGTAAATTTCTGACTCATTATTCATTACTTTTTTCAATCAGTTGCTATACCTCATAAACATTGTATCTGCTGTATTTGCGTCGAATTTCAGACTTAAAATATTTAATATGCGGCATTAAATATTAAATACATGACTCAATACCTAACCAAAGTAGTTACCTTCGATGAATTCGTTGCTCAATATCCAGACGACTCAGGTAAACTCTATGAATTACACGATGGAGTAATAGTTGAAATGCCACCCCCAACAGGCGATCATGAAGAGATTATCGGATTTTTGGTGAGAAAGCTAAGTGTAGAATCAGACAGGTTAAATTTACCCTATCTCATCCCAAAAACAGTGTTCGTAAAACCGTTGGCAAGTGAATCAGCTTACTCACCAGATATCCTGTTATTAAATCAGCCAAATTTAGTTAATGAACCACTGTGGAAAAAGAAATCTACTGTGAGTCAAGCAGCATCTATTCCCTTAGTAGTTGAAGTAGTCAGCACGGCAGTTGCTTCAAGCCGGGAAACCCGTCCAACGCACTGCCTCACAAACTGGCGTGATGATTATCACAAAAAATTTGCTGACTATGAAGAAATGGGAATTCCTGAATACTGGATTTTAGATTATGCGGCGTTGGGTAGCAGAGAGTATATTGGTAAACCCAAACAACCAACAATCTTAGTTTGCAGCTTAGAAGATGGTGAGTATCAAATTAACAAGTTTCGGCAAGGCGATCGCATTCAATCCCCAACTTTCCCTGATTTGAATTTAACAGTTGAGCAGATTTTCCAAGCCGGAGGGACAATATCTGCTGAATAAACCAACGTGGAGGTAGGAAACTCTTTACAGGGAACGGGCAACAGCAAGAGAATGTGTGTAATTAATGCTGTGTGAGTACTTAATTTGCCATCGCAGTAAAATAAATTATTTTTACAAGTCGAAGCATTAACAACGCGACTCGTCACATTAACGATGCAAGTCGTCACATAAACAATGCGAGTCAAGGCATTAGCAACGCGAGTCGTCACATTAACGATGCAATCTGTCACATAAACAATGCGAGTTGAAGCATTAACATTGCTAATGAAGAAACTTGTGTGTATTTTTGAACAATGGTTTGCGCCGTAAGACTTCCTCGCAATTATGCCGTAAATTTTTTCTGACTTCTGCGCCTCACATTAGAATGGAAATTAGTGTAAAGTTATCCCCAAGCTAAAGTGTCAGACTCTCTGCCATTGCGCGATCGCTACCTCGCTTTAATTGACGAAATTGTTCAACTCACCCTCCAGGGCAAAGTTAGTTCGGTGGAGATGGTGTACCAGATGTTGCAAAAAAATATTACATCGGGAACGGGGGAAATATTTGAGTTGGCATTGAGCGATCGCTTGAGTATCATCCAAAATCAGGTAGATAGCGAACAGGATGAACTTAAAAAAGCCAAAGCTAACCGCAGCCTGAGAGCAATTAAAACAATTCAAAATCAATGGCAACGTTATGCAGAACAAAACAAAGCCATAGAAGCGATCGCTACAGCAGTGCGAGAAATTACCACAGCTTCTACAGATGAACGCCTCGCTACATTGTTGCGTTTCACAGATCCCAATCAAAAACACCCACTCAATTCATCACAATTACAGCAGTTAGCCAAAGGTTTACAACAATTTGCTCAATTAGATCCTGATATTGACCAAATATCACAAGGGATTACTCGCGGTTTAGCTTCTTGGCAAAGACTCCAAGACCACTTGATTAGTTGGATGTACGAACAAAATCGAGACTTGGGATTTGGCGGCGTACCAGGAGAAAACGGCCCTTGGGCAACTTGGGCAAAGAAAGTTAACAGTGAGTTTCCCTATGGATTCTTTCGGACTTTAGCTTTGGGACAATCTGCAATTGAATTTGCCGAACAGCAAAGCAATGTGACCCTGGGTGACTGGGTAGAATTAGCGTTGATATTACAGTATTTGCAACGTGGTTTAGTTAACTGGTTTGACCAACAACCATATAATGTGCAAGCAGGCTCAAAATTATCAATTTCGACTTATTTGACCTTTGCGGTGATTTGGAGTCAGTTAGCCAGTGGTTTTGGTAATACGGCGGCGAGATTTGGTAATGCAGGTTCGCAAATGATGTTGCAAATTCTGCGAAACTTTGCCCAACGTCCTTATTTTCCCCTTTATGGTGGGATATTTGCCTCATTTTCGGGGAGTTATTTAAGAAACGCCTTAGATTATTTAGATGAACCCTTGCGCCAAGTGGAAGGAACCCAAGAAAAAGCCAGAATTTTGACACTTTTGGGTTATTCGCAACGAGCTTTAGGACAATATCAGCGTTCGATTAACTTTCATCTGCAAGCATTAGAGATAGCCAGAAATGCCAGCGATCGCCCCTGTGAAATTGCCAACCTCAACCACCTTAGCCGGACTTATGTACAAGAAAAAGATTATAGCGAGGCGATTAATTATAGCCAACGCGCCTTAATCTTGAGTCGGCAAGCAGGCGATCGCAATGGTGAAGCCAACGCCTTGGTAAATCTCGGTTACAGCGAAGTTATGCAAGCACAACAACTAGAACAAGTTGAACCAGAAACTTATGAGATGCCCATTAATTATTTAGAACAGGGTTTAAAGTTATTAGAAAGATTAGGTGATATCCAAAGTAAAGCTTTGTGTTTGAGTAGTTTAGGCATTGCTTATTTAGTAATTGATCAACCCGAAACCGCAATTAAATATTTAGAAGATGGTTTTAAAACAGCCCAAACTGCGGGAGACTTGTATTTACAAGGGCGGAATTTAGCATACTTAGCCGAAGCTTATTATCAATTACAAAATGCTGAAAAAGCCATTTACACTGGCAGTTTAGGTATGTATCTTTTAGAGCAGATTGCTTCTAGTGAATGGAAACAACCAGCAGGTTTATTAACAATTTTGCAAGGACAAATCGGCAAAGAATCATTTCAAAATCTGTTACAACAACACCGCCCTAAAATCATCGCAATCATTGGTGTGGATGGTTATGATCATATCCCTGCATTATTAACGACATATCAACAAGATATGTGAACAACAAGGACAAGGTAGACAAGGAAGAAAAATTGGCTCAGAACTTATCGAGTTATACCAATTTGAAAGAAGAATGCGACAGATAGAAATCAGGAAGTCTTACTGAAGCTAGATTTCTTAATTGTGAATTGCGAATTGGTATAAGATTTTGCGATTGCTTCGTTCCTCGCAATGACATATAAATAAAAAAGTCGGATGCTCCCAGATAGATTTAGTATTTTTTATATTAAACAGATAGTTAAATTATGAATAATTTTAATTGGTATTCCTTCCTGAAAAAAGAAAGTAAAAAAGTGCTTGATAATTACGAAAATGGGGAAATATATTGGACGTTCGTAGATTTTTCAGATGAAGCGATTCAATCAGAATGGTTAGGTTTACCAAGAGCATCAGAAAAAGAAATTACTGCTACTGAAGCTCGTTTGAGGATAAAATTACCCTCATCTTACCGGGAATTTTTAAAGGTTACAAATGGCTGGCCTGAATATCCAGGAGTTTTAAGATTACGGATGGCTAAAGAACTAGACTGGTTTTTTGTTGAGCATCAGAACTGGATTGACATCTGGACACAAAGCTTGAGAAGTTTACCACCTATATCTGATGAGCAATACTTGATATATGGAAAAAATTTAGAACAAGATATACGTGTAGAATATCTACAAACAACGCTACAAATTAGTGATGTGTTAGATGGTGAAGTTATTTTACTCAACCCCCAAGTGACTCATAATCAAGAATGGGAAGCTTGGTTATTTAGTGATCATATTCCTGGAGTTAAACGTTATCGGTCTTTTTGGGAAATGCTCACTACAAGAGGAGTAGGCGGTATACCTTAATAATCACTGTCAGCGACACAAATACCTTTACATTTAATTCCATTTGTAGCAGTACGTAAACAATGAGGAAAGAGAATTTTTTCTGCTGAAATTTCTTGATTTATCGCTAAATTATTGTTTGCTTGTAATTTATCTTTCTCTGTCTGAGATTGTACAGTAAATTATTTAGGTGTAGGTTGGGTGGAGGAACGGAAACCAACATTCACGCATACTTTGTTGGGTTACGCGATCGCTACACCCAACCTACTATTCTCTTAACTGAACCGTATTGGTATATAAGTATAAAACTACAAAAAATAAATAAATAATTTGTTTTAATGATTGATTAGGCTAAACTGTCTTAAATGTCTTAATACCAATTTTATGTGAAGCTGCACAGTATTTTACCCCTCCCTAACCCTCCCCTTATAAAGGGGAGGGAACTAGATTCTCTTATTTCCCCCCTTTCCAAGGGCTTTCAAGGGCAGGTTTTTAAACCTTCGATAAATAGTTGAGAATATTCTCAATTATGAAACGTAGTTTTAACTGTTCAGACAATAATTTTGGTTTTAAAAGCCCAAAAATTTGTCTAATAAAAAAAGCCTGCCCTTGAAAGCTTTCCAAGGGGGGATTAAGGGGGGTAATTGATTTTTATATGCGTCTTCATATTAAATTGGTATAAGTGTCCTTGCATTTTTATACAAAGTCAGAGAGATTAAAAAATGTTGAGTATACTTTTACGTATTTCTCAAGAGTAAAAGTAAGTTTTTTTGTACAAAGAGATACCAAAAAATTTTAAACCCTTGCGTATCTAACTAATTTCATTTTCTTGTTCTTAGATAATCCTATTCAAAAATGAATATAGCAAACATAGCAATTATTATTGGTGAAGTCATATTTGTATTAGTTCTTTTTTGGCTATTAAACTTGCTAATTGGCATCATCTTTAAACAGTTAAATAGAGTTGCTTGGCTGCAAGAAAGAACTGCAAACATCACCTTCTTACGTCGGAGTATTAGCAGAATTTTAATGCTGATTTCCGTGGCGCTGTGTTTGGCGCTGGTTGGTGTGAATGGAATGATAATTTACCGGGGTGAAAATGTTCAAGAATTTCAACTTAATCTGATTCGCAGTCTTCCTACACAATTTTGGGTAAATCTGGTCAGTGCAAGTTTAAAAACTATCAGTTTGCTATTGCTAGTCAAATTTAGTATCCCACCTTTAAGCCGTGGCATAGACTGGGTTTCTGACTACGCGAAGAAAGTCGATCAAATCAAAGCCAATGATGAAAGTGTCGAGGCTTTTTTCCAAACTTTAAAAAGAATTATTATCCATAGTGCATGGATAGCTACTGCTATTTTATGCGCTAATTTTTTGTATCTTCCCGCAATTGTTACTAAATATCTATTTATTGCTTTAAAAATATATATTACTATTTCAGTTGGGTTATTAATTGTTAAAGCTGTTGCAACTATTGTTGATACTCTTGATGCGCTCAGTCTCAAGTTTTCTCATTCTAATAATCTACTGCGATTATATGAACGGTTACGCCACTTAATTCCCCTATTTAAAAAATGTTTAGAATATGTCCTTTATGTGGGAATTGTCAATCTCGTTCTCCCGGAAATAGAACCTATTGCGTGGATAAGTGAGTATACTCCTAGAGTTGTTCAAATTATTGGGGTTTTCTTTCTCAGCAATACTTTGATAGAAGTTGCTTACTTTTTACTAGATGAGTTCTATTTAAGAACCACAGATTTCAACGACTCACAGCGACAAAAACGGCTGACACTGATTCCCTTAATTCGGAGTTTCGCCAAATATTTTATTTATTTTACTGCTGGAGTAACTATCCTGAAACTAATTGGCATTGATCCTGCGCCCATATTAGCAGGTGCGGGAATTGTGGGTATAGCAGTCGGGCTAGGGGCGCAAAATCTGATTAATGATGTTGTGTGTGGATTTTTGATTTTATTTGAAAACTATTATTTGGTAGGTGATTATATAGAAGCCGGGAAAATGGAAGAAAGAAGCGTGGAGGGAATTGTTGAAGCCATTGAACTGCGAACTACTCATGTCCGCCATCCCGATGGACAATTGCAGATTATTCGGAATGGAGATATAGGTTCAATTATCAACTTTTCTAAGCAATATATATATGCAAGAGTAGAATTTAGTGTTGCTTACGACTCTAATTTAGATCATGTATATCGAGTAGTGGAAAAAGTAGGACAGCAGTTACAAGCCCAAGAAGCTGATGTTTTAGAACCAACGCGAGTAGCAGGAATAGAACATTTTGGTGAGGATAACTTATTGTTGCTGACGCTGACAAAAGTTAAGCCAGGAAAACACCTACACATTCAGCGTGTGTTGCGTAAGATATTGAAGGATAATTTTAATCAGGCAGAAATTGAACTTTGCGGTTTTGCTAAAAATTAATCATAGTTAGTAGGTTGGGTGGAACAAAGTGAAACCCAACAAGAGTAAATTTTGACTAAGTACAATCAAGAATTACAATTCCCATATTATTTTGAGCAGCATCAATATAATAAGCAACAAATTCGTTGATAAAATATTCTGAAAAATCTTCAATGTTCTCCACAGACTGTTCTAAGTTCCTAAAGTTTGGTTGCAACTTCTCCAAACCACCAATTATTTTACGACGTTCTGCATTGGCGAATAAGTTCAAAGCATCCCAACGTGATGCTAAATCTTCTTGAGAAATTTTAGACAAAGCTTGAGCAACTTCCTGAACCTGTTCAACTGTTAAACAAATTGCTACAAGTCCATGAGAACGCAATGATTTTAAACATATTCCGCCAGCTAAAGCATCGACTAGTAGAAGATTTCCATAGTTCGGTATTGATATTTCTTGGACTAAGAATGGAGAATCACTGAACCATGCTGCTGATATGTCAGTTGAACCAGTTAACAGAAAAGATAATACTTCTGGCAAACCGTTATTAACTTCAAAAGATTCATGAGTTTCTCCATCATAGTTATCATTCCATTGAATTAAAAATGATTCAATGTCATGGAGTGTCTTGTAATTAACTTTGATCAGGCTTAGTTCAATAGACATACAAATCATCCATTATTCCAGGATTGTATTTAAGCCGCAGACTACGAAATTTCTTATCATCCCATTCTAGTTGTTCCCAACACCGAGACTTACAACATTTTTGGAGTAAGTGAGGTACGCCATAAGTATTAAGTAATGAGTAATAAGTAAAGTTCTAACTCATTACTCATTATTCATTACTCATTACGTCCCTCAATATACAAGGTTGGGTTGCACTGCGCTTCACCCAAACCACATTTATAAGTACTTGTGTAACAATAGATGTAATTTTTCTTTCGTTGCTGTTGGCGCTTTATCTAATTGAGTCAAAATTGCATATTTTAAGGCTGTGTGTGCGTCGCTGGGTGGGGGATTTTCACTCAAACGGCGGACAGTTTCTTGTATGACTTTTTGGGCGTTGACGGCGTTGCGTTGCAAGTTACCAATTACCATCTCGACGGTGACGCTATCATGATCTGGATGCCAACAATCGTAGTCTGTGACTAGTGCTAAGGTTGCGTAGGCAATTTCGGCTTCTCTGGCTAATTTGGCTTCTGGTAAGTTGGTCATCCCAATTACTGTTGCACCCCAACTGCGGTACAGGTTAGATTCGGCTTTGGTGGAAAATGCTGGCCCTTCCATACAGATATATGTGCCGCCGCGATGTAGGGTGACATCTGGTAAATTGAGAGATGCGATCGCTTCTGCTAAAATTCCAGCTAAATTGTGACAAATCGGATCACCAAAGGCAATATGAGCCACAATTCCTTCGCCAAAAAAGGTGGAAATGCGATTTTTTGTGCGATCGATAAACTGGTCTGGTATTACCATATCTAATGGTTTGGCTTCGGCTTTTAATGAACCCACCGCACTAGCCGAAATTAAATACTCTACACCCAATTTTTTCATTGCATAGATGTTGGCACGAAAAGGTAATTCGGAAGGTAATAAGGTGTGATTGCGCCCGTGACGTGCCAAAAAAGCTACCTGGGTTCCTTCGAGTGTCCCCACAATTACAGCATCGGAAGGGGAACCGAAGGGAGTTTCGATTTGCACTTCTTCTACATTCTGCAAGGCGGCCATTTTATATAGTCCACTACCACCAATAATGCCAATCTTAGGGTTAACCATATTTTTTGATACCTGTTGCTGATCTGCCTAGTTATTTTACACAGGTGTAGAACTTAGCCAGAAAATATTTTGTCTCACGCAGAGGCGCAAAGGAGTAAAGAGAAATTTTCATCATCTCCCCTAAATCCTTACGCCTAATCCTGAAATCATCAAGATATCACCTCAACTACTTGCGACTAATGGTGCTACGTCGGTATATTTACGACAGCTATGATGCTTTGAAGATTGCGGCTACAACTAAGTTATGATTCTGCCGTGACGTTTAAACACTTGCATCTCAACAACCAATGGTAAATTCCACCCTCGTGGCCACACTCTATGTCAACCCTATAACGGGGAAAGATACTAATGATGGTTCAAGGTTGAGCCCGTTTAGAAGCCTCACCCGTGCTTTAAGAACCACAACACCGATAATTATTCAGCTGTCACCAGGGACATACAGCGCGGCTAACGGTGAACAGTTTCCCTTGGTGTTAACTGCGGGGGTAACAGTCATTGGTAATGAACTGAATAAAGGTGCAGGAATTGTCATTTCTGGCGGGGGTGAATATCAAAGCCCGACTTTTAGCATCCAGAATATTACGTTGTTGTTGCTGGGTGATGCCAGTTTGATGGGTGTGAGTGTGACAAATCCCAATGCTAAAGGTACTGGGGTATGGATAGAGTCATCAAATCCTTATTTAGCTAACAATACTTTGAGTGGTTGTGGACGAGAAGGAATATTTATTACCGGCAATGCCAAACCCGCCATTTTAGATAATGTGTTTGTCCAAAATGCTGCCAGTGGGTTGTTTATGGCGCGGAATAGTAAAGGGGAGATATTACGCAACACTTTTCAAAAAAATCCTTTGGGGATAGCGATTACAGACTCAGCCGCGCCATTAATTGCCAATAATAAGTTATCAGAGAATCGGACTGCGATCGCCCTTTCTCGTGATGCCCGTCCGGTATTACGGCAAAATCTCATCAGTAAAAATGCCCAAGGTGGCTTGTTGGTTAATGCTAATGCTGTCCCAGATTTGGGTAATAGCCAAGATGCTGGGGCGAATATCTTTCAAGAAAATGGCGAGTTTGATTTACAAAATGCAGCCGCCCAGCCTTTAGTTTCTGCGGGTAATCAATTAAACCCCACCTTTGTCAAAGGACAAGTTAATTTTGTCGCCGCCACCGAAGATAGTCCGAGATTAGTTACCGGGAGTAGCAGTTTTCCTGATTTGGCGGGACATTGGGCGGCGGTGTTTGTGGAAGCCTTAGTCAGTCGAGGGGCAATTAGCGGCTTTCCTGATGGCACATTTAGGCCGAATGCACCCATTACCCGCGCCCAATATGCGGCGGTGTTGGCGAAAACCTTTCAGTTACCCAGCAGTAGCCAAGGTAGTAAATTTACTGATGTCAAACCTGATTTTTGGGCAGCACCAGCTATTTTTAGTGCAGCGACAGCCGGATTTATTAGCGGTTTTCCTGATGGCACATTTCGCCCTGGAAATAATCTCACAAGGGTACAGGCGATTGTATCAATTGTGAACGGTTTAAAATTTACCGGAGGTAATTCTAATGTGTTGAGTGTCTACCGCGATCGCGCCCAAATTCCCAGTTATGCTACTAATGCTGTCGCCGTCGCCACCCAAAAATTAATTATTGTTAATTATCCCCAATCGGATTTATTAGAACCTCTGCGGGAAATTACACGCGGCGAGATAGCCGCCTTACTATATCAGGCGTTGGTTGCTAATAGCAAAGAAAAAGCGATCGCCTCGCCTTATATTGTCAGCCCTGATGCCGAAGTGCCGACATTTACCGACTTAGTTGGACATTGGGCGGAACCATTCATTCGCACCTTAGCCAGTCTGAATTTAACCCAAGGTTTTGCTGATGGTAGCTACCAACCAGATAAACCCATGACTCGCGCCCAATATGCAGCTTTAGTGGCGGCGGCTTTTAACCCGACTCCTAAACGCCCTTCCATTGAATTTATTGATGTTCCCCAGAATTTTTGGGCTTACAAAGCTTTACAAATTGCTGCTAGTGGTGGTTTTGTGAGTGGATTTAGCGATCGCACTTTCCGCCCCGATCAAAATGTCCAAAGGTTACAGGTAATTGTTTCCCTCGTGAATGGTCTGGGTTTACCCGCCGCCCAAAGCAATCTATTACTGCCTTACACTGACAGTAATACTATTCCTGAATATGCCCAAAAAGCTGTGGCAACGGCTACACAACAACGTATCGTTGTCAACTATCCCAAGCCTAATTTACTCGCCCCCACCCGCGAAGCCACAAGGGCGGAGGTGGCTGCAATGGTTTATCAAGCCTTAGTAGCTATTAACCGCACCGCAAATCTTAATTCGCCCTATATTGTTTCGACAGCCAAGGGTTGACCAAGTAAAATGAAAAACATTGCTGATTAACTTGGAAACCTTGGTGACCAACCCTATAGCTAAAAACACACTAGGCTATAGGCGATGGGTCGAAAATTTACACCTATTGCCTCAAGCCAATAGTCCCATGTTTACCAAAACGCCAGAAACAGCTGCTGAATTAGCAGCAGCCCTCCTAATTCATTACAGTTTTGACCTCAGTGGCTATAGTGCAACTGAGTTAGTTTACCGTTGGCAAAATCAATATCCCCTTGATTGGCTGCACTTAGCAGTCATTGAAGCTTTGTATCAAGGTCGTTATAAAGCGATTTCTGTCCAGCAAATCCTGGCATTTTGGCAACGACGGCAACAGGCAATTTATCATTTCAACATGGAATTTGAACGCCTAATTTGCAGCAAATTCCCAGAAATTTTAACTGCCCTCAACACGCCAGCATTACCACCTGCACAAGAAGATGGTAACTCAGAAAATGTAGCGAATGTTGCCAATTTGGCAGTAAATAATTCTACATATTCGGTTGAGGCGGAATTTGAACCCAGCTACAAACGCACAGGAACCGCCTCTAGCCGTAGCGAAAGTGAACGTGTCAAAAACATTTTGGCATCATCAACTTTAACTCTCCCCGCCACAGAAACTAAATCTAGGGTGACTTCTTCACCAGTCCTGCCTCATAATTTTTCAGCAAATTCTGACAATCAGCCCAAATTACTGCCATCTACCGTTAATCATCCCCCAATTGACCGCTTTACCCCTGAAACAAGCGATCGCTCCGAGTCATTTACCTCTAAACTGAAGGCCATTTCTAACGAAAAGCCGCAACGGGTGTCTACTAATAAACAACTTGAACAAAGTTGGTAAATCTCAAAACCGCAAAAACTAACCAAATGTTTTTAGGATTAATTTTTGAAAAAAAAATTAATCTATTATTTTTTGGATATTAAATTGGCGATCGCACTGGCAACCATAAATAAAAGTTTATCTAATTTTAAATTATATTTATACTGATTTTTACTCAAAAATTAAGTAATCAGCTTAACTTAGCTATAGCAAAATCAGTTTTTCAATTATTTAAATTTCTGAATTGAAATAAAAATCTTGGTAGAGATGTTATTGCAATAGTAACGTCTCTACCAAGATTTAAAAAATCCAGAAAATCATTTTTATCAATTCAGTCACAACAAATAATTTGTCATCTGACATTTATTTGATTGCGGAAATTTCTGCAATCAAATAAGTGAATTTTTGCTGTCAAAAAATTATGCCCAAAAAACAAACATTTTTCCTATGGTTCAAGTTACTTTTAATGTGTGGGGAAACGGTTCTATTAACCGTTCAGGAATAATTAATTCTAGTGAGCCGACATATACTATTATTCACGGCTATCAAAGTACGGCTGGCAATGCTGGGAATAACTACCAACCCGCAGATTGGGTAGTCAACATTGCCCAAACCATTCGGCAGCGCGAGTCGAATGCAAACATTATTTTGGTAGATTGGGAAGCTGGCGCAAGTTCCTTGTATTATCCAACTGCGGCTGGTAACACGCGGGATGTCGGGAATCAGTTGGCTACCTATTTAAGAAGTCGCGGTGTAGCTCCAAGTGATGTTAACTTGATTGGACATAGTTTAGGAGCGCATGTAGCGGGGTTTGCTGGTACGGCTTATCGTGCAGCTACGGGAAGTTCCATCGGACAAATTGTGGGCTTAGATCCAGCCGGGCCGAATTTTGAAGGCGCAGCAGTAGGCGATCGCTTAGATCCCACCGATGCAACTCGCGTTACAGCCATACATACTAGTGAAACCCTGGGCTACGATGCCAGACTCGCTACCCTAGACCTCTACATTAACTGGAATGACCTGTTTCAACCAGGACAAATTAGTTTTGTGGGTAATCACAGTTACGCCCATACTTTGTATACACAATTACTCCAAGGCAATAGCTTTACCCAGTCCAACGGTACTCTGTTGAACTTGAACACCGTACTAAATGCCGGATTTCTGGGCGAGAACTATAACAGCACCAAAAACAATCAAGTAATTGCTGCACTCAATCTGGTTGGTACTACTGGCAATGATGTGCTGTCTGGTGGTGCGGCTAATGATACCATTCGCGGCAACGCTGGCAATGACCGGATTACAGGTGGCGACGGTAATGATTTGCTTTATGGCGATAGTGGGAGCGATCGCATTAATGGTGGACGCGGTAATGATTCAGTCTTTGGTGGTACGGGGAGCGATCGCTTGTTTGGTGATGACGGCAACGATATACTAACAGGCGCAGATGCCTCAACTGGTAGAGGTTTGGGCGAAATTGACCGCTTAACGGGTAGTATAGGGAGCGATCGCTTTGTGGTTGGTGCTACCACAGGTATTTTCTACAGCGATGGTAATACCAGCACCTCTGGTCTAAGTGACTATGCCTTAATCACCGATTTCAATGCCCTAGAAGATATCATCCAATTATCAGGCTCCAAATCTAGCTACAGCTTGGGATCTGTACCCACGGGTTTACCCACAGGTACAGCCCTATTCCTCAACGAAAACAGTCTGGAATTGGTAGCGATTATTCAAGGTTCCACCAACCTCAGCTTGAGTGCTAACTATTTCGTCACAGTTTAAATCTCACAAGTCCCCGATAGCCCGCTACAGGCGGGCTTTTCATTTTTAACAGGGTTTTATCTAGCTTTTATAAGGTTATCTTAGGTGTCTCTTAACATCAATCGCTTATAACTCCTGAGTAGCAGACAATTCATTCATAATTCAGGAGAACACTGTGAAATTTTCCAGACGTAAATTTTTTACCTTAGCCGGAACAGGAACAGCAGGTGCTGTTCTCTTATCACCATTACAAGCTTTTTACGCCCAGCGCACATTAGCAGCCGGGCCTTACGGTGCTTTACAACCAGATCCTTTAGGTGTCCTAGATTTACCTGCGGGATTTTCTTACAGAAGATTATCAGAAACAGGGCAAACAATGACTGACGGCAACAGAGTTCCCGGTGGTCATGACGGTATGGCTGCTTTTGCTGGAGCCAATGGTAATACAATTCTGATTCGCAACCATGAACTTTCTCCAACCTCTAGTAATGGTTTGAATGCACCCAATAACAGGAAATACAACACAAATGCTAGGGGCGGTTGCACGAAATTAGTGGTTAATTCTTCCCGTAACCTAGTGGAACATCGAGGAGTTCTGGCGGGAACCATTCGTAATTGTGCTGGTGGCCCTACCCCTTCAGGGTCTTGGTTAAGTTGTGAAGAAACCTTTGAAACTAATAACAGCAAAAGACATGGTTATGTGTTTGAAGTTCCCAGTAGCACCAATACTTTTGTTACCCCTGTTCCACTAACAGCTATGGGGCGTTTCAACCATGAGGCTGCTGCTGTAGATCCCAACACAGGCTATATTTACATGACAGAAGACCAGCCAAATGGGTTGTTTTATCGCTTCATTCCCAACCAACCCAACAACCTGAGTGCTGGCGGTACGCTTTACGCCTTAAGAATTATCGGCTCATCTGGAATCAACACCGCTACAAATTTCCCCAAAAATACTCCAAAGGCAGTAGATTGGGTAACAATCAATACTCCCGACCCTGCGACTGATACCGTCAGAACCGAAGGTTATAACAAAGGTGCGGCCAGGTTTTCCGGTGGGGAAGGCATTTTTTATGGTAGTGGTTATGTCTACTTCACTTGTAAGAGTGGCGGTAGTACGGGAGATGGTCAAATTTGGCGTTATTCACCTACTAACAATACTGTTGAACTGTATATTGAACCTAACAATTCTGGCTTTTTAGATAATCCCGACAATATTATTGTTTTCCCCAATCGTGACATCTTCCTTTGTGAAGATGGAGATGGAACAGATCATATTTTGGGCATTACACCGAGTGGCAGTCTTTACAAGTTTGCCAGGAATGCTCTCAATACATCAGAGTTTGCTGGAGTTTGTTTCTCACCTGATGGGCAAACCATGTTTGTAAATATGCAGACCCCAGGAATTACCTTTGCAATTTGGGGCGCTTGGTAAAACTAAACCCGCCCAGCATATACCTGTGTAGTTGAAATAAATAATATTTCAACTACACAGGACTTACGCACCAAGATTGTCTATGAAGATTGGGTGTAAGGGGAAGTGGTATGAGGGTTTTAGATACATACACCCCTGTACCCCTACACCCTTGCCAATGCTCTCTCCACTGCTCCTACACGCAATGCCACACGCTTGTACTTACTGGCATCATAAGCAACACCAGCGTGCATAACTTGGGAGTTATCCCAAACAACCAAATCTCCAGGCTGCCAAACATGAGCATAAACGGGTGTACGTTCTAAAATCTGTTGAAAGAGTTCGTGCCAAAACTGTTTTGCCAAACTCAATTCATCTTCCATTCCCAACAGTATGGATGTATCTGAACCTAAATATAAGCCCTTATGCCCAGTGACTTTATGAGTGGACACAATAGGGTGTTTTTTCATCGGCACATCTGCCCCTAGCTTAGAGGTTCCTGGTGGCAGATGATACATTGACATTTGCTCTAATTGTCGCTGATATTCAGGCGCAAAATTTTGATAAGCTTCTAGCATATCAAGAAATTCTGTGGTGTGGGGTTGACCATCAATTCCTTGTGCTGGTATTTCCACGCCATACAACATCACCACATACAAAGAATTCATCTCTAGACCTGCTGTTCTGGGCAGATGGTCTTTGTCATGATGCCATTGCCAAGCAAATTTACCCAGAATTTCGGAAGAATTTGTTTTGGGATTTCCTAAAATACCAACACCAGGGCTTTGTAAATCTGGGTCAATCTCTGGGTCTAAAGGTTGAGGCAGATACTTAAAGCCTGATTCCCCAAAAGCGCGGTTAGCAAATTCCTGTAATTGTGACGCTGTTAAATGTTGATTTCTGAGGACAACTACACCATTAGCCCACAGAGATTGTTTAAATTCTTGTATTTGTTGGTTTGTGAGTTGCGTCAAATTGCAACCTTGTAAAACTTCTGTACCTAGTCTATGATGCTGCTGAACTGTCTGCGGCATTTTCCTAGTCCTTGTCACTTGATTTCAATCTATCGGTAAAAAAACACAAGAGAATGGATGTGTTAAAAAATATTTATTCGCTAGTTACAATTCTCAACAAATAGCATTCAGTATGTATCAGTACAAATTCTATACGCAGCCGTCGATAAATCAACCCTGCCAAATTTTTTGTTTGGCGGTCAACCAAACAGTTACCTACACCCTCTCTCTAACCCTTGATATTTCGTCTCACTGCGTCAGTCCTTGCAACATTACTTAACTATCCTACGTCACAAGATGAGAAATTCATCTCATAGGTTTTGAAATTCAACTAGCCCAGATTTGAATTTCCAACCAGTCTGGCAGTTGGTTGTATTCATAAATGAGTATCTGAAAGAATAATGAGAAATATCAGCAAGTACTTTAGTACGATTTCTTTAGTTGTGCTACTTCAAAGTTTTCCGGTAAATGTTCAGGCACAATCAACAGAAACGCCTTCTCAGACAAGCTCAGATTCCATTCAACAGGTAATTGCTGCCAAATGGATGACCAATTCACCAGATGGTAATTTTTATCCCGAAAGATTGGTAAGTCGGGCAGAATTAGCCTCAATTATGGTGAAAGTCTTTCGGCTAGATAAACGACAAGCTGTAAGTCAAGAAAATGTTGTGATTGCAGATGTCCCAGCTTCTAATCGCGCATTTAACGATATTCAGATAGTCTTAAAAACAGACATTATGAAAGGCTATCGGGGGAATTTGTTTTTTCCCAACCAAAGAGTTACCAGGGCAGAAGCTTTAGCGATATTTGCCCAAGCTTACGGTGTCTTTCAATTTGATGATGATTCGGTGAATGAGATTTTAGCCTCCCATCCTGATGCTAAATCAATTCCAGCATGGGCGCGAAGAGCGATCGCCACCGTCGTCTCCGAAGGATTTGTCAAAACAGATAGCCAAGGTAATCTTTCCCCATTGCAACCCATGACTCGTGGAGATATGGCTTACGTGCTGAGTAAATACTTGCAACGACAACAAAAACTACCAGACACACCAGAAGTTCCGACTGTGCCTGATAATACAGTTTCACCCTAGTAATCAAGGTAACTTACCCATATTCAGAGAACTCACACAAACAACAGGTATCAGGAATGTCAAACCTTGACAGCTAAAGACTTTTATCTTCTAAGTCCATACCGAAGCAGTATATGTGATTACGTAAGTTGTTATTCTTAACGGGTTATGTAACAGAATTGCAACGCCCCATCATCATGGGGGCAACCCGACCGTGGGAAAATCAAAATACCAGAAGTAGAAATTAGAGAGGAAAACCCTATAATATGCATCTGAGCGAAATCACCCATCCTAATCAGTTGCACGGTTTATCTATCCGGCAACTGCAACAAATTGCTCGCCAAATTCGAGATAAACACCTGCAAACAGTAGCAGCAACAGGCGGTCATTTAGGGCCAGGTTTGGGTGTTGTAGAGTTAACTCTAGGGCTTTACCAAACATTAGATTTAGATCAGGATAAAGTTATTTGGGATGTCGGACACCAAGCTTATCCTCACAAATTGCTTACAGGACGTTATAGTAACTTCCATACCCTCAGACAAAAAAACGGAGTTGCAGGTTATCTCAAACGTTGCGAAAGCAAGTTTGATCATTTTGGTGCTGGTCACGCTTCTACAAGTATCTCCGCCGCCTTGGGTATGGCATTAGCTAGAGATTTAAAAGGCGAAAAATTTAAAGCTGTTGCAGTTATTGGCGATGGTGCTTTAACAGGTGGGATGGCGTTAGAAGCTATTAACCATGCTGGACATCTGCCAAAAACCAACTTACTGGTAGTACTGAACGACAACGAGATGTCTATCTCTCCCAACGTCGGTGCAATTCCTCGCTACCTCAACAAAATGCGCCTGAGTCCGCCAGTCCAATTCATCAAAGATAACTTCGAGGAACAATTCAAGCAAATTCCTTTCGTGGGTGAATCTTTGTCTCCTGAGTTGGGACGCATCAAAGAAGGGATGAAGCGGTTAGCGGTTCCCAAAGTAGGGGCGGTGTTTGAAGAACTCGGCTTTACTTATATGGGGCCAGTGGATGGACACAATTTAGAAGAATTGATTGCAACTTTCCAACAGGCGCATCAAATACAAGGGCCAGTTTTAGTTCATGTAGTCACCACCAAAGGTAAAGGCTATGAAATAGCCGAACAAGACCAAGTAGGCTACCACGCCCAAAACCCCTTTAACTTGACAACCGGCAAAGCCATTCCTTCTAGCAAACCCAAACCCCCGGCTTATGCCAAAGTCTTTGCCCATACCTTAGTTAAACTAGCTGAACAAAACCCGAAAATTATCGGTATTACAGCCGCAATGGCTACAGGTACAGGTTTAGACAAACTCCAAGCTAAACTACCTAATCAATATATAGATGTGGGTATTGCTGAACAACATGCTGTCACTTTAGCAGCAGGTTTAGCATCTGAAGGTATGCGTCCGGTGGCGGCTATTTATTCCACCTTCTTACAAAGGGCTTACGACCAAATTATTCACGATGTTTGTATTCAAAACTTGCCTGTGTTCTTCTGTTTAGACAGGGCAGGTATTGTGGGTGCTGATGGCCCCACTCACCAAGGGATGTATGATATTGCTTATTTGCGCTGCATTCCAAACATCGTGTTGATGGCTCCCAAGGATGAAGCCGAATTACAACGGATGATTGTGACTGGCATTAATCATACCAGCAGTGCGATCGCTATGCGCTTCCCCCGTGGCAATGGTTACGGTGTCCCCTTAATGGAAGAAGGCTGGGAACCTTTGGAAATTGGTAAGGGTGAAATTCTCCGCAATGGTGATGATGTGTTAATCGTTGGCTACGGCACAATGGTTTACCCCAGTATGCAAGCGGCAGAAATTCTCAGCGAACATGGTATTGAAGCTACAGTCATTAATGCCCGCTTTGTCAAGCCATTAGATACAGAATTAATCTTACCCTTGGCTAAGAAAATTGGTCGCGTTGTCACCCTAGAAGAAGGTTGTGTCACGGGTGGCTTTGGTTCTGCTGTGGCTGAAGCTTTACTCGACGCTGATATTGTTGTCCCCATCAAGCGTATTGGTATCCCCGATATCTTAGTTGAACACGCTACCCCCGAAGAATCGAAGGCAGAATTAGGTTTAACTAGTCGTCAAATTGCCGAAAGAGTCATGCAGGCTTACTTCCAAAAGCAAGTATCTGCTGTGGTTTAAATCTGCACAGGACTGACGCACCAAGGTTGTCTGTGAAGAATGGGTGTAAGGGTGTGGGGTGTGATGTTAAGTCCTAATTGCTAGTAAATTCTTCCCTACTCCCCACTCCCTACTCCCCATTCCTAAATACTGCGTAACGCGCTTTTCCTTGCTGCTTGGCATGATACATTGCTGCATCTGCATTTTGCAGTAAGTTTTCGGGTTTATCGCTACCACCTTGATTGAGAGTAATACCTATACTGGCTGTGGTCGAAATTAAATTGCCATTGAGTGTTAAAGGTAAGCCTAAAGTGTCTTGAATACGTTTAGCGACGTTAATGGCATCGTTAATATCTTTAATATCTTCAAGCAGTACAGCAAACTTATCGCCGCTAAACCTGCCGACGGTATCACCACTGCGGAGGCACGATTCTAATCTACGAGCGATCGCTATTAATAAATCATCGCCCATCGTATGACCATAGCGATCGTTCATTTCCTCAAAGCCATCTAAATCTAAAAATAAAATTCCAAAACGATAATCTATCCGGCGTTTACTTCTTTCTACCGCTTGTTTTAATCGATCTAAAAATAAAGCTCGATTTGGTAATGCTGTCAGTCCATCATAAAACGCATTCTGAAGCAGTCGTGACTCCATTAGTTTGCGTTGGGTGACTTCTTGCAGCACTAATACTGCACCAGTAATATTATTACTACTATCCCGCATCGGTGCAGCATAATCGCCAACTAATATTTCTCTCCCATGTTTATTAATTAATACACAATTATCGGGTAAATATATAATCGTTCCTGTAATTATTGTTTGTGTAGCTAGATTTTCAATTGCTTCTTCTATATCTTTGTCAATCAGGTTAACAACTTCTGCTACATTTTTTCCCTGTGCTTCTTTTGGCTGCCAACCTGTCAGTGTTTCCGCCATTGAATTCATAAATTGAATGCAACCATCAGTATCCGTGACAACTACAGCATGTTGCATACTGTTAATAATTGCCAACATTGGTTGCTGTTGTTCCTGCATTTTCTCATTAATAAGGAAATTTTCATCCTCAGCAACTAGGATTTTATTTGCCAGCATATTCAGATTACCTATTTGCTAAGTTCCGACTTGAGGGAATTGTTAATTGAATCTGAAGGTGAATAATTCTATGATAATCAATATCTCGAATAATCCGATTTTATTTTTGAAATTCTTCAACGCCACTACGTGTATTTCAAAAAAATATCTCTACAGGATTTAAGTAGTCTGACAGAATTAATTACACAATGTCATTGCGAACGAAGTGAAGCAATCCCAACCCCTGCGATTGCTTCACTTCGTTCGCAATGACTGTAAATATTTTTGTCCGGCTACTTATCGAGTGCTAATTCTGATAAAGTTGGTATAAAAAATTTTATATACAGTGACAAGCCAACTCTTCTTGAATGCTCATCATCAAAGCGGTAAGGTTTATCGGTTTTACAAGATAACGACGTGCGCCTAAATCTATAGCTCGTTCTTGATCAGCTTTAAAAGCAAAAGCTGAAACTACAATCACAGGTATTTTAGATAAATATGGATGTTTTTGAATTTGTTCTAACAGCCAATAGCCATCAATATCAGGTAATTTTAAATCTAGTAACACTAAATCGGGCTGAAATGTGTTGACAGTAGAAAATAAAGCTGTACCATTTGACAGACTTTTGACATTAAATCCACAGTAACCGAGATAGTCACTCAGCAACATCCGGTTTACATGGTTATCTTCAATTAATAAGACTCTTTTTAATTGATTGAGATGCACTTGCTGATTAATGGTGAGTAAATTTACTGTCATTACAAAACAGAATTGAAGATATAGATTCCTGATTCTAAATTGAATAAAAATATGCTGTCAGAGGAATTTATTAAGTTACTAAAAATCTATTTATACTATTTCGCTATATCAGAAAATAGTCAATAAAAATTAATTTTTATCTTAGTATTTACTAAATAATATTATTATGATTTATTGAAATATTTTAACAAAAAATTAATATTTACTCAATAAATCTTTATATTTCTATCATAGAACTTGATTGTGAATTTATCTCCAGTCATGTACATCTACTTACATAAATGGCTTATTATAGTAATATATACAACAGTAATTCCACAGAGAAGATATAAAGATTTCATAAAAAAAAGGAGCATAATTGCTCCTTTAGTGATTATTTGGAATGGAAACCGGAGTCTCAACCGGAAACTTTCTTTAACTTGCGTTGTGTAGCAACGATTCCAGCTACACCCAAAATACCGAGTACTACAGAAGGTTCTGGTACAGCTGTTGGCTCTGGAGTTGGTACAGGTATACCTTGGATGGTTACTTCGTAGTTGCCATTATGAGATTTAGTCCCATCTTTAGAAATTAGACCAGAATCAGAGGCTTTATAACTGTAAAGGATTTCAGATGGCCCTCCGTTATAAGAAACCTTAACAAGTTCGCTGACTTGTATTTTGTTTTCTGGGTTTAGTCCTAAAAGAGTTGCTGCATTTAAGTGACCAGCTAAACCAATCTTAATTTCTCCAGTGGTGTCATTTTGGTTGACATAAGAAATATTGGGGTCACTGAAGCGTTGAAATCCACCTGCCAGTAAAAATGTGTTAAACAGGGTTTGGTTAGCAGTCACACCATAAGTAGATAAAGTAGTATTAAACCACTGAGTTGCCAAATTAGATGAATTGTACAACCCATTAATCGCGTTGTTTAACAGTGTATTTGTTGCTGCTCCTGTTACTGCCTGTACACTGCTTGCACCAAACCAATCAGTAGCCGTCAGGCTACTCAAAGAGATTTGTTTGCCATTAATTTCACCACTTAAAGTTGTAACTTGGTTGTAATTAAAGAAATTTCTCAGTGCTAAAACACGTTGTGTGGTATTTGTTGAGGTTGTGAAGAGGGGAGCTTTTTCACTACTAGCGAATAACTCAACATTACCAGTAGGGCTGCTGCTGTCACCAGTTAAAATAGTTGCTAAGTCAGCACCTGGAGCTTCCTCTGTGTTGGTGCCATTAACGTTGTATTTGATGTAATCGTTGCCAGTAATGGTGGCATTGGTTAAAACACCAGCTTGTGCTGGGTTAGAGGCGATCGCACTCACGCCAACAGCCATCGAGGCACCAATTACAAGTGTTTTCAAAGTTCTTTTCATTTACTGTCTCCGCCAGTTTTGTGGTAATTTTGTATACTTTTATGTGTCTCTGGAATTGGGTTAGCCTGACTACAGGCTTTGACTTTTAAAGAATGCGGCTGGTCTCAAAAATCACCAGCTTTTAATCATCCCTAGTAGTTATGCACACCAATCTAGTTTAGGAAACGGGGAGACTTTATTGGGTAAAGCTGTTGTGGATTCTGAATAAAAAGATGACTAATCTTTTGCTATTGATTTCAGCAAATCTACTAAATTACTAATTTTTTCAGTGTCGTTAATATGACATTGATTGAAAAGTGCATCGCGAGGGAATAGGATTGATGGGTAGAATTGTGGCGCGTTCTTTACCCCTCTCCTCATTTCTCTGTTCAAAAGACTTTTTTATCTAGCTTTTTTCTGCTGATGCTGCATTCCCAAGCAACCTGCGATCGCAATTAATCCCAGCAAGACTGAAGGTTCTGGGACTTTCCGGGGGCGTGGATTTGTACTACTGAGGTTTGCCCATCTGTTGCTATAGGCGGGGATGTAACTAGATACAGGTGCATCACTTCTAGGGGTGAGACTCAAACTGGGTGTGTAGTAATGATTTGGGCTGGTATGATTTTCATCCCCAGTTACTTCTGCTTGGGAAGTCGTCTGTTCTGGTTCTCGTAATGAAGTGTTGCTCAAACCCCAAACTGACTGCTGTCCCCAAACACCAATCACCAAGAAAGACACAGCACACAGGCTAATTTTTACCACACTACTTGCCATGCACCTCTATTCACCACTTCTAGTCAACCGTCACCGATAGATTTTAATATCTCGGTGACATTTCCGTAATTTCTCTGTAGTGTATCTTAAATAAACCCAACGTTAGATATGGATTAATCAAATTCTGACAAATTTAACATCAAGACTTGATAAATCCACTGACCTCGGCATACTTAAAGAAACTTAGCAATTCGCTCCACGGCAGTTTCTAACAAAGCTGGTTCATGTACCAAGGCAAACCGCACATATCCTTCTCCAGATTTACCAAAACCAGCACCGGGAGAAGCGGCTACCCCGGTTTGTTTGACTAACTGAGTACAAAATTCCACAGAATTATTTTGCCAAGGTGCGGGTAACTTAGCCCAAATATACATCGTGGCTTCGGGACTGGGAACTTGCCAACCAATGCGATGTAAAGCATTCACAAAAGCATCACGGCGTTGGCGGAAGGTGGCGACTGTATTTTTGACTCCGGCTTGTGGCCCGGTTAGGGCTGCGATCGCTCCATTCAAAATTCCTCTATATTGATTAAAATCAACTGCGGCTTTGATGTGACGTAAAGCTTTGATTAATTCAGCATTGCCAATGGCATAGCCAATGCGGAAGCCGCCCATATTGTAAGACTTAGAAAGGGTGAAAAATTCAATCGAGACGCTTTTTTCTGGGTCAGCTTGCAGAATTGATGGTACTAAAGATTGGGACTCTATTCCCGGAATTTCCGCAAATACCAAATCTACGTAAGGGAAATCGTGAACTAACACAATATTATGTTGCTGACAAAAAGCCACAGCTTCTTGGAAAAAAGCCAAAGGGGCGATCGCAGCTGTGGGATTATGGGGATAGCTCAACACCATCATCTTCGACTGCGCCACAACCGCCGCCGGAATATCTGCTAATACTGGTAAAAATCCATTTTCTGCCAGTAGTGGCATAGGATAAATTTGTCCACTGGCTAAATACACTCCGCCTGCGTGGGAGGGATAACCAGGGTCGAGCAATAAGGCAAAATCCCCAGGATTTAATAAAGCTAGAGGTAAATGAGCCGTACCTTCTTGAGAACCAATTAAAGGTAATACTTCGGTTTCGGGATCAACCTTGATGCCAAATTTCTGCTCATACCAGTCAGCCGCAGCTCGTCGAAAGGCTTGCGTACCGTTAAATAACAAATAACCGTGGGTGCTTTGATCATACAAAGATTGGGCGATCGCTTCTAGAACGTGCGCCTCTGTCGGCAAATCCGAAGAACCCAGGGATAAATCAATTAACTGCTGCCCAACAGACAAAGCCGCCGCTTTAGCTTTGTCCATCTCCGCAAACACGTTAAATTGTAGAGGTTGTAAACGTTGTGAAAATTGTATGTTAGTCATTTGTCCTTTGTCCTTTGTCCTTTGTCATTAGTCATTTGCTAATGACCAATGACCAATGACTAATGACTAATTGTTATTTAAATGGGTATCTAGCAGACTCAATAATTTGTCTTTACTAATAACTCCCTCAGTGGATTCTAATAATTTTTCCCCTTGGATGAGCCTTAAGGCTGGTACACCTTCTACGCCATACTGTTTGACAGAAATGGGGTTGGGGTCAATTTCCATTTTGACAATTTTTAGGCGATCGCTATATTGGTTGGCCGCTAAATTAATCAGTGGTGACATTAACTGACATGGGCCGCACCAAGAAGCCCAAAAGTAAACTAATACAGGCTGCTCAGATTTCAACACTTCGGTTTCAAACTCAGCATCAGTGATGGTGATTACACCCTTACTCATGGCAGTCTCCATTAGTGGTCATTAATACTTGGCACAAAAAATACTTTATCCCAAACTTGTCAATAGTCCATAGTCGATATAGCAAAGTGCTGAGTGCTGAGTGCTGAGTAGAAACCCAGTATCATCACCTTTAAGCTATCAACACTGTCCTAAGCTAGGTGACTACAGCGATAATTCATGGACTGTTGACTACTGACGCAAAATCCCACAGCCAACAGGTGTGGGACTAGCTCAAATCAGTAAGCTAAACACATCTAAATTAAATTATTACTCCTAAAGGTCGCTCTTGGTCATCTGCGTTGACAAATGACTAATGCAAGTCTCAACCCCAGAATATGCAGTTCGAGTGTCTAAGAGCTTATCCAATCGGATTTTACTAGGACTTACGCATCAAAGCAAAAAATCAAGGGTTTTGGCGAGGGTGTAGGGGTTCAGGTGTGTACTTATTCAAAACCCTTTCACCCTTTCACCCAATCTCCACAGATCATCTTTGTGCATCAGTCCTATTTACATTTGATCTAGTTGCTTGCGTAGAGATTCCAACTCAGCGTCAACAACTTCATTGGTTTGGGGAGGGGTAGTTTGGGAAGGAGTTGTTTGCTGTGGTGGTAGTTGGGGTTGATTGGGGGGGCTGGCGGGTGCTAGTGAAGCTTTTAAAGCTGCCAATTCATCATCAACATCACTTCCCGCTTCTAAACGGGCAAACTGACTTTCTAAATCAGCACCAGCGAGTTCGGCGGCTGATTGGGCGCGAGCTTCTTGCATCAGGACTTTTTCTTCCATCCGCTCAAAAGCTGCCATTGCACTGCTGCTGTTCATTCCGCGTACCATACCTTCGAGTTGCTCTTGGGCTTTAGCGGTAGTAATCCGCGCTTTGAGCATTTCTTTTTTGGTTTTGGCTTCGGAGATTTTGCTTTCTAGCTGAATTAAATTGCGTTTAAGAGTTTCAACTTGGGCTACTTGCTGGTCTAAACTGGCTTTGAGGGCTGTAACAGTATCATTAAAAGTTTTTTTCCGTTCTAGGGCTTGACGTGCCAAGTTTTCATCGCCTTTTTGCAGTGCTAGTTGAGCGTTGCGCTGCCATTTATTAACTTCGTTGAGATTGTCATTGTACTGTTTTTCAGTCCGTTTTTGAGCAGCGATCGCTTGAGCAACACCTTGTTTCAACTGTACCAAGTCTTCCTGCATTTCCAGAACTGCTTGCTCTAGCATTTTTTCTGGATCTTCAGCTTTATTTACCAAGTCATTGATATTGGCACTGACGACTCGTTTAATCCGATCAAATAATCCCATAATTACTTTTCCTTTGGCAGTTTCGGTACTTGGATGAACAGTTAAGGTTTTTACTATGTAATAGTTTCTTATTTAAATGTAATCTTTCTGGTTTGGTTCGGTACCCCCCGATACCCCATAATTGCTAAGATATACCCTATTCATAGCAATTGACCAGTTTTTAAGACTCTGGAGTTTGGGGCAATTGCCGTAGTGGTGTATTGTCTGATTCATGGAGTACTTGTTGTTTCATACTGGCCAATTCCGCATCAATACTGTTACCAGATTCTAGGGAAGTAAATTGTTTTTGTAAGTCATCGCTATCTAGTTGCGAGATGGCATCTGATTGCGCTTCTATTTGCAATACTTTTTCTTCCATCCGCTCAAAAGCATTCAAACTACTAGTCGCGGAAACACCACTCAGCATTTCTTGGAGTTTATAAGATGCTTCCGCCGAACGGGCGCGGGCGATATACATATCTTTTTTAGTTTTGGCTTCCGAGATTTTGGCCTCTAGCGATCGCATATCTATTTTCAGACGGTTGACAATTTCTGTTTGTTGCCCGATTTGATTCGACAAAGATGTGGCAGTTTCTTGGTAAGCACGACGTTTTGTCAAAGCTTCTCTGGCTAGAATTTCATTGCCTTGTTCTATGGCGAGTTGAGCGTTACGATACCATTTTTCTGCCGCCGCTTGGGCTGCTATGGCTTGGCGTTCTGTACGTTTTTGGGTAGCAATTGCCTGTGCTACACCTTGTCGTAGTCGCACTAAATTGTCTTGCATTTCGGCGACGGCTTGTTCCAAAAGTTTTTCTGGATCTTCTGCACTGCCTATCAGACTATTTAGGTTAGCCCGAATCACCCGCAGGATACGCTTGATCAATTCCATTTCAGCTCTCCATTCACTTTTTGCCAGTCAACAGGCAGAGCATATTCTTGATATTTTCCCCATCCTATCTTAGATGTAGATCACTTAGTTTCACTGCACCCGTGCTTTAATTCCTTTGGCTTGTAGTTCTTGTAATCGTTGTGCAACCTGTTCTTTGGTTTTTAAAGCAGCAAGATGAATCAGTTTATTGTCACCCGATAAATAAGCATCAGGAACTATTTGCTTGGCAGTCGCAAAACTGCGATCGCCTTCATTATCCATAACAATGTGATAAAACCCATCTGCTGCGGGTTTGATTTCGGTATTTACCTGTGGTGAAGTGACTAAAGGCTGTGTTGTGGGGATGGGTGATACATTCAATGGCTGTACTGGCTGCACCTCTGGCAAAGGATTAACGGCTGGTGGGGCAATTACCACAGGTGGATTTACAGGTGCGGCTGCATTTGGGGGAGTTTTTGGTTGTAAACCCACAATATCGTTAGGATCTTTCAGTTCAGGAAATTCTTTCGCCGCTAAGTTGGGATATTTGGGTATGGGAGTGAGTTCGGTTTGTTCTGGGGGCTGAGATTGGCTGGCGGCTGGCTGAGTCTGGGTTGGATTGGTATTAGTTGCAGAATTTCTGTTAAATATTTTATCGAAACTCAACTGCGGCAAGCTTTTGGGATTAAAAACTACATAGCCCAATGTCAGACTAGCCATCAACAATAGCAACATAGAACCAATACCCAAAGGTGATAGCAAACTATCTTGAGAATTACTGGGTGGCTTGGTTGGTTGTGGTTGTTCATCATTGAGACTCCGCAGCAATGCTTCACTGGATTCTAAGTAATCATCTGGCTGAGTCGGAGTTTCTTTCGTTGACATCAAATTTTCACTTTCAGTCGTCTTGAAAGCCGCAGGCACTATACTGCTAGTGGCATGGGGCGATGGTAGGGGAATTTGAGTTTGCTGGGAATCTGGAGAAGATGTTGGCTGGGGCGGAGTTGTTGTTTCAGTCTTGGCTACTGTGACCGGTTTTTCGATAGACACTTCCGTCACAGGTGCAGGCGGTATACTGGGTTTAACTTCTGTGACAGGTAGCTGAGTTTTGCCAGTTAATGCCGTGATTGCTGTTGTATTTTGGAGTTGAGTGTTAACGTTACTGCTTGATTGGGCTTGATAAGCTGTCTTGGCTGCTATACGTGAACGACGGTATCTAGCCAACTCTTGGTCTAGCTGCACTTCTAAACTGGCCAGGGCTGCGGCTAGTGCTGGCTTCAACTCAGGTGTTTTAGATAATTGAATACCGGAATCTATCGGCGAGTTTTGACTCATTACCTGTCTGCCTCAAACCTAGACTGTTAGTTTAACTTTAGATAATTTGTGCTAATGGTAGCGAAAAATTTCTCATCACTATAGACTTTCTTGAACTATCTTGAATTTCAGCACTTGGAAGTAAAGATGTCTTTGAAATCAGTCAATGATATTTTAGGCTGTTTAGAACAGCAAGCCAGATGGCAAGAACAGCCATTTCAAAAAGTGCTGCATTTTTGGGCAGAGGTGGTAGGTGCAGTAGCCGCTAAACATACCCAACCAATCATGATTCAGCGAGATGTTTTGCGTGTGGCAACTTCCAGTGCGGCTTGGGCGCAAAATCTCGCTTTCAAACGCCAAATTATTCTTTTAAATTTAAATCCAAAGTTACCTGCGCCGTTGGTTGATATTCGCTTCTCTACGGCTGGCTGGCAAAATTCATCAGCCAAACCCCAACCAACCACAAATTTACCCCAAGAACATCCTAGTTATCTGGGAAAGGCGGGTGCTGTTCAAATTGATGCTGCACCTGCACAGGAAACTCCTCAAACAGCTTTTGGGGAATGGGCGAAAAAAATGCAAATGCGATCGCATAATTTACCTTTGTGTCCCCAATGTCATTCTCCTACACCTCCAGGCGAACTCCATCGCTGGCAAGTTTGCGCTATTTGTGCATCTAAGCAGTTTTAAAACCTGCCTCACTCCTGAATATGTCAGGACTTACGCACAAAGATTATCTGTGGAGATTGGGTGTAAGGGTGAAAGGGTTTGGGGTGTAAGGATTTTGAATCAGTACACACGCCACTTGGCTCAAATATGAGTCCTAATATGTAAACAATATTTAATAAAGTTGATATTTTTACAAAAAAAATCGCAAAGCTTTTGTAAATTTCATATTCTCTATAGGTTTCCTGGAAAATACTTAAGAAATCTAGAGTTAATTTTTGGCGTTTCCATAAACGGTTAGAAATTATTAACTGGAGTTATAAGTTGAGACTTCTCCCCAGAAATAAAACTTGGGCTGACATAGCAATCCTCAATGATTTATAAACATCTCTCTTCCTTGTCTACCTTGTCTCCCTTATCTGTGTTGCTCAAATATCAAATAGGAATGCCATAACATCGCATCCCATTTTGGATTGGAAATAGCAGCCTACATTTATAGGAATCATATTTGATTTATGAAAAAAATCAGTACACCCAGATCAGCCGTCTTTCCTACTCCCGACTCCCCATTCCCTACTCCCTGCTTACACAACTAGATTCAGGAATCAAACCGTATTCCTATAGCTAGGAGTTTAACTAAAATTTTTACCAGGATTTTAGGTAACGTCCATACTCAAACTTTCCCTGGTTATCTCCGTTCTGAGTACTGATTGACACATCACAATTTTTATTTTTAACGCAACTCAGGACTGAATTGAGTAAACATTATTTCTCAGTCTAGCAATTTTCCCTGATGCCATCTCAGTAAGAACTATGTAAGTTTCAACTCAAATAGCTACATTAAATACACAATTTTATCGTTAACTAGCTATATAAGGTGTCAAAAAAAATTAAAGTTAAACCCAGCTTAAATCTAAACTTTTAGTTTTAGCCTTGATCCCTAGCTTGTTTGAGCTAAAAACTAGTAGGTAAATACTTTACCAATCATTTACAAATATAACAAGATTCTAAAAACATCCTGAAGTTTATTTTTCTGTTGGGATCGCTAGAACCTAGAGTAAATAATCATTTGTTGGCAATATTACGTATTTATATCTAGGAGCAAAATATAAACATATCAACCAGCCCTGAACAGCACGAAAGATGAACTCAAATGAAACCGATAAAATTTTTGACATCTGCCTGTAGATATTGTCGTCATTACAAACCAGAAGGTCGCCGTGGCGGAACTTGTCAACAGTTGGGAGCGCATGTGCAAGCCAGTTGGAAAGCTTGCGCCTTAGCGATCCCACCTTTTGCTCCTTCTTGGGAAACTTTAGAAGACTCTTGGAGTTTGCCAGATGGAACACCTGTTTTAGATGGTGTTCATTCTCTAGTTTCTGTGGCAGACAATATAACAGTTGTGCCTATAGAAGAAATAGCTAATTTAATTCCTGAAGAGACTGAGGCTAAAACAGTAAGTGCTAATTTAGCAACTATTTCTTATTAAACTCAGTTTATAGACATTAAAAAAATATTTCTCTTAAAAATTGCTAGTGCTGTAAACTTTGACATTTGGAAAAATCGCACCTGATACCAATTGTGGTATAGCTGGAGGTGCGATTTTTGCCATTTTTAAGGTAGCCAAGGGAAAGAGCGAAAATTAGGCGATCGCTTTTCTAAAAATGCTTGCTTACCTTCTGCACCTTCTTCAGTCATGTAATAAAGTAAAGTTGCATTCCCCGCCAGTTCTTGTAAACCTGCTTGCCCATCACAATCGGCGTTAAATGCAGCTTTCAGACAGCGAATGGCAATGGGGCTTTTTTGTAAAATTTCTTGCGCCCATTGAACACCTTCATTTTCTAATTCTTCTACAGGCACAATACAGTTAATTAAACCCATATCCAGAGCTTGTTGAGCATCATATTGCCGACAGAGAAACCAAATTTCTCGCGCTTTTTTCTGTCCTACACTGCGGGCGAGATAACTAGCCCCAAAACCACCATCAAAACTGCCGACTTTGGGGCCAGTTTGACCAAAAATAGCGTTATCAGCCGCAATGGTGAGGTCGCAAATCAAATGTAAAACATGCCCACCACCGATCGCATATCCCGCGACTAAAGCAATTACTACTTTTGGCATTGAACGGATCAATCGCTGTAAATCCAGCACATTCAAGCGAGGAATCCCCGCATCATCAACATAACCCGCTTGTCCGCGCACACTTTGATCACCACCAGCACAAAAAGCATACTTGCCATCAGTGTGGGGGCCAGCACCAGTAAACAGAACTACCCCAATACTTGTATCTTCACGGGCATCACAAAAAGCATCATAGAGTTCAAAGACTGTCTTTGGGCGGAAAGCATTGCGTTTGTGGGGACGGTTGATGGTGATTTTTGCAATACCATCGGTTTTGTGATACAGGATATCTTCGTAGGTTTTGACAGATTGCCAGTTAACTTGCATGAGAATGAATTGCGCTATCGTGCTTGAGAATTTTATCGCGGACTGAGAAGCGATCGCTAAAATTTTCTCTGTCAAAAAGTCTGACTTGTGAAGTATAAAAAACAAATTATATTGATTTCAGAAGAACCACGGGCTATTCGAGAAGTAAGAGAGGAAGAGGCGCGACGCTCATTCTCCGACAACTAAACCGACGAGTAGGTGTAATTTCCGATGAACTTCAGCGCCAGATTCAGGCGTTATCGTTAGAACAGGTAGAAGCATTGGGTGAAGCTTTATTGGATTTTGTAGCGAGCGCGGATTTGGAAGAATGGTTACAGGCACACGCTACTAGTTGAGAGCGATATCACTACAGTAAAACGATTACGACAGCGAGAAATGGTTTCCTTGATGAAGTAGCTTTTTAGCCTTTTTATATTCAGCCCTGAGATATAAACAATACTGCTGGGAATCCTATTAGTAGGATTGCTTATCTTAAAGGGTATAAAAATATGAATGACCTTAAATCTTTACTAGATCGCGCTTCATTAGAGGATAGGAAAGCATTGGCAGATATTCTTAAAGCCTCAAAACCAACAGTCGATGCTATTGTTAATCGTCTATGGGAGGCAAGTCAAGATGCTGCAATTTATATATTTAACGAAATATGTGATGATCAACCCAGTTATCACAAAATAGTTAAGAAAGCTGCTAAAAAGTTAAAAATTAAATGTGGTAAATATGAATCTGCTAGTGATATGGAGGTAAAAATTGCACAGAAGGTGATGGCAAGCATCTTGGAAAAAATGACACCCGAACAAAAGCGAGAAATGGAACAGGAGCTAAGAAAAACAGCATCACAATTTGATAAAGGCGGTGAATTATTAGGAAGTACTAGTGTTTTTTTGGCTTTAACAGGTGCTCAATTGTCTGGTTTTGGTATTTACTTACTAGCTTCAACAACATTGGGTACACTAACAGGAATAATAGGAGTTACTTTACCTTTTGTTGCCTACACAACAATGTCAAGTGCAATAGCTGTGATTATTGGCCCAGTTGGTTGGATAGGTGCAGGATTATTTACTGCATGGCAATTGACAGGCCCTAATTATAAAAGAGTCATTCCAGCCATTCTTTATATTTGCGCCTTAAGAGCAAAATTAGATGGAGGTTTTGCTTAATGATTTTTGAATAATTGCAAGATGACTGATTTTCTGTACTGATTGCTTAATCATGGTTCGGTTACTGAGATTCACTTCAGAATATGAAAATGTCTGGTTATCTCAACTAAACCTTAATGATGAACATCTTTAAGCTTGGTTACTTTATTATCTACCACAACTACATATAGCAATCCTACCCCAATTGTGAGAAAATACGTAGACAAAAATCCTTGTTTTATAAGCATTTGAGGCTTATTGAACTCTCATGTATCATTTAGGATTGCTATATACTCCTCTAGTAGCTAGATTTTGTATCATCCAGTTGTCTTTTACTATGATCAATTCGTAACCATTGCCTTTTACATATTCAGTAGCTTCTTCAACTGTTTTCCCAATGAGAATTTTTTCATTTATCATGACTTCTTTCTTTTAATTTATGAAATATGAGTTATTTTCCTAACTTTTAACACATTTAAATCACAATAGCTCACGCAAACTTTCCTAGATTTTCCTGTCGCCATTTAGCATCAGCTTTCCGATTTGTCCTCACTTCCAATACTCGGATTCCTTTAGTCGGTAACGGGTTGAGTTTTACCTGTAACTCTTCCCAAGAAGTAATTAATTCATGTTGTATACTGTATGTAGCACACAATTGAGCAAAATTAATATCTTGGGGTGTGCCGAAAAATTCTTCAAAAGGTGGGTCGAATTTGGCGATAGGTAACATTTCAAAAATACCGCCGCCGTTGTTATTAATTAAAATAATTGTGAGATGACCGACAAATTTATTGCGGATTAAAAAACCATTGGTGTCATGTAATAATGCTAAATCTCCTGTCAACATCACACTGCTTTGTTGACGATGGGCAATTCCTAACGCAGTGGATAATGTGCCATCAATCCCATTCGCACCACGGTTAAAATATGTCCGCACTCTTAAATTATTCGGTCGCCAAAAATACTCTACATCTCGCACAGGCATACTATTGGCAATAAAAAACGGTGTTACTGGGGGTAATGTTTGAGACAACAACCAAGCTGCTTTCCCTTCAAATAAATTCTCCATTGTCGTCATCGTCTGGTCAACGGCAGTCCTGACTTTTGCTTCTGCAATACACCAATTTTGCAGATATTCCGATGGCGAATTTTGATTGTCACTTGGCCTAATATCTAAAGTTTCGACACTGATTCGTAAATGTGTGGTTTTGCCGTGGAGGGGGTCAAGATTTTGGTCACTGGGGTCAATTATCCAGCGTTGCGCTTGTGTCGTATTTAACCAAGTCCGTAGTTCTTTACTGGTAGGCATATCTCCTACCTGAATGACCATTTTGGGTGCTAACTGCTTTGCCAATTGCTGATTACGTAAAATCAGGTCGTAGGTGGAAATTAAATAGGGGTTGAGGTCGGCGTAATTTCTCAGTGGTGAGAGTCCCTCAGCCAGAACAGGCCATTGCAGCGTTTGGGAAAGTTTAGCGATCGCTCTACAATAATTTTCAGGATTTTGTGGTTGGGCAACTCCGGCAATAATTACACCGCGATCGCAATTTTGCCATGCTGGGGGAGTAGGCAGTGTGGTATGGGGAGTAGAAATATTATTGGTAACGGCTGAGAAGAATTCTTCTGGGTCAAACTGAAAGTCAGTACCATCGGGAACTGGCGCAAGGGGGTCACGGAAGGGAATATTTAAATGTACTACCCCTGGCGTTGATATTTGCATTCTCTCCCAGGCATACATTACCATTTGCCGCAAATAAGCCAGCATTTCTGTATTTGCCGAAGGTAAGGCTAACTCAGTTTGCCAGTTGGGATAACTACCATATAATTTCACTTGGTCGATGGTTTGACCAGAATGACAATCTCGCAGTTCTGGTGGTCTATCAGTTGTTAATACTAAAAGTGGTACGCGGCTTTCTTTAGCTTCTATGACGGCTGGATAAAAGTTTGCCCCTGCTGTACCCGAAGTACAAACCAGTGCTACAGGTTTTCCGGTGGCTTTAGCTACTCCCAAGGCAAAAAAAGCCGCAGAACGTTCATCGAGAATAGATATAGCTTCAATATCTGGTACTTGTTGAGCAAAGGCAACTGTTAAAGGTGTAGAACGAGAACCAGGACAAATTACAGCACAAGTTAAACCCAGTCGCTTTAATGTCTCCGTTAAGACAAAAGCCCAAAGTTGATTAACATTCTTATAGGCGACCAGCATCAAATCCCAGGTAGCTATCAGACAATATTCAATTTTAAAGGGAACAGGGTACGAGAGTGTGATGCCAAGTTGCAATCAAAGATACTAGGGAGTAGGGAGTGGGGAGTGGGGAGTAGGAATAGTATGAGGTGTTCAAAACCCTTAAACCCTACACCCTTTCACCTTTACACCCAATCCCCACAAACAATTTTGGTGTCAACAGCCGCAATCTCGTAAAACCGTTACTCACTTGCTGTTTCTACAGGCGTGGTCGATTCTGGGATGGGATTCGTGGATGAACCAAAGGCAACCCGTAAAAAAGGTGGAGCCAGAAAAGTTGTCAAAATTACCATGATAATAATTGACACTTCCAGGGGCTTATCCAAGATGCCACTAGCTGAACCAATGCCGGCAAACACTAGACCCACCTCACCTCGTGGAATCATCCCAACCCCGATCGCTACTCGATTGATGCCTGGTTGTCCAAACACGGCCCAACCTGTGATCAGCTTGCCGATAATCGCTACTCCCACCAAAAAGACAGCAATCAATAGTCCTGCACGATTCTCCGGTACTGCTGGGTTCAAAACACCGAGGTCGGCACGCGCTCCCACTGTCACAAAGAAGACGGGTACCAGCAAATCAGAGATCGGTTTGATTAATTCATCTAACTCATTCCGGGCATCGGTTTCATCAAGTACCAAACCTGCTGCAAAAGCACCCAAAATCGCTTCGAGGTGAATGGCATTGCCTAAAAATGCCATAAAGAAAGCGAAGATAAATGCTGGAATGACGATATTTCCACGGGTTTTGAGCTGCTCTACGATCGCCACAAAACTTTTGTTAAAGACACCCCCCAACAAAATTGATCCAATCAAGAATGCCGTAGCGCCGACAATCAAGTAAATGACATTGGCAACATCAATTTCACCGGTTTTGGCTAAACTGGCGACTACAGCCAAGACAATAATGCCGAGGACATCATCAATCACCGCCGCGCCAACAATGATTTGCCCTTCTTTGGATTTGAGTTGACCTAACTCTGACAGCACTTTAGAAGTAATGCCGATACTCGTTGCCGTTAACGCGGCTCCTGCAAAAATCGCGGGAATGGCTGCGACATGAAAGACTATCATTAACCCTGCCGTACCTGCCGCAAAAGGTGCCGCAACTCCGACACAGGCGACAACCGTGGCTTGAATTCCCACTTCCTTCAGTTGCCGCAGATCGGATTCCAGTCCAATTTCAAACAGCAGAATAATCACGCCGATTTCAGCTAGAACCGAAATCACTTCACTTTGCGACTCAAAGATTCGGGTCAGGGCATCCGGTGCCAATTGATTCAATTTTTGCAGCGCCGTCATAACCACCGAGTCAGAGGCAGACAGCCCCCCTTCAGGAAAGATCACTAGGTGCAATGCCGAAACGCCAACAATCACACCGGCGACCAGTTCCCCCAGAACTGGTGGAAAATCCAAGCGTCTAGCGACCTCTGCGCCGAACTTGCTGGCCAGATAAATCACCACCAGTGTCAGCAATACGCCAGACAGAATAATCGGTGAATCCTCAGCAACAACGGTCGCCAGGAATGGTATCGGAGCCAAGAGAGCGGTCATCCCCCCACTGAAAGGAGGCAGAATGTTGGACAAGATCATGAGTTTAAAGGAATGAAGGTTAAGGGTTTGAGGAAATTATAAAACTGCGGGGGAAATGACTTCTGCACCAGGGTAAACGTCCTGCGGACAGGAAACGCGGCCACTCAAAAGCCGAGGTCATGACCTCGGCCTTTGGGGTCGCTTTGTCTCGGTGCAACAGATGTCTGACCCACAGAAACTCGCTCCAATGGCTTGCTCCTTTCGTGGCGCGTCATTTCGATTTAACAGCCCTCTGGCCCACAGAAATGTCTCCCGTACAGTACCTCTGCTTCACAGATATAGATAATGCCCGCATAATCGGTGAAAAAAGTGATTGCGACCTTATCCGCAATCTTCTCTGCCATCTCCCTGGTTTCGGTGAGTACCTCGAACTTGACATTTGAATCGGTATCGGCAGTGTTGGGTTTACCTGTAGAGCGCACGTTGCGACTGCCTTTACCGCCAGTATCCACAACCGTATAACCGGTCGCCCCGCATTCATCGATGATCTTGGCGACCTTTTTCAGCAGAACCTTTTCCGTAACGATGACGAGCTTGTTGGCACGCTTGGCCATGTTGCTTACCTCCTGAAATGATGTACATTGATTTACTTGGTCTGCCCGATCAAGGAAGCGCCGACAGACCTCAATCCATCTGGGATTAGCCGCCGATCGCTTGGGCAAGTCCGAGGAAGAACGGTATACACAAGCCGATCGCAACTGGCGTACCGACGGCTGTGGACGCGCCTATATAGGCGGAGGGATTGGCTGATGGGATACCAGCTCGCAATGTGGGCGGCCCTGAGATGTCGGAACTGGAGGAGGCGATGACAGCTAGAATCACAACACCGCCCATGCTGAATCCCGCGACTTGGTGGGCAATCATGCCGAGACCGAAGGCAATTAACCCATGTACAAACGGTGCCACCACACTATACACAACATACCACTGGGCTACCTTACGCAGTTCGCCAATTCTTGACCAAGCTTCCATCCCCATGACCAGCATCAAGATTGAAAGCAAGCCACGAAAGGCGGGATCGTAGAAGCTTTTATAGACACTTTCCGGTTGGGTGAACAGTCCCAGAGCTAGACCTAACAACATTGCCGATAGGGCAGGCCCCCGGAGGCTTTCCTCGATAATTGGCCATATCTTGACTTTGTTATCCCCAGCATCCTGCTGCTGGCTGAGATACTCCTGCCGGCTGCTGGGATAATCTTTTTGATCGGGATAATCGCCAGCCACAACGGGCTGCTCAAGAGAGTAGGCTGCTTCTTTACGCTTCTTCTTGTTGAGATAAATATTAGCCACAACAATTGCTGTTACCAGCGCGGGGATATCCATAAAGGGATAGAGTGCGCCAGCCCATGCCTCGTATGCCATCTTTTGTTCTTCCAGTACCGTCAGACCGGCAGCCATTGTAGAGCCACTCACGGCTCCAAACAATCCCCCGGTTGCGATCGCATCAACGACTTTGACCTTTGGCAGCTTGGCTAACGTATAGCGCGAGATGAATACAATCGTAATCCCTGTTATTACAGCAAAGATCATGGGTAACACCATCTCCGTCAGGTTAGAATTACGGATCGCAATTCCACCAGTTAGACCGATTTTGGTGAGCAGCATGAAGACGATGATCGTACAAATCGACTCAGGAATGACCAATTCGCTACCGAGGGCAGCGATGATCATGCCACCAATCAAAAAGGCGAGTGTTGGGGACTGCAATTGGGCAATGAAGTCCGTCACGAACAACGACACAAAATCCACGAATGCCTCCTTCTCCTCGGATGACGAGTATTGCAATAAATGAACTAAATGAACCGGAGGTTATTAAACCGGATGAGATTGGTGATTGCCATCATTGAGGTCAATGAACGGTATATCAAACGAACTAGAACCGACCCTTTTCATATAAAGGATGGGTTATAGATAAAAGTCGGCTGGATAATGGAATCTAACATCTGCGATCGCGTACTCAAAAAAGTCTCGACAACAGATTGCCGAGCGACTTCAAACTTTGAAAAACTAAATCGTAATAGTTAAATCATTTTGATATTCTTAACTTTACGCTACTCTGGGTAGTAATATTTACCGAGTGATCAAAAAAAAAGTTTTTGTATGTATAGATATTCTTCTATGGTTTTTAGATCACTAAAACTGCGAAGCCGTCGGTCGGGAGTAGCAGAACAATGTCAGTAGACCGAAAAGTTTGGCGATCTCTAGAAAATAGTAGTATTTGATACCATTTTTGGAGAAAAGTGTAAAAGCTGATTGCTTGGGATAAGCGATAAATTTAGCTGATTAAATAACCCCAAAAACTAGACAAAATCAGCCGGATGATAAATAGAGCAGGCTAGTGCTGAAGTATAAATTTCTCTGTTGCCATCGGCGGTTAATTATTCTTGCTTGTATCTCAATAGAATGAGAAACGCTATAAGCATAGAACGAATAATTACCATTTTTTGCTTGACTTTTAAATTTTGACTTCTATAAATATATGGTGCTTCTAATTGGGATGGTTCACCATTGTATGTAAGTCCTATGTTTGTTAAATTCTGTATGGCAAATTTATCTGGAAGACTATGGACTGTATTCATTTAACGGGAATTCGCTGCTATGGCTACACTGGATATTTGCCAGAAGAGCAAGTTTTAGGACAATGGTTTGAGGTGGATATTAAATTGTGGTTGGATCTTGCCCAAGCTGCTGAAACGGATGCGATCGCAGATACTCTTGATTATCGCAGTGTAATTAGCACTATTCAAAGCTTAGTTAAAACATCTAAATTTGCTTTACTAGAAAAGTTAGCAGGTACAATCGCTGACTCTATCTTGCAACAGAGCGATCGCGTCACACAAGTCCAAGTCTTTGTTACTAAACCCGCCGCGCCTATTCCTGATTTTGGCGGCAAAATTAGAATTGAACTGACTAGAGGTAACAGGTGACAGGTTACAGGTGATAGATAATAGATTAATATCTACTGAAGAATTACGGGTTTTTGTTTACGGTACACTAAAACCCGGTGAAGCTAATTATCAAAAATATTGTGCAGAAAAGGTAATAAATACCAAAAGGGCAGTCGTATTAGGCAAGCTATTTGCTTTGCCTATGGGCTACCCAGGGATGACATCGGGACAAAATCAAGTCCACGGCTATTTGCTTTCTTTCGCTGACCCACAGGTTTTACAATCGCTAGATTACCTGGAAGATTACCAACCCCATCGACCCACCTCAGAAAATCTTTACAATCGCCAAAGAGTTGAAGTGTACACACCCCAAGGCGAAGTTCTGGGTTGGGCTTGGGTTTATGTAATGAGTTTAGAACTTGTTCACCAGTTCAACGGCACTTTTTTGGCTGATGGCTGGTGGAGTGGTTGTGGTTTAGCACTCACTGAATTTTAGATTTTAAATTTTGGATTGAAAATTCAAGAGCCAAAATATTCAGGGAAAGAATCTAAAATCCAAAATTGATTGACTTGGGATTAATTCAAGTCTGGCTGAACGTTGTTCAGTTCCGGCTGGTTGAAGTCAATAGTGCTTTCTGGGGTAGTGACTGCTGCTTTGGGAATTTCAATCACTGGGTTATTTATCGCCACCATCAGGGGTGCTGTGGGGGTAGTAGATGTTTTAGCGGCTGATGGAGATTCGATTTCTGCTGGGGGTTTTTGTGCCAGTTGCGGTGTCCTAGATTCACTTCCAGGTAGCAAACCCGAAACTACACTAATAAAACAAGCTGCAACAGCCGCACCACCAAATGTCCAGGCTAGGCGTGAGCGACGACTCAACCGAGAGAAGACTTTTTGGGCTGTGACTTCTGGTGATTGTGCGGTGTCTGGAACTGGTAAAGTCCGTAAACCTTGCCGCAGTTTTAATAATCTAGCGTACAGGCATTGAACAGAGGCATCATTAGCCAACCATTCTTCTACTTGCCTGCGTTCTGTAGCTGTTACCTCACCATCGAGGTATGCACTCAATAACTCGAAGCGATCGCGCTTCACCATATCTGTAGTACCCGTTGATTCATTGGTATGTTGATCCATCCCTGCTGACAAATCTCCAGTAAGTTGTGAGTGGGAACGGTCGTTAAACTGAGAATCAGTAGTCATCTTAACATTATTACTAATCCATACACGGGTAAAGCAAGCTAGTAATTCTCAGAAATTCATTGATCAATTCCTGATTTTTCCTGACGGCAGCAGCAGACGTTTTGATTCCTCACAATTCTTAATCAATGTTTAAATTATCGCATTTAACAAAGGAAAGAGATTGTAATTTAGGTATCTAGATAATTTTGCAATTGCGCTTGCAGTCTGGATCTGGCTCTAGCTATTCTTGATTTTACCGTACCCAAAGAAACCCCTGTGATTTCGGCGATTTCTTCATAAGCCATGCCTTCAATTTCTCTTAAGACGATTGTAGTCCGAAAAACTTCTGGTAAGTCAGCGATCGCTTCTCGCAGTTGCTCATAAAATTCTCTGGTGGTCAACTCCTCTTCTGGCCCTGGAGTATCACCAGCAATTTCCCAATCCATTTCGCCATCATCTACCGCACGGGGAGCATCTAGGGACAATGGACTCACAACCCGCTTGCGTTTACGCAATTCGTCGTAAAACAAGTTAGTAGCAATCCGGCTTAACCAGCCGCGAAACTTAGCAGGTTCTTGTAATCGGTTAATATTCCGATAGACTCGAATCCACACTTCTTGAGCCAAGTCGGCTCTATCTGCCCAATCGGGCGCTAAGTGGTATAAAACCCTATCTACTTGGGTTTGATAGCGACGCAGGAGTTCTGCAAACGCAGCACGATCTGGACGCAATCCCGCTTGACAGCGCAAAATTAAATCGTGGTTTGAGAGCTTGTCAACTTGCACCGATGCTTCTGAATATTTCGCATCAACCGTTGACCAGGATACAGCAATCGATTGACTCATAGATCGTATTCGCTTTAAATCATCCCTTACTATTAGACCTATGAAATGACAGTATGTTCCTGATTTAAGTGCCGGATTAATGACTGGAACACAAAAGCCCCGAATTTTGGTGAGATTCCTGGTTACAACAATGGTGCTGAACTCTAGTTTTCCACCAAAAAATAGGGTTTGCTGTTGAATCAAGCCACATTTATACTTATAGGTGTTTTACCTATAATTGTGCGGCTGATAGCAACTGACTATTTACCCTTGACAAATTTTGTTTTTTATGTATATCAGATTAAATCTGTTATCACCTATCACCTGTAACCTGTCACCTGCTCCCTGCTCCCCTGCCCCCTGCTCCCCTGCCTCCTCACCCCTCACCCTCACGGCAAAAATCTAAATCTGTTGACAGACGAATAGCTAAATTTCTGAGCTTCTACTTTGAATACTGAATTGAGTTTGAAGAAGTCGTTAGACTGTTTTAAAGATTGTGGTAACTTCACTAAGGGTAGAGTAGAATCTTGTTTTTGGTGATTGTTGCCGGAGATGATGAAGCTCGCAGAAATTCATAATTATTAATTATGAGTCAGACATTATGAATTTCTGCTGGCATCCTGGAAAACTCATGTTATTTATTGGGTCTAGTTACCAGAATTGTAGTTTTTTCTGGATGTTCTTGATAAATAGCATCAGTGTTCGCTGGATTTGTGATCCGAACTTGAAGAAAGAAATTAATGGAAAATGTGATTGTGACTGCTAACAATAGTTTTTCAAACATGAATTATCTCCCACCCACACCATTAATAATTGATTACCGTACTTGGAGAGTTCTAGAAACAAGCCTGAACGGAGGAAACCTGCGTTCGGTCTTTACAGGAATCAAGGTTTCTCTCCAGAAGTTTTATTTGCTGGGACATTTGCTTAAGTTAAGTTTGCCCAGAAAGATTGGCGAATATATAAGGAAACAGATAAGTATTTATGAATTATTGATAATTGGATGATGAGCGCATTCAATTATTCCAAGAGATGGATCTGTCAGGGATAAATAATAGGCGATCGCAATGATAAGAAATGAATCTATAACGCGTGTAGCAATGTTTCTCTGTTTTGGCGCAGCCATCTTGTCTTTAGCTGTCCATTGGCGAGTGACGACAACACAACAACAGTCGGATAATTCTGCCCCTAATCGGAAGTTTCCTGGGAGTATAGGAGAGACAGCCTTTGGCGCGTCTACAACTGCTGATGAATCTATTCCAAAACAGGATTCTGATCGTAAGTCAGGTATAGTCATCCGAAATGTAGCTAGGGATACGGCTATACCTAATAACAGAAGATTTGTTGGCGCTGAGTCAGAATCAAAAGAAAGTCGCAATACTGATACCCAACCAAAATCATTTTTTACCCAGTTTTCCACTCAACAAAAAACGGCTAGTAAACTGGGGGGGATGAAAATGCAAGTGGTGGTTGATTTAAGCGATCGCCGCACTTATGTTTATCAAGGAGATTTGGTTATCGCTAGTTATCCAATTGCTATAGGGAAAAAAGGCTGGGAAACACCTACGGGTTCTTTTCAAGTCATGAATATGCAGCATGACCCGATTTGGCGACACCCCATTACTGGTAAAGTGTTTCCTGCTGGTAGTGACAGCCCTTTGGGGGAGCGTTGGATTGGCTTTTGGACAGATGGACGCAATGAAATTGGGTTTCATGGCACACCAGATATCCATTTGTTAGGAACTGCCATTTCTCACGGTTGCTTGAGAATGCGTAATTCTGATGTCCGTTTGTTATATGACCAAGTTAAAGTCGGCACATTGGTAACAGTGCGTGATTAATCAAGAGTCAAAAGTCCATAGTCAAGAGTTTGTGTTAAAACATCCTAACCATCAACTATTGACTATTGACCAAAATTTATTTCTGCTCGAAGCTAGGGGCGTAGACTTGGAGTAAGCTACTAACTTGACGCAGCACTTCATTGCTTTTTACCAAAAATGGTGTTCTGTTATCTCCGATGTTGGGTTGGTCGAGGTTGCGACCGATTGCTTCGCCGACTTGCTGAGAAATCAACTCTTGTAATTCGGCCCTGGCACGTTGTCGTTGGTAGTTAGCACCTTCTTCTGTTGTGGCATATAAAGGTGGCAGGCGGTTGAGGGCATAGGCAGCGATATCACCCACATCCAGAGAACTTTCGCTGGTGGCTTCAATTTCGGCAACACGGGCGATCGCTTCTGTCAACACCAATTCTTCCATGACGTTGATAAATTGTTTGCGAGGTACCGCCACTACTTCACCTGTTAATAAAGCTCCCATTAATCGATCCAGGGCCATATACTCTTCTATTGAGAGTTCCGATGCGTTATCACAAATTCGCCCAACTTCTGCTTCCATTGCTGGTGTGAGATAACCATCCTGAAGAGCTTGTTCTACAATTTTTTCAATACTCATAACGCTCATCTTTTTTAAGCCACCCAAGTAAGGTAAGGACGGTACAAATCCAATTTATCTTGCCCAATTATCGGTGCATAATCTACAAATTATGCACACAGGTTATTAGTTAACATTTTTTATTGAAAAATCTGTGTTCGCCAGGGTACAGGGTCAACAGATTGGCCATTGACATACAAGCCCCAGTGCAAGTGCGGCCCTGTAGACGCGCCTGTTGAACCAACTGCGCCAATTAATTGACCAGCTTTCACAAAGTCGCCTTCCTTAACGTTAATGCGACTTAAATGTAACAATATGCTGGTTACTCCTTGACCGTGATCAATCCCGACTACATTGCCATGAACTCGGAAGCCTTGTGAAACTGTACCCACTAAAGCAACTCTTCCAGATGCTGGGGCGGTTACAGGTGATCCTGCGGCTCCGGCGTAGTCTACACCCCGATGATAATAATCCTTTGCAAATTTACCATTATAGTAACGACGTACGCCATAGATTGTACTAATCCGGGCTTTGCTGGGTGCGAGGAATTTGCCGTCCCAATATTTTTCAGGGGTTTGCAAAGCTTTGAAGGCAGCGACACGCTTGAGTTCATGTTCGGTGGCTCCATCGGCGGATTTCCCTGGTGGGAGGGTGATGCGTTGTATGGGAAATTTGCGCGATCGCAATTTGACTGTTAAATTCTTAACTTGACCATCTCCCGCAATTTTTAAGGTTCGATTTCCTGCTGGTTCTAGGGGAGTGGTGGGAATGAAGGCACGATATTTGTTGGGCGCAACAGCAAAGGCTGGGTAAGTTTTCTCCCCTACCACTACCGTTGGCTGCTGATTATTTTCTTGGGTAACATCAATCATTACCGACAGGGTGTCTCCCAACTGGGGATTACTTGGAGATAACTGTACTTGTAAAGCTGCTGCTGGTAATGCCAATCCCAGAGGTAAAGAGATAAATATCCCGTAGAAAAGATTTTTTGTGTGGCGAGTTACTAGCCGACTCTGAGAACTTTTAGTATGATTCTCGATAATCATAGAAATATAATATAATTCCTTTCTTTTGTGAACATCTAGCCTAAATGATCATTGCTAGGGCTTTGTCCGCAATGTAATTATTTTTGAACACCATAATATTATGTCAATAAACATTCTAATGAATAAGCTATACCGATTTGGATGCGATCGCCAATAATCATCATTTGTTTCCATGAAATACTCTAGGCAGTCAAGCAAACAGTAAGCTAAAACATGGTTAAGCGTTGTTGTTGCCAACCCTTGTTTTGCCGATACATTATAGTGTCCTAAGATTGATTACTCAAATAGAAGTTGTATCAAAAATTATTAAAGTGGTTATCAAAATCAACTAAACCACAAAAGCCACAAAGGCAGTGCTATAAATAAGCCAATAAATGTCAAGGCAATACTGCTGGCTAATAAGTTGCGATCTAAATCATAAACTTCTGCCAAAATTAATACAGAAAGACCAGTAGGTGTACCTGACATTAACACTAGTACTAAACGTTGTTCACCAGTTACACCAAAAAAGGTGGCGATCAATCCCACTAATACAGGTACAATAAAGACTTTCAGGACGCTGGCAATAGAAGCAATTTTAATACTTTTCCAGCCTGTAATTGTACCTAAACGCAGACCGACGAGTAACAAAGCCAAGGCGATGACTACCCAAACAGCTTGTTCTAATCCTGACTCAACAACTGCTGGTAATTGGATAAATTGAGTACTCAAGCCCAGAAAAAATGTCCACAAGCTAGGAACTGTAATTAAATCGCGTAGCTGAGTCCACCAGTGCTGATTGATTGTGCTTTTACCAAAATAGCTGGCAATTAAGACTGCTATACCATAAGTGCCGATGACGTTGTTGGTAACGCTGAATAATACTGCCCAGTCGTTGTTGGCTGGACTAGTAAGGACTTGGGTGAGGGTGAGTCCAACAAAACCAGTATTCCCTAAAATGGTAGCGAGAATAAAACTGCCTAAACTGGCTTGCATCAATGGCATGTCCACGGCTGATTCTGAGGCTGGCTGTTGATGATGTCGGAACCACCGTATAGCTTGCCAAATCAACAATGCTAAAACCAAACTCAGCAGTAATACTGCAACTGCAACTCCAGGGATGAGGAAGCCGTGAGATAAATCAGTATGACGTGCTAAAACAAAAAGTTGTAATGGCACTCCCACCCAATACAAGCTGTTCCCCAGCCACTTGAGAAAATTATCTGAAGTTAATCGAGAACCTAATAATCCTATCCCAATCCACAGGAAAAGCGGGGTGTAAGCATGAATCAAACTTTCAATCATGATAGAGTGGCACCTTGGTTGAGGTGTCAAGAAATTTTGGATTTTGGATTTTAGATTTTGGATTGAATCTCAAATCTAAAATTCAAAATCTAAAATTCAGCACAGCCTCTTACATTATTATTTAACGCGATGTGCGACTTATTCTTGAAACCCCTCTCCAAACCTCTCACGCCAGTCGCTACAACGGAGGGAACCTCCGCAACGCGCTGGCTCCCCGAAACGGAGAGAGGCTTTGAATCTTGCTCCCCTTCCCTGGTAGGGAAGGGGTTGGGGGTTAGGTTTGAGAGAAAGTCGCACACGGCGTTATTTATTCTGCGTAGGCCTCCATTGGTAAACAAGCACAGACAAAGTTTTTGTCGCCAAAAGCAGCATCAATACGACCGACATTAGGCCAGAATTTTGCGTCGCGCGTCCAAGGTGCGGGGTAGGCGGCTTGTTCGCGGGAATAGGGATGAGTCCATTCGCCAGCGATGAGACTTTCGGCGGTGTGGGGTGCGTTTTTCAAAAGATTATCTTCAATATCTATTTTGCCTGATTCAATTTCGGCAATTTCTTGACGAATAGCAATCAAAGCATCACAAAAACGGTCTAATTCTGCTTTTGATTCGCTTTCTGTGGGTTCTACCATGATAGTTCCCGCCACAGGCCAGGAGACTGTCGGCGCATGGAAACCATAGTCCATTAATCGTTTAGCAACATCATCGATATCGATGTTGGCGGATTTTTTGAGCGATCGCAAATCTAAAATACATTCATGGGCAACTAAGTTATTTTTGCCTTTGTACAACACTGGATAGTAGTTTTCTAGTCGCTTGGCAATGTAGTTAGCATTGAGAATTGCCACTTTCGTTGCTTGGGTTAAACCAGCCGCCCCCATCATGGCAATATACATCCAAGAAATTACCAAGATGCTGGCACTACCCCAAGGTGCGGCGGCGACTGCGCCTGTTGAGTGGGGAGTGGGGAGTGGGGAGTGGGGAGTGGGTTTATTTATGGGAACTACGGCGTGTCCGGGGAGGAAGGGTACGAGATGGGATGCGACACCAATTGGCCCCATACCAGGGCCACCGCCACCGTGAGGAATACAGAAGGTTTTGTGCAAATTCAAGTGACAAACATCTGCACCAATATCGCCGGGACGACACAACCCGACTTGGGCGTTCATGTTTGCCCCATCCATGTATACTTGTCCACCGTGACGGTGTATAACTTGACAAATTTCTTGAATGGCTTCCTCAAATACACCGTGAGTTGAAGGATATGTCACCATCAACGCCGCCAGTTCACTACTGTGCTTTTCGGCTTTGGCTTTGAGGTCTTCTACATCAATATTACCGTCAGCATCACAGGCAACGGCTACGACTTTCATCCCACACATCACCGCACTTGCTGGGTTGGTTCCATGCGCGGAGGTGGGAATTAAACAGATGTTGCGGTGTGCTTCGCCGCGACTAGCATGATATTCATGAATGACTAACAGTCCGGCGTATTCTCCTTGGGAACCTGCATTTGGTTGTAGAGAAATTCCCGCAAACCCAGTAATTTCCGCTAACCACGCTTCAAGTTGCTGAAACAGAATTTGATAACCGCGTGTTTGTGATGGTGGTGCAAAGGGGTGTATCTTGCCAAATTCCTCCCAACTCACCGGAATCATTTCGGCGGTTGCGTTTAGTTTCATGGTACAAGAACCCAAAGGAATCATCGATGTTGTTAGGGATAAATCCTTGGTTTCTAGTTTGTGCAGATAACGTAACAACTCTGTTTCGGAGTGATAGCGGTTAAATACGGGATGGGTGAGGTAGCTGCTTTGACGGCGTGGCAAAATATCGGTAGTGGAATTTGTTAATTCTTCTACAGAGAAAGATAATTCATCTTGACCAGCGAAAATCTGCCACAGGTCGATTAAATCTTCTGCTGTAGTTGTCTCATCTAAAGATATACCAACAGCAGTCTCATCAAAAATTCGTAAGTTGATATTCCTACCTTGGCAACCTGCAAGAATAGTTTCGAGGTTTTGTGTACCTAACTCTACTCGTAACGTATCAAAGACATTTTCTGAACTAATTTTGTAACCCAGACGCTTTAAGCCTGCTGCCAAAATTACAGTTAACTGGTGAATATTTTCGGCAATATTCTTCAGTCCCTCTGGCCCGTGATACACGGCGTACATACCAGCCATTACCGCCAATAGTACCTGGGCGGTACAAATATTACTGGTGGCTTTTTCTCTGCGGATGTGTTGTTCGCGGGTTTGCAGTGCTAGACGTAATGCAGGCTTACCGTTGACATCTCTAGATAACCCAACAATGCGCCCTGGAACTTGGCGTTTATACTCTTCTTTGGTGGCAAAGTAAGCAGCATGAGGGCCGCCAAACCCCAAGGGAATACCAAAGCGTTGAGTACTACCTACAGCAATGTCCGCACCAAATTCACCGGGCGGGGTGAGTAAAGTTAAGCTGAGGGGGTCGGCGGCGACTGTAACTAACGCCCCGACTGTATGGGCTTTTTCGATAAAGGCGCGATAGTCGTAGATAGTGCCATCGGTGGCTGGGTATTGCAAGACTGCGCCAAAAATCGGTTCAGCAAAATCAAAAGTTTGATGGTCGCCGATAATAATATTGATTCCTAGAGGTTTTGCTCGTGTTTGTAAGACATCAATGGTTTGGGGATGACAGTCACGGGAAACAAAATAGCTATGGGCTTTCGTTTTGCTGACACCATAACTCAGACTCATGGCTTCGGCGGCGGCGGTGGCTTCATCGAGTAAGGAAGCGTTGGCAATTTCCAAACCTGTTAAGTCAATAATCATGGTTTGGAAATTCAGCAGTGCTTCTAACCTGCCTTGGGCAATTTCGGGCTGATAGGGGGTGTATGCAGTGTACCAACCAGGATTTTCTAAGATATTACGACCAATTACAGGCGGGGTAACGCAGTCGTAATATCCCATACCGATGTAGGAACGACACACTTGATTTTTAGCCGCAATGTTTTTTAACTTTGCTAAGGCGGCATATTCACTTTGTGCGTCGGGTAATTGTAGTGTTTGCTGCGATCGGATGGCTTGTGGTACTGTGCGATCGATGAGTTCGTCTAGGCTGGCAAAACCCAGAACTTCCAACATTTGCTGAATGTCTTTGGTGTTGGGGCCTATATGTCGTTCTAAAAAATTAGAGTACGCTGTATTTTCAGGAAGGGTAGACTGGGTTTGAGGGGCATGGAATACCACAAATCGAACTCCGGACGCAACTATTTAATATTTTGCAATAAAAAATACTTTTAACAAGTCGGCGGTAAATAAAAAAGATGAAGGATGAAGGCTGAAATTACTCTGCGATAAGCCACCCAAAGGGTGTCTGCATACTTCACACTTCATACTTCACACTTTTTACTCTTGTCCTTCTACCAGTGCGCTGTACTGACTGGCAGTTAAGGCATCATCTAGTTCACTGGGGTCATCAACACGTATTTTCAGTAACCAACCTTCGCCATAAGGGTCATCGTTCAGTAGTTCGGGATCATCAGCCACAACAGGGTTAATTTCTACCACTGTACCGGTTACGGGTGAAAAAACTTCTCCAACGGCTTTGACTGATTCAATTGTGCCTAATTCATCACCCTTAGCAAAAAGTTGACCAATCTCTGGCAGTTCTACAAATACAATTTCCCCTAATTCTCTGGCGGCAAATTCGGTAATGCCAATGGTAGCAATGTCACCATCTAGCCGTACGTATTCATGACTATCCTGGTATTTTAAATCATCAGGATATTGAGACATATTACTTACCCTCCAATTCTCACTAAAATTATTGTTCTCACAGTAATGCTGGTCATGTTTAATAATCAGGTTTACTGTAGCTTGAGTAGTTCACAACACATTATTCCTTAAAAAGCAGCAAAGGATGAAGTAAAAAATGTGATGTCACTTTATCCTTTTGTTTTTGACCGATAAAAGGGGCGTTTGACTACTAATGCGGGGTAGGCTTTACCGCGAATTTCCACTTCTAACTGTTGACCAACCTTTGCTAGTTTGCTGGGAATATATGCTAAAGCAACAGGATAACCCAGTGTTGGAGATATCGTCCCACTGGTAACTTCTCCTACAACTTGACCTGCGGATAAAACTTGGTAGCCGTGACGGGCGATGTTACGCCCTTGCATTTGTAAACCTACAAGTCGGCGTTGCACCCCGTTGGCTTTTTGCTGTTCTAAGACTGACCGACCAATAAAGTCGTCTTTGGTATCGAGGTGAACTAACCAGCCTAAACCTGCTTCTAGAGGTGTGATGTTATCGTCGATGTCTTGTCCATAAAGTGCCATTGCGGCTTCGAGGCGTAGGGTATCTCTAGCACCTAGTCCTGCGGGAACGACACCAGCATTGTAGAAATTACGCCATAATTCTATGCCTACTTCTGGGTCTACCATAATTTCAAAGCCATCTTCGCCGGTGTAACCTGTACGGGCGATAAAGGCTGGTTGACCGAGTATATTTGCTTGTAAATGACCAAAGGCTTTAATTGGTTGTAGGTCTTGTTCTACAAATGGCTGGAGATATTTCTCAGCTTGTGGCCCTTGCAAGGCAATTAAGACTTTTTCGGGTGAGAGGTCTTGAAATTGAATGTCATCTAAGTTGAGGTTTTGCAATAGCCAGGTTTTGTCTTTGGCTGTGGTTGCTGCATTAACAACGATCGCTACTTTTTCTTCACTTTGATAATAAACAATAATATCGTCAATGATTCCCCCTTGGGGATTTAACAATACTGTATATTGCGCTTGACCCGCTTGTAAGCGACTCAAGTCAGAAGGGACTAAACCCTGGAGTTGGTCAATGACTTTTTTACCTTCCAAGGTGAATTTGCCCATGTGGGAGATATCAAACATCCCCGCAGCATTTCTCACAGCTTCGTGTTCGCTGGTAATACTGCTGTATTGTACAGGCATTTCCCAACCACCAAAGCTGGTGAAGCGGGCTTTAAGTTCTACACCCAGTTGATATAAAGGAGTTCGCGCCAAGGATGCGGCGATGTTTTCTTGATTAGCCACAGGTAGTTATGCTCTTCAACTGCTATATATCCTAAGTCAAGGATGAAGCCTGAAGTCTGAAGTATAAAATTTCCGACTTCATACTTCACCCTTCAGACTTTAACCTAGTAATGTTATTTGTAGGAGTATTGAGTTTTGTTAAGAATAAGTTATGAAAAATTGGCGCATACTAGCGAGTGTTGTTTTAGCAATGGCTTTATTGTTATTCCCCTTATCGGCGGAGGCTGCTAGTTCTTCGAGTATTACCCGTTCGGCTGGGGATGAAGTGATAGCAAAGGATTATTCTGGTCAAAGTTTAGTGGGTAGTGAGTTTACCAACGTTGATTTGGAGAATGCTAACTTTAGCAATGCTGACTTACGCGGCGGTGTGTTTAACGGCACTATCCTAGAAGGTGTAAATCTGCATGGTGTAGATTTTAGTAATGGTATAGCTTACTTGACTAGGTTCAAAAATGCTGATTTGACTGATGCAATTTTGACAGATGCGATGATGCTGCGATCGACCTTTGATAATGTTGAGATTACAGGTGCAGATTTTACGAATGCCGTGTTAGACGGGACACAGGTGAAAAAACTCTGTGCTAAAGCTAGTGGTGTCAATTCTAAAACAGGTGTAGATACACGGGAGTCTTTGGGTTGTAGGTAAATTGGTCGGTGAAGAATGGGTGTGAGGGTGTGAGGGTGTAAGGATTTTGAACACCTATAATCTTATACCCCCTTCACACTTTACAACATAAATCATATTGATAAAAATAACCCTCCAAATATTTGGAGGGTTTTAATTAATCAGCAGAACAATTATTCAGGATTTGTAGATTGTTCATTTGCTAAATGAAAAGTTTTTTCTATTTGCAGTCTTTGTTCGGCGTTACGTAAAAAATAGCCATCTACCATAGCTGAACCTAGTAATCTGCCTAATTCTTCGCGGTTAGTAGTAATCATAGTATTAAATCTGTCATGGGGCAAATTGCCTAAGATTGCCACAATTGTCTGTTGAATTAAGTGTAATACTTCTGGGGAATCTGGTTTAGATAGTTGGACAACTGTATCTCGATTGAGAGATTGTAGATATTGCCAAAACTGATTATTTTTAATATCTTCCGGCATAAAGTTGTCTGGCTGGTGAGGAGAAAGATTACTCATAGGATGATTTATTTTGTTGCTGCGATATCTTGAATTTATCAGATTTTTGCAATATATAGATTCAAAGTAACCGAACATCTCACATCTGGTTTATTCTACTTCTGATAAATCTTGCTTGGCTAGAAAGAAGTAGGTTCTATGTAGGAATAAAAATATTATTTTCTATATATATGTATCAAAAATAACTAGTGATTTATTCTATAAAAATATAAATTTTTGACAAAATATAGGCAAATATCTAATTAATTTGATAACATCATAAAACCCTTATCAAATTGCTTAGGATACCAGTCGAAAAAATATCTTAGGCATCTATATTGCTTAATAGCTGGCAACTTGCTATAGCCTATTAGATTGTTGTTAAGTTTTCTCTTCAGAATCGCATCTATCTCTATTGACCGTTGCAAGTATTCAATTTGGAGACAGATATGAAAAAATTATTGCCGTTGATCATCAGTAGCATTTTGTTAGTTGGTGCTGTTGGTTGTCAAGAAAATCATCAAGATGCTGCTAAAAGTTCTACTAATAACCCAACTTCCCAAGCATCAGCAAAACCCGCTTCTCAAACTACTCAAACTACAGATAAAACACCTAAAGATACAACTGAGAAAACAGCAGTAACTAAAAATACTCCTGTAACTACAAAATCTGAGGGTGCATTAAAAAGTGAAGTTGTTAAAAAGCTGAAAGCCGAGTTACCAAATAATAAATTAGAGGTAGAAGCTAAAGCGGGGAATATCGTAATTAAAGGGACGGCGACATCGAATGCAGAGTTAAAAAAAGCTGAAAAATTAGTTAAGGAAGTCAAAGGTGTGAAGAGTGTCAAAGTAGAAGCGAAAGTGCTAATACCTAATAAGATTTAACTTTAGCCTGTATGTAAACCCCTCAGACTGGAAGTCTGGGGCTATACAAACAAAGCCTGCCTATTGCGATTGGCGCACCACGCAGGCTAATTATATTTAGTAGGAGAATTGAGCGTTTTGAGTAAGTCCTGGTAAAGAATCATTACCAGATTCAACTAATTTGTATTTGACAGGGATAATTACTGTATTTTATCCCAGCAATTCTCATTTTGAAAAAAATAGAGTATTAACCCCGATTTTGGAGTTCAAAAAATAGTTACTTTGTACTATTTTTTCAGGAATTACCTATGGCTAAAAAAACAGATGTAGGGAAGAATAAGTATAAATACTTAATAAAATAGAGGGATTACCTGACAACGAACGGAGAAAATTCAGTTCATCGTTCGGTTTAAAAAGAGGATAGGACTTACGCATTGACAGACAAACCAAAATAACAGGTAGGGTTTTTAAGGTTTATAGCTAGATTTTTCAATGATATTTTAGCGATCGCTTTACAATTAATTCACCCAAAATTCCCGCCTTACTCATCCGTGACCACGGTATCACAGTCTGGGCATCTTCTTGGCAAACAGCCCGTAACTACATAGAGTTGATAGACTACATCTTCCGTTATATGGTAGCTGTAAGACAACTGGGACTTGAGGGAGACAATAACAATTAATACAGCAGATTCGATGTTTATGAGGTACAGCAACTGATTGAAAAAAGTAATGAGTAATGAGTCCGAAATTTACTTATGACTCACTACTTAACAAAAGTGCTGTAAATGACTATTAACTATTAACTGAGGTACAAAATGTCTAATCAAAATCTGCGTGTTGTGGCTCGTTTTATTGCCTTACCAAATAAAGTAGAAGAACTCAAAGCTTTACTACTCAGTGTAGTTGAACCTACCAGACAAGAAGCAGGTGTAATTAGTTACGAACTTCTGCAAAACCAGTCTGACCCAACAGATTTCACATTTGTTGAAGAATGGACTTCTGCGGAAGCATTGGAAACTCATTTAAATACACCTCATATCCAAGCAGCATTAGGCAAACTAGAAGGTTTATTAGCTGCTGCACCAGATATTAGCCGCTACAATCTTTTAGCGTAATACCCATCTCCCTTATCTCCCTTATCCACCCACATTCACACCCGCCACTGAATTAGCCAGCTGTTCTAATTTTTGCGGACTGGTTACTTCCAGATACTTCGCAGCCATCTCCGGTGTCAGGAGTTCCAACATCAAACGATTTTCAATCCAAAATTCCACCACATCAAACACACCATTACGGCTACAAGCAAGCACTCGCCAACCTTCCTGTGCGCCAATACGCTCAATTTCTTCTAGGCTGACGGGAACAGAAATTGCTGCATGAACTGACGTGTAATTTGCAGGATGTTCATTTATTTGAAATCCTGCTTGTCCTTGCCATACATCAGGGATAATTTCACTACCCAAGGGATAAAATTCAATTCCAGTACCAAACTCATCCCCCACGAACATCATATACCCACCGGGATTAGGTGAAAATGGTGCCACTCGACCGTGCATAATTTCTGCCATAACATTAGCTACGTGCTGAGGATTTTTGACAGCAATGGAAATATGGTGGAGCATAGTTACCTCTCAAAATATGAATCAAACCTGATATTTTGATTTATAGCTTGTGTTTAAATTCTGACATCTATCCTAAGAGATCCAATTAGCTAAAGAGTAACTTTGACATTTCACGTTATATAAAAAATTGTTAACAAGACAAGTTTGAAATTTCTAGAAAATCCACAAAATCAGCAACAAATATTTATCAATTTATATGTAGGTATGTATAAATTAGTAAAGGTGCGATCGCCATAGCAAACCGCACCTTTTAGTATGAAAATTGTATTAAATTAAACCAAGATAAATCTGTTTATGCTGACTTACCAACGATGTCTAATCCATTCGTAAATCTTTAAGTAGTCGGCTCCTGGAATGTTCCATGAGTAGTCATATTTCATCCCTTGAATCGCTAATTGGCGGAACTCATCAGGTGACTGATACCACAAATCAATTGCCCGATTCATTGCCGATTCTAGGGCGTAATTATCTGTTTGATAAAATACATAACCATTGCGTTTTTCTGGTGGTAGATTTTGGTCGTAATCTCGATCAAATACCGTATTGACTAACCCACCAACACCACGCACAATTGGCACTGTACCATATTTTAAACCAATCATCTGAGTTAAACCGCATGGTTCGTAATTGCTGGGAACCACAATCATATCTGCCCCTGCATAGATGAGATGGGATAATTCTTCATTAAAGCCCAATTCTAAATGCACATCGGGGTGACTATTTAAAAATGCTTTTTCATGACGGAAATGAGCATTGATTCCTGATTCTGTGGCTGAACCCAGTAATACAAATTGTGCGCCTTTATTGAGTGCATGATAAATCGCGTGATGTACTAAATGCACACCTTTTTGATTATCTAACCGACCAATATAAGCAATGATTGGTTTATCGGCTGCATCAAGCAAGAGCCTTTCGCGTAAAGCTTTTTTGTTATATATTTTTTGTTCAAAATCTTCGTAGGTATAGTTATTGGGGATGTAACGGTCAATTTCAGGATTCCAAAAATCGTAATCAATACCGTTAAGTACCCCAGAGAATTTATCTTGATTTAAATGCAGTGTATGACCTAAACCACAACCCACTTCTGTAAATCGCGCTTCTTCTGCGTGGTTGGGTGAAACTGTGGTGACTGCATTGGCGTAAACAATACCCCCTTTCATATAATTCAAGGCAAAGGGGTTAAAGTTGTCACGCAGCTTATCGTATTGGAAATAGTAATCTTCTCGATTTAAACCTGTCGCCCAGAGAGTTTGTACACCGCCTATTCCCTGATGCTTAAAGTTATGGATGGTGTAGCAAGCTCGCTGATATTCCATACCATTGTATTTGTAAATCTCAGCCAGCAAAACAGGAATTAAGCCTGTTTGCCAGTCATGACAATGGATAATATCAGGGCGCTTATTGCTTTGATTTAAAAATTCTAAAGCGGCTTTGCTAAAGAAGGCAAAGCGCATATTGTCATCATCACAACCGTAATAACAGCCGCGATTAAAGAAATTATCTTCGGAGTGGGGTTGAATAAAAAAGCACAGCCTACCATGCACCCAACCGCAGTATACAGAACAGTGAACTGCTGCACCATACCAGGGAACCCACAAGTCTTTGTAGGCATCATGCAGACCCCAAATATGGTCGTAGCGCATACAATCATACATGGGTAGTATGATCTCGACGCAATTTCCTCTGCCTTCTAATTCTCTACTCAGTCCGTAAACAACATCCCCTAAACCGCCTGCTTTGATTACAGGAGCGCATTCCGAGGCAATCTGTACTATGTACATTCCTAGTCCTCGCTATACAAAAATTTATATTAACTATACTGTTCAGTATATGCAATATGTACTCATTGACAAGTAAGTAAGCCAATGTTAATCACGAAAGCTTAATACAAGCGGTAGATAGTCGGGGTATTTCATCTGCGGGCAGACTTATACTGAGGAGATTAGAGGGGTATTTAGTGTAGTGGATACAAGAGAAGTTATCGGAGAACGTGGCGAATCAATTTTTCGAGTTCTCATCACACGTAAACATCCTAGTCGTGGTTATTTATTTGAGCATCCGCGATTTTTAGGAGAAAAAAAGCGAGCAATCGATTTTTACGTAGAACTCTTTCATGATGAGTCTTTGATACCTTTCTTTTTTGTGCAAGTAAAGTCAACATCCCAAGGTTACACTCAAAGCGATCGCCGATTAAGAGTCAAAGTTAATGACAGCGATATGAAGCGTCTTGCAGCCTATCCTGCGCCTACTTATGTTATTGGTATTGATGAGCAAGCAGAGCAGGGTTATATTTTGTCAGGTAACGGCGAAAGTACCACAGGGTTTTCCAGTTTGTGTACAGATTATCCCCTCAACCCCGATGTATTGGCATTACTATGGGATGAGGTGAAAGCATACTGGACTTCTCCTCACCACGCAACCTTCCGATCAATTTTTTGCGATCCGAAATGGAGGAAGTAATGAAGCAGAATCTACAAAATTTTATTGCAGAACGCGCCGAATATCTTGCAGTTATGTACCTGACTCGTCGCAACGATTTAGTGATTGAAAGGATGAAGTCGGCTGATTATGGCTTTGATATTCTTGTAACGATACTACGAGATAACCTGCCGACTGGAAGAGTTTTTGGTGTGGAAGTTAAAGCACAAGACACAGCTATCAGAAATTTAAAAGATTTTTCACTATCTATTACCCAAAAAACAACTGAATATCTTCATAATGTGCCGTTTCCGCTATTTTTATTCTTGTTTACGATGGAGGATGACAAAGGATATTACAAATGGCTAAATCATGTTATTGCTGACTCTAACCAAGTATCTCTACAATGGCATTCTCTAGATGAGAATGGAATTAGACAGATTGTTGACGATGTAAATGCTTGGTACGATGCAAAGAGTCATTTTGCTGCATAAAAATACTCTGGCTTGATATTTGTGCGATCGCCCCAAATAAAAACTTGACAGGTGACGCTGCTAAAATACCTTATGACTAGCAGCGACAAACCCGCACACCTCACAAGCCATGACTACAACTATTGACTTTCTCAGTCACCTCAACCCTAGCCAACGTCAAGCCGTAGAACACTATTGTGGCCCGTTGTTAGTTGTGGCTGGCGCTGGTTCCGGGAAAACCCGCGCTTTGACTTATCGTATCGCTAACTTGATTCTCAAACACCGTGTGAATCCTGAAAATATCTTGGCGGTGACTTTCACCAACAAAGCTGCACGAGAAATGAAGGAACGCATTCAAAAGCTGTTTGCGGAACAATTGGCGATGACGCAACACGGGACAAAATTTGATTTATTACCAGAACACGAACAAACAAAACTGCGATCGCAAGTTTACCGCACAACCATCAAAGATTTGTGGTGCGGTACTTTCCACAGTTTATTTTCAAGGATTTTGCGCTTTGATATTGAGAAATATCAAGATGAAAAAGGGCGCAAATGGAATCGAAATTTTTCGATTTTTGACGAATCAGATGCCCAATCTTTAGTTAAAGAAATTGTCACCAAACAATTAAACCTCGACGATAAAAAGTTTGAGCCGCGTTCTGTTCGCTACGCCATCAGTAACGCCAAAAACCAAGGTTTATCACCCCAAGACTTTGAAAAAGAACAGCCAAATTATCGCGGACGAGTAATTGCTCAAGTCTACAGTTCCTATCAAGATAAACTAGCAGAAAATAACGCCCTAGATTTTGATGATTTAATTCTTGTCCCTACCAAATTATTTCAACAAAACGAGCAAGTCTTAGGTTATTGGCATCGCAAATTCTGTCATATTTTAGTTGATGAATATCAAGATACCAACCGCACGCAATATGATTTGATTCGGTTGTTAGTAACTAATGGAGAAGATAGAAAAAGTGAATGGAATTGGCAAAATCGCTCAGTCTTTGTCGTAGGCGATGCTGACCAATCAATTTATAGTTTCCGCATGGCAGACTTTACCATTCTGCTGGAATTTCAAAATGATTTCGGTGATGGTTTACCGGATGAAGATACCCGCACAATGGTGAAGTTAGAAGAAAACTATCGCTCTTGTGAAAATATTTTACAGGCTGCCAATGAATTAATTGAAAATAACACCCAACGAATTGATAAAGTCCTAAAACCAACGCGGGGAAGTGGTGAACAAATTCATTGTCACAAAGCTGATGATGAACTGGCGGAAGCAGATTTTGTGATTCGGCAAATTCGTACCTTAGAACATCAACATCCCGAATTAAATTGGGGTAGTTTTGCAATTTTGTATCGCACTAACGCCCAATCTCGCCCCTTTGAAGAATTGTTGGTGAGGAATCAAATTCCTTATACAGTTGTGGGCGGAATGAAATTTTATGACCGCAAAGAAATTAAAGATGTGATAGCTTATCTCAGAGCGATCGCTAACCCTGCTGATACAGTGAGTTTATTGCGGGTGATTAATACTCCCCGACGGGGAATCGGTAAAGCCACCATTGATAACTTAATTAACGCCTCCCAGCAATTAGGTGTCAGCTTATGGGAAATTCTCAGCGATGAAACATCTGTTAATACATTAGCTGGGCGTTCAGCAAAAGCGGTGAATAATTTTGGACAAATGATTGGCCGTTATCAAGAACAAGTCGCAACGGTTCCAGTCTCGGAAATTGTTATGGGTTTGTTAGAAGAATCTGGTTATGTCCAAGACTTGCACAGTCAAGGTACAGATGAAGCAGAAGACAGAATTCAAAACGTCCAGGAACTTTATAACGCCGTTTTGCAATTTCAAGAAGAAAATGAGGATGTTTCCTTAACAGCCTTTTTGCAAAGTACCGCCTTAAGTTCTGATTTGGATAATTTAAAAGAAGGACAAACAGCCGTTTCTTTGATGACTCTACACGCGTCTAAAGGATTGGAGTTTCCCGTAGTCTTTTTGGTGGGATTAGAACAAGGGTTATTTCCTAACTATCGTTCAATGAATGATCCCGCATCCTTAGAAGAAGAACGCCGCTTGTGTTATGTAGGAATTACCCGCGCCCAAGAACGGTTACATTTATCCTTCGCCCGTGAACGCCGTTTATATGGTTCACGAGAACCCGCACTGCGATCGCAATTTCTGGACGAATTACCCCCAGAATTATTAACTAGTCAAAGTAAAGTTCGGCAAAATTATCCTAGGAATGCTGCAACAAATAACGAAAAACAAGAAGGATCTCACAATTGGCAAGTTGGGGATCAAGTCCTACACAAAACCTTTGGAATTGGCGAAATAACTCACGTTTTCGGTTCAGGAAATAAAATATCTGTGGCGATTAAATTTGCTAGTTTAGGTCAAAAAATTATTGACCCCAGAGTAGCACAGTTGCAAAAAGTTGATGGAAAGCCTTAAATGACTTACTAAAAAATAAACACTATTCGTAAATCCCATTGTTTATCTTCACGGCTAATTTCAATTTGGCGAATAAACTCTCGCAGGTAAAAGCGTCGTTCTGTTTCTGACAAATCTAACCAAAATTGTGGAATAGAAACGGCTTGGGCGACAGAACGCAGATTGACAGGGGGAAGTGTGGCTAACTTGGCTTGGAGTGCAGAAATTTCTGTGCGGAGTTTGTATTCTCTGAGTTTTGCTGTTTCTGCATCTAAAATACCAGTTTCAATTAAAGCAGGTAACTGAGCTAATATTTCTTGTTGACGTGCGATCGCATCGCCTAAACTATTCTTGACAGTATCCAACTCTGGAGAATTCATCCCGGCTACTGCTAATGGTAAATCACGACAAACTTTAGCGATCGTCGATTCTAAAATGTCTTGGTAAGGAATGGCGCGACACTTGGGACTTCGAGGACAATTAATCGGACGTAAATAAAGATACTCTTGGTCTTGGTAGCGACGGGTAACGCGAGTGACTGTTGTATGAGATTGACATTCGCCGCAGACAACTAACCCAGCTAAAGAACGGGGCGCACTTGCAGTTCGAGATGGTAAGCGGCTATTACGGCGTAATAGTCGGTCAATTTGGGCTGCTTCTTCTTTAGAAAGAATCGCTGTATGAGTATCTGAGATAATTTCACCGTTGAGATAAGCTGTGTCTCCCCGATAAACAGGATTTGTTAACCAGCGTCGCCCAGTGGTAACAGAAATTTTCTTCGCATATTTTTTTGCTAAGTAACGCACTGCGCCCCGCAAGGAACCGTAGAGTAAAAAGTGATCAAAAAAGTCTTTCACAACGGGGGAGGTGCTGCGGTCAATAATATATTTTCCTTGACCACGGCGATAACCATAAGGTGCTTTTCCGGGTGGCGGTGCGGCTTCAAGACGATTCCGAGCGTGTCCTTGACGGATACGCCGACTTCTTTGTTGATATTGAATTTCTTGGATTAGTTTGAGTAATTCAGCCCGAAACTGGGATTGCTCTGATGTGTAGGATTGTTCAGTCGCAATTACAGCTACACCCATCGCTTCTAATTCATTTAAGCGATCGCTGACTTCCTCTACAGTATCACCTAATTCTTCCAGACGACGAACCAGCAAATACTCTACTGGTTCATTTTGACAGTCTGTGAGTAATTGTTGTAATTGCGATCGGACAGTACATCCATCAGCATTTCTCTTAGCCAAATCTTCATAAATCCGTTCTACCTCCCATTGCCAATTAATGTTTTGTGGAACAGAGTCTAGGAGAGGGTCACAATAAATGTAGGCAATAACTTTCATCAGTTAATCATTCAATCACTGCTGACTGATCTCAATCACATTTCCGTCGGGATCTTGAGTAAAGATGGCGGAGCGACCAGAGGCGCTGGCTTGAATAAGATAATTTTGACTTAGCAGTTCTTGTTTAGCTTGTTCTAAATCAGCTACTGCAAAAGCAATGTGGGGATTACGTCCCCATTTTTCGTTGGGGTTATCGGTTGGTACTGTGGATGCGACTATGAGATGAACTTGATAGTCGCCGACTTGATACCATGCACCAGGATATTTTAGGGAACGGTCAATTTTTGATAATCCCAACACTTGAGTGTAAAAGTTTTCAGCGCGTTCTAAGTCGGTAACGAGAATGGCTGTATGAAGGCTTTGGGTAATCTGCATAGTTACTAAAGTTCGCTTTTATTTAGATTTTGACGTATTAGCTGTGCAACTAGATTAAATCCCAGAATTGGAGATGAGATCACATCTGGGCAAGGGTTTGATAGCTTGAGCCTTCCAAAAGTCATGAAAATTTGACAATACTGAGGAGTAGAAAACTCAAATGTCATTAAATCATAACAATATGATCCCGCCAAAGCTATTAAATTCGTAAAAGCCCGAAAAAAGTACCTTTAGACCCCTTGATCAATACCGAGGGTTACTGGTTAATATTTACTTAACAAAACGACTCCTCCGATCCCGAAAAATGCTTACCCAAGCATTCAAGGAAATTGAAAGGGAGTGACCCTCATTTTAAAAGCGAATTAAAAAACTTTAAAAACTGGGCAAAACCAGGAGTCAGGAATAAGAAATTCATCTGAGAAGAATGACTTTTTTATCAAACATTCTCTAACTCAGAGAGATAATTACCTTTCAAACTACTGGAGGCCAAATTAATGGCAAAAGAACGCCCACCGCTAGAGGAGATGACACTGAGACAACTACGTAAAGTTGCCAGTGAGTATAGCGTCTCCCGCTATAGCCGAATGCGTAAATCACAGTTGTTGGCAGCAATTCAAGAGGTGCAGCGCAGCAAAGCGTCCCTTAGTCCATCTCGTTCACTTGAGGCACAGGAAACCGTGGAAGCAGCAAAATTTGAACTGGGTCAAGAAGACCGTACAGGTGGCTCTCTGGCTGATGTTGATGAAGGACTCGCCGATCTACCGGGTGGTTATGGTGAAAGCCGGATTGTACTTTTACCCCGTGATCCCCAATGGGCTTACACTTATTGGGATATTCCCAATGATCATAAAGAAGAACTGCGTCGTCAGGGCGGACAGCAATTAGCACTGCGGATTTATGATGTTACCGACATCAGTCTTGATTATCAAAGCCCCCACAGCATCCAAGAATATCCTGTTGATGAACTAGCCAGAGAATGGTATTTACCTATTCCTGTGAGCGATCGCGATTATGTTATCGATATTGGTTATCGGACTTTTGATGGTCGTTGGTTAGTTTTGGCGCGTTCTGCTCAAGTACACATTCCTCCTGTGTACCCATCTGACTGGATTGAAGATGTCTTCATCACTGTTAATTTTGAAGAAGACCTGCGCGGTAGAACTCTGTACGAACTAGTACCACCAGCTAAGAAACTGCCAACAGCAACTGGTACAAATGGAAACCCCATCTACGACCACATCTTTGGTTTAGCCGAATCTGCCGAAGCACAACGGGTTGCAGGTTCTCTGTTTGGTTCTATGCAGCACGTAGCTGGTTCTGTACGCCCCGAACAGGCTATCAGTTCCTACGTCTTCCCATCTGGTGTTGGTATGTGGGCTGTTCCCACCGTGTCTGGTTTAACCATGTCTGGTGCAGGAATGTCTGGTGTTGGCTTCTCAGCTTCCGCCGCACCCATTCGTCCCCGCCAGTTCTGGTTAATTGCTGATGCGGAATTGATTGTTTACGGTGCAACTGAACCTGATGCGACTGTAACAATCGGCGGTCGTGAAATTAAACTGAATCCCGATGGGACATTCCGCTTCCAGATGTCCTTCCAAGATGGTTTAATTGACTACCCAATTTTGGCTGTGGCTGCTGATGGTGAGCAAACACGCTCAATTCACATGAAGTTCAATCGTGAAACACCATCTCGCAATACGAATACCAAAGAAGAAGCTATTCCCGAATGGATTTTCTAAATAATCCACAATTAGAATTTTGAATTATTACCCGCTATAGTAAGTCTTTCTATAGCGGGTTTTTATTATCTTCGTAACTGAAGAAGTCGGGGATCTGAGCCTCGATTTTTTTGGTAACTATGACATCAAAATTTGACAAACAGTCGTGAAATCAATACGGTTTGGTTAACAAATGTATCTGTTGAGGTGAGCAGGGGGGCGGAGGAGCTTCAGGTGCAGGGGAGAGCGTAGCTTCGTTCCCCCTTTCACCCCTGCACCCCTGCACCCTTGCTTGCCTACACAAGTAAGTTTCTTATCCGAACCGTATTGGCCGTGGAATTTCATACGCGCTAAATAAACCCCTCATACCATTTCACTTTAAAAATGATACGGATATGCAAGTAGCGCCTCGACTTCTCCTGACGGAGACGCTGCGCGAACGCTCGGCGACCAGAAGCAGAGTTGCAGAGGAAGCGATTTCTATCAGTAATTTCGTGAAATGGTATCACACTGGAAGTCTGGCGCTATCAAACATATACGCTTCTTCATATCGATTTGGGATTACTCCTGCTCAATCAAACCATATAGAATTTTGAAGAAAAAAGGAATGTGGTTTTTAGCATCACATTCTTGTTCTGAATAAAATTTTCCTATCTCTAGCGTTAATCCATCTCTAAACGCCCGTTCTGAACTAGTCCATCCTTGAGGCGGTTGAATCTGTTTCCAATATTTTTTGGCTTTAGCAATTGTCAGTAAAGCTAAACTTAAGATGTTTTTATCGAAATTATTTTGACTATTTATAAAATTTATTTTCCAAGAAGTTTGAAAATTTTTGATATCATCAAAATCTAAATTTGAACAGTAGTTAATTCGATTAAATGTTTTTTCTAAGTTATTTTGTAAATCTATATCTTCATGCAAACTATCAACTATATCAAGATAAACTTGCTCAATATTCACAACTGAATCTTGATAGACAGGTGTATTTGAGTAATTGTCCAAGACTGACTGAATATCAGGTGTTAAAAAGTATGCTTCTTTGTGAACTAAGCCAGTCACCCATATACGATGATTTATACAATTCCCTTCATTAATTTTAGCTTTCTCATATAAATTGTAGAAAATAGAATCGGTATCTGTAAAAGCGTAATCGTTTTTTATGCTGGCTATTTGAATATCTAAATCTACAATGGCAAATAGCTGATGGGGACTGAGATAAGAGTTGGCAGGATTTTGATTATGTAAGTCTAAAATACTAAAAAATGTATTTAATACATCTTGGCGATCGCCGCAATTGATAAACTGAGGTCTATACTGCTTCCACCATCTTGGAACGCAAGCATGATAAAAGTTAGCATCAGGCATTTTATCCATATTTCTGTACGATTGAGGCGATAATCTACCTGACGTTTTTGGAATTTCGCCTTCACACAGTATAACTATTTTGTTGAGGATTCTTCTATCTTCTAGAATATATCGACAATGCTCTTCTAGCTCTGCTTCACTAAGACCCATATTTAGTTATTTTATAATTTGTTTGGCTTGATAAGTTTTGGTGGTAATTCTTTAACATGAGCAGGGGTAACTGCTTGACATAGCTCATAAGAATGAGTTGCTAAAATATATTGATTGCTAGGCGACCATTCTTCTAAATCCCTAACTATTTGATATTGCCAATCTGGATGAAATGCTATTTCAATTTCATCCATTAAAACAATTGCATTTTCTATTTTATTAGATTTAATCCATACATAGATACATAATTTTTTGAGTTCACCGTGACTTAAATCTTCTGGGTAAAGTTCTACATTATCGTTATCTCTTTTAAAATTAACGCCAGTAAAATCTTTGTTTAGGTTGATTTTTTTATTATTTAATACAGAATTTAAATCCTTTAATAATGTTTTATAATTATCTCCGTAACTTCCTGTTTCTATAGCTTGTCTAAAATCTTGATCACGAGCATCAGTAAAAGATTTAATCAGAATATCCATAGCCATAAAATCATAGGTGAAAAAATTAGGTAATTGAGTTTTATCCTCTTTTAAGTTCACATAATAACTATTTTCACCTTGGTTATTAAATAATAATTTCCTAGATTTAGCTGAAAGAAATAGAAAAATCTGTGAAATATGTGCTGCCAAGAATACTTTATCTGATAAATTAATAAAAAATGATTTTATATGTTTTATATCGGTTATATCTAAATTATCAAAATGGCACAGTAACATTTCTTTGTCATAATCAAAATTGTCAGAAGATATATCACATATATATATTGTCTTACTACTCTTAAGATATTTTGAAAATATTTTATTGAAATATTCTTTTCTCCGGTTTTTATCATTTATTAAAGAGAGCATTTCCTCAAAACTAGATTCTGATTTCGCCTTGTTTGTTTCATCATAGACATCTGTTACAGAAAAAATATTTTCATTGGTTTCATTATCATTATTTTCTTGTTCATAGTTATCTAATATAAAAGATTCTTTGCAAGTAAAAAACTCAAGTTCTATATTTTGTTTGCCATCCCAAATATCAATTATTGCTAAAACTCGCTTATCAGAGTCTTTATCAATCTTAAAACCTTCAATTAAATTTTTTAGAAAAATTATTCTATCTTTATGAATAGAACAATGGAGTAACACAAAAATTAATTGCAATAGTGTACTTTTGCCAGCACCATTCAAGCTACCCAGTGGAAATATACTAGGGGTGAATTCTTTTTCAAAAGAAATATCAACATTTTTTAAAACACGAAAATCAGGAACTCGAATTCTCTGCAAAAACATAAAAACTCCTATTTTTTAGTATTGATTAATGCTTGAAAATAAAAAGATACTTGCTCATCTCCTCTCGAATATGTTCTATTATGGCTGATGAAAACTTATGCAGTGGTAATCATTGGGAAAAAATCATTATCTATCAACATCTGCATAAGTTATGTGAATGCGGCTAATCTTAATTTTGCAGATAAGCATCTAAGTTGGGAACATCAATCCAACTGCTAGTTTGATGAGATTGATGGGATAAATCCATTAATAATTGGGAATAAACCCCTTCTCGTAAAGATGGGACAACTGACTGTTTTTGGTCAATTCCTTGTAGCCATTGGTCTACTACGCGGATGAATGCAGAAATACGTCCGTCGGTGAAGTTTTGGGTAAACATTAACGACTGAGGAATTTCAATTTCTGTGAGTGGTTGTCCGACTTGGGAACCCCAAACGCGAAAACCGTGGATGTAGTCTTTTTGATTTTCGCTGCCTAAGACTAATGTACCGCGATCGCCATACACCTCTAACCAATGAGTGCGCGGTGCGTGAACTACCGCACTAATATTCAGTTGACAAGGTGTGCCATCGGCTAATTCCAGGGACAACAAACAATTATCATCGGTTTCCACTGGCTTGAGTTGATTGGTGCTGGGGTCAAGGCGGTTGGGGATGGCGGTACTTAAATAAGCACTTAATCTGCGGACAGGCCCAAATAACCAATAAATATAATCAAAGGCGTGGGAACCCAAAGACCCCAAAGCACCACCGCCTTGGGCTTGAGACGAATACCAATTCCACGGGCGAGAAGTATCAGCGCGAGAAGAACCAAACCAATCAATTTTAATCAGGCGTTTGTTACCGACATAACCTGATGCTAATAAATCTGCAAATAATTGCCAGCCGGGAACAAAGCGAAATTCAAAATCTACTACCGCAGTTACTTGATTTGTAATTGCTAATTGATATAATTCTTTAGCTTCAGTTGCATTTAAACTTGTGGGTTTTTCTAATAATAAATGTTTACCTGCTTTTAGTACAGTTTTAGCCATTTCATAATGTAAAAATGGAGGTGTGGAAATACTAACTGCTTGTACTTCTGGGATGTTGACAATATCGGCAATATTAGTACAAGCATGAGGAATATTATGGGCATCAGCAATAACTTGGGCTTGATGAATATCCCGATGATAAACAGCAACTACATTAGTTCGAGGATGGGCAATCAACCCAGGGATATGAACTTTTTGACCAAATCCAGTCCCAACTACAGCCACACCAACTACATTTTGATTCATGGTTAATTCTGCACCTCTAAATTAAATTTAACAATAGCAAGACTATTTACATTAATCATCTTGAATAATTATCACCATATAATACGATAGTGATGACCTTCATTACAGAGGAAACGTCAGCGATCGCTCTGTAATGAATACTTGTTTTAGATTTTGGCTTGGCTTTTATTTCGCTGTGTCTCCAGCGTGATTTATGTTATGACTGCTGAAGATCATATTTTCTCACCTGTAAATGAATTGGTATTATCCGAAGAAGCCTTTTTCTTTGAGCGATCGCTTGATCTGCTGTCGGTAGTTGGTCTGGATGGCTACTTTCGGCGAATCAACCCAGCATTTACTCAAATCCTGGGTTACTCAGAAGCAGAATTTTTAGCCCGTCCTTTCTTGGACTTTGTGCATCCAGATGACCATATTGCCACCTTGGCAGAAATGGAGAAAATCAAGGCAGGTATACCCACACTCAATTTCCAGAATCGCTACCGGACAAAGGATGGCGATGATCGCTGGCTAGAGTGGACAGCATCACCACAAATTAGCAGGGGTGTGATTTACTGCGTAGCGCGAGATATTACCCAGCAAAAACAGACGGAAGTTACTCTACAAAACATCAACCAGGAACTAGAACAGCGCATTGCCAAACGAACTGCCGAATTAGAACAGGTAAATGCCGCACTGCGGGAGAGTGAAGAACGCAATCAATTAGCAATGGAAGTTGCCCGGATCTTTACTTTTGAATGGGATTTAATCACCGATGCAGTCAAGCGATCGCCTCAATGTGGTGTGATTTTAGGGTTAAGCCCATCATCAGCGCAACAAGATACAGGCGCAAATTTTTTTCAGCGTGTCCATCCTGATGATCGCGATCGCTTCAAAGGAATTATACAAACACTCAAACCTGAGAATAGCAGCTACAAAATTACCTATCGACTCCTGCGCCCAGATGAACAAATCGTCACCTTAGAAGAAAGTGGACGCGGATTTTTTGACCAGCAAGGAAGATTAATTCGCCTAATTGGGATGGTGGCAGACATTACAGAACGTCAGCGACTAGCAGCCGAATTAGAATCAAGTCGGGCAACCTTGCAACAGCAACTAACAGAAATTGAGACTATCTACCAATCTGCCCCCATTGGCTTAAATGTTCTCGATCCTGACCTGCGTTTTGTGCGAATTAACCAGCAATTGGCGGAAATTAATGGGTTTTCTGTAGAAGAACATCTTGGGCGCACCATCCGCGAGTTGTTACCTGACATTGCCGATACTGCCGAACAATTAATCCGTCCGATTTTTGACACAGGAGAACCATTACTGAATGTTGAAATTCGCGGGGAAACTCCGGCACAACCGGGCGTAGAAAGGGTTTGGTTAGAAAAATTTTTGCCGTTGAAGGACGGAGAACGTGTGATTGGTGTCAGTACTGTGTGTGAAGAAATTACTGAACGCAAACGCACCGAAGAACAACTACGTCAATTCAACTTGCTGATTGAGTTATCTTATGAACCGATACTGGTATGGAGTTTTGAGCAAGGCATTATCAGTTGGAATCAGGGTTGTGAGCAACTGTACGGTTATACAAGAGAACAAGTCATGGGGCAGAATACCCATATTCTGCTTCAAACAATTTACCCCTTACCATTAGCGGAACTGCTTACCATCTTAGAACGCGATCGCCAATGGACAGGAGAGTTAAAGCATACTACTCATACAGGACAGCAGGTAATTGTAGAAAGCCGTCAGCAACTAATTGAGACGAACGGACAGAAACTAGTTTTAGAAACCAACCGCGATATTACCGAACACAAAAAATCCGAGTTAGCCTTGCGTCGTTCAGAAGAACGTTATCGCACCCTGTTTAAGACGATGGAAGACGGTTTTTGTGTAATTGAAATGTTGTTTGATGAAAACAACAAACCAGTTGATTATTGCTTTTTAGAAATTAACCCTGCTTTTGAGCGAGAAACCGGACTTCGACAGGCAGTTGGTAAAACAGCCCGGCAACTTCTTCCTAATTTAGAAGAATTTTGGTTTGAAACTTATGGCAGAGTTGCCCTCACCGGTGAACCTGTGCGCTTTGAAAATGGCTCTGAGGTTATGAATCGCTGGTTTGAGGTTTATGCCTTCCCCATTGAACGGGCAGAAAACCGTAAAGTTGCCATTTTATTTAAGAATATTAGTTATCGCAAAGCCATAGAAACCCAACGAGAAAAATTACTCCAACAAGAACAAGCCGCCAGAGAAGCTGCCGAACGCGCCAATCAAATCAAGGATGAATTTTTGGCGATTCTCTCTCATGAATTACGAACGCCCTTAAACCCGATTTTGGGTTGGGCAAAAATGCTGCAATCACCCAAGATGAATGCCGAAAAACTCCAGCATGGCTTAATTACGATTGAGCGGAATGCCAAACAACAGGCGCAACTAATTGATGATCTTCTTGATATCTCCCGCATCATTCGTGGTAAACTCTCCCTCAGTTTTGGGGCTGTGAATTTATCGGAACCAATCGCTGCGGCTTTAGAAACTGTGAATTTAGCAGCACAGGCAAAAGCGATTAAATTAGATGTGTTACTAGAGCCATTAAAGGCTTATGTCAGAGGGGATGCAGGCAGATTACAACAAGTCATCTGGAATTTACTCTCAAATGCCATCAAATTTACCCCCCACAGTGGACAGGTAACAGTGCAACTCACTTGTATTAATAACCATGCACAAATTCAAGTGAGTGATACTGGTAAAGGCATCCAACCAGAATTTTTACCATTCGTGTTTGAGTTATTCCAACAACAGGATAGTTCCACAACTCGGAATTTTGGTGGGTTAGGGTTGGGGTTGGCGATCGCACGTAAAATTATTGAAGCACATGGGGGGAGTATCAATGCTGCCAGTGCCGGAGAAGGACAAGGGGCAACCTTTACGGTACAGTTACCTTTAATGTCTGCATTAAATCTCCATACTCCTGATGATTCCGACTCTCAAAAACTGAGTATAGAAAATCTCCGCGTGGTGGTGGTTGATGATGAGGCCGATTCCCTCGAACTGCTGAAGGTGATACTGGAACAAGAAGGCGCACTTGTCAAAGAAGTATTATCTCCGATTAAAGCCCTACCTTTGTTAGCTAAAACACCATTCGATTTGCTAATCAGTGACATTGGAATGCCAGACATGGACGGCTACACTTTTATTCATCAAGTGCGTCATCTAGTACCCCAATTTAACCGAGATATTCCCGCGATCGCTTTGACTGCTTTTGTTGGGGAGACAAATAAACGTCAAATCCTCGCGGCGGGATTTCAAGCACACCTCGCTAAACCAATTGAACCGCAACTACTACTAGATGCGATCGCTACATTAATCACTTGACATTCCTCGAATTAATTTGAGCCTAGTACAACAGTGAAATGCTACAACATTGTATCTAATGTATTTTATAGTGATTTTCACTTGGGTAAAATACAAATTTATCCGCGTTTATCCGCGTCCATCTGCGGTTAATTATTTTTCTTATACCTCGCTGAGTCGAGAACTGCTATATTTTGTTTGATTAATTAAAATAGATTTTTTCATATTAGTAATTTTACCGAAACTTTATAAAAATTAATTTTTATTCTTTTGTATATAAAAATCAGAATATATTTCTCAACAAACCTGGACAAATACTCGAAAAACCAATATCTATAAAATTAGATTACCGTAGAGTAATCATGCAATGACATGGTTTACAATACATAATCCATCCCAAAATTTATCTAAAAATATTGTGTATAGACGAATGTATGCGCCTACTAAACTGAAATTTTCTCCCTCACACTTAGTCACTATCACAGTACTACTAACCTTACTTTTATTTATTCCGCAAATTTGGCTGAATTGGCAAGCATATTATAATTTTAATAATATTACTAAAAATGAATTTAGATTACAAAAACTAAGTGATGAAATTGTTTATCTTGATGAAGTATTAACCATGTCGGCCAGGATGAATGCTGCCACAGGTAACACAATGTGGGAAAAACGATATCGTCAATTTGAACAAAAACTAGATGGAGCTATTCAAGAATCTATTAAATTAGCACCTCAAGCATATAACAGTGAAGATGCTAAAAAAATTGATGTGGCTAATCAGAAGTTAGTGAAAATGGAATATCAATCTTTTGATTTAGTGAAGGATAATAAACAACAAGCAGCACAACAACTACTTTCTAGCCGTGAATATGAAAATCAAAAGCAAATTTATGCTGATGGTGTTGCCAAAAGAAGATTGAATATAGCATTAGAATTACAACAACAAGTTGTTTATTATCGCCAAAAAATATTTTGGGCAATTTTAGGTTCTATTATCAGTTTAATATTGCTGATCCCTTCATGGCTTTTAGTATTGAGATTATTAAAAGAATATTTAAAAGCCAAAAAAATTGCTCAACTTGCCTTAGAAGAAACTAATTTGGCGCTAGAAACAAAAGTTGCAGCCAGGACAGAAACATTAAACCAGAAAAATATAGAACTAGAAAATACCTTGCAAGAACTACAAAGTACTCAAATACATTTAATTCAAACTGAAAAGATGTCTTCTCTTGGTCAGTTAGTTGCTGGTGTGGCTCATGAAATTAATAATCCTGTTAATTTTATTTACGGTAATTTAAAATATGCGCGGGAATATACTCAGCAATTAATGGATTTAATGAATTTATATCGACAAGAATATTCGGTTACTAATTCGCAAATAAATACTAAATTTAAAGAGTTGGATATAGAATTTATTTTGGATGATTTGCCTAAAATTTTATCATCAATGGAAGTTGGTGCTGATCGTATCCGCGAGATTGTACTAACATTACGTAACTTTTCTCGTCTTGATGAAGCCGAAATGAAACCTGTAGATATTCATGAAGGTATTGACAGTACTTTGTTAATTTTACAGTATCACCTGAAAGGTAAGACTGGTCAGCAAGAAATTAAAATCATTAAAGACTATTGTGAGAATTTACCTCAGATTGAATGTTATGCAGGTGGGTTAAATCAGGTGTTTATGAATATATTAAATAATGCTATTGATGCCCTAAGAGAAAAGGAAGTTGAAGAATTAAAGCAAAAAATTAAACAACAGACTAGTTATATTCAGATCCAAACACAAGTTAAAAACGAAAAATATATAATTATTCGCATTAAAGATAACGGTTTTGGTATACCAGAGGAAGTTAAAAGTAAACTATTTGACCCATTTTTTACTACTAAACCTGTGGGTAAAGGTACTGGCTTAGGATTATCTATTAGTTATCAAATTATTGTAGATAAGCACAAAGGAAATATTATCTGTAATTCTTCATCAGGTAATGGTACAGAATTTGTGATTGAGCTTCCTATCAAGCATATATGGGAATCTGATTTTGTTTCCGAATCTAGTTGTGTAGATAGGGAATAGGAAAGAAGCTTTATCTGGGTGTAGTATTTTTTTAAATAAAATATAGTTCCCAGGGTTAATTTATTACTTTCATCTTAAAATTCGCATAGTCAAAGGATAGCGATAATGTTCTCCGTGATAAGCTTTGATACCAGCAAATGTAACTAAAAATGATTGTAATAAAAATAAGGCAATAATTAAAAATGTCCAGACCAGAAGTAACCCATCTAACACCGATTTGACTTCATTGACTGCACCATTAGTTGTGATGGCAATACCACAGCTACCCAAAACGAGTAGTAAAGAAAAAATAATCACCACTAAAGTATATAAAGTTAAGGAAATTTGAAAGTTTAAAGATTCTCTACCTTGAAAGTCAATCCAAGGATATTTAGCTTTTTTCAGTCGCCAAATGACCAAGGGTAATAGAATATTCAATGGTAAATACAAGGGAATACCCAGAAAAACTAATCCAAATAACAATAGCCATGCGACTAAAGCCGAAATATGACATAACATCGCCCATGTACGCATTTGTTTTTGGACTTGTTTTCTCATGGCTTGTGAATGAGGAGATGGATAAATAGAATCTCTACTTACCACACTACCGTTAAACTAGCAGGAGAAAAGTTTAAAATTTAAGTATTTCTCGCTCATAATTTTCGGGTAAAGGTTCTACTTCCCAGACGATACCTTCCCCTGGTTCTAAAGCCACTTCAACAAACAGTTGTTCGACTGCGGTTGTAGCTATATCTTCGTTGTTGGGAAATGGCTGTAAGTCTTCTGTTAGCAGGCGCAGTTTAAAACCGCCGGGAATGGCTGCGCCGACTGTGGCGTTACGCAACTCAAACCGCCAATAAGGTGAGTCTGGTTCGCCTTGGGGGATAATTGTCAGTTCGTAGATTTGTCCGGCGATCGCTAACTGCCGTGATATATTTGCCTCAGTTGCTCTATCTTCGACACTCCGCGCCGCCGCACTTAATTCTAAATTCCATCGTTCCCAACCAATTGCTTGAGCAAGTTGCGATACACCACTTTCTAACCATTGCAACACAGAACGCTGTTCGGGTAAATTAATCCGACGTTCATATAAATTTTGTCGCCAACCGCTATGTTCAATTAACCCACCCCACAGTTGAAAAGGAATCGCTAACCGAGGGGTGATGACTTCCGCATTACCGAGGCGGTTAATTAAGTTTTGGGCTTGGGCTTGTGGTAGGGTGGGAATTACCGCAACAGTGGTGCGTGTTGCTTCGGCTGGACAAAATTCCCGCGCCACAGCTAAAACACTGATATCAGTAATTATCTCACTAGCATTGAGAGAATAGGTGCGATCGCCTGGATCATAATTACCCTGCTGCTTGAGTTGGGTGTGAGTACAATAACCCCAAACCCTGACATAACCTGCATCTGCTTCTACTTGCACCGCCAAATAATAATCTCCCACCCAACTCGGTAAATCTATCCATTCTTGGGGTACACGTAATTCACTGAAATCAATATTTTCACTGGGAACTAAGATAAACCTTGTTGCATCTACTGTAACAGCAGTTCCATTTACCAGTTCCCAAAAACTGGATAATGCAGTGGTAGTTGGCCAAACCTTTGCCTGTGGTGTAAAGTCCTCCTGTAACCAAGGTAAGACAGCATTCAGGCAAAGTTCATTCAAATAAGCTTGATATTCCGCAGTGGGATGAGAAAAAGCCTGACTACCTTGGGTAAATTCGGAAATCTCTAAAATTAAGTCTGTAGAATTAGCAAAAGTAACAGTCATAGCGGTTTCTCCAGGGAAAGGTTTGGCTTGTTTTGGCGCTACTAGGGAACATTCTCTTTCCCGCACAGGCTACAAAGAATTTAGCTAGAAGATGGACTGTAGTAATTTTGTAGCCATTCTTCCATCACAGCACTCATACTTTTAAGTAAGTCTGATGTCAGAGAAATATGCAGGCTATCTTGGCACCAATTAGCTAAAGACCGCAACAAAACCTCCTTAGCTTTCGTCAGTCGCCGGGAAACAGTATACTGCTTGATATCTAATTGTTTGGCGATCGCATCTTGATTGAGTTGCTTTGCGTAGTATAGTTGCAATATTTCCTGAATTTGGGCTTCTAATTGAGCGATCGCAGTTGATAATACTTGGTTAATCTCGCCTTGCTGTTGGCTTTTAGTTTGGGCTTCTTCTTGGGCGATGATTTCGTTAATTAACGATTCTTGTGTCCCCGGTAAATTATCCAATAACTCAAATCCATCATCACCGCCTAGAGAAACATTCAGAGAATCGGGGGTGGGATAAAGATATTTACGGACAGCTTTTGCCGCACTGAGTAACCATTTTTCCAGAGTTGGAGAATTAGCAGGTTGGCTGGTTTGGGAATTGTAGAATTTGGCGATCGCTTCCCAAGTGGCATCATCTGGGCGAGATAATTGGCGAGAATTACCTGCTTTGCTGGGAACATACAAAGTTTTAAACCCATTCCAAGCCAAAACATAGGCGTGAATTGTCTCAGGAGATAAACCAGCATTTTGCAAAGATTCTACCAACCGCTTTTGACTGGTTTTGCGTAACAAACCCCAATCGCTACAGATATCAACTTCTTGACGCTGGCGCAAAGTTTCGCGGATAGCAGTACTAAAAATCAGACTGGCGTAGTTTTTTAAGGTACTGCTTTGGGAAGGATTAAAATTTTTTAAGACAAGTTCAACTTGAGCGATCGCAATTTGGAAACAATCCGCCAATTTAAACTGGCTACTGGTGAAAGCTGCACTGGTTTTTTGCGATATCCAATAACAAGGTTCTTGTAAATAAGCTGTGAGATGTTGTCTCGCTAAAGCGGCGGCGGCTGAATCTTGCCAAAACTTATACCAATACAGCACCCAAAAATATTCCGAATTTTCTTTTGGTATTTGCTGAAGACAACTTTGGATGCTGCGACGCAAGCGTGATTCCGTCGCCCACCGACTGAAGCGATCGCCTTCAAACTGCACAAAAGTTGAAAAAATTTCAATAATGCTTTGTCGAGGTTGCATAAAAAAATTACAAGTCGACCGATAAAATAACGAAGCCTGCACAAACTTTACTACAAGGCTAGGAAATTTTGGACAATTTTTATCCGGTTTCAGGGGAGTAGCAATAGAACAAGTAATTGGTAGATGCACCCTGATAACTAATTCCCCTGGCTGGTTTACACCAACTGGGGGATTTTTTTTGCCTTGATTTCCTAAATCAGCAAAATTTTATCCGGTTTCAGGGGAGTAGCAATAGAACAAGTAATTGGTAGATGCACCCTGATAACTAATTCCCCTGGCTGGTTTATACCAACTAGGGGATTTTTTTGCCTTGATGGCCTAAATAATGTGACTTTGAAAACCTTTGGCGTAAGTCCTGTAGCTATTGAAGAGTTTAATCTTTCATCGCCATAACTTTGGGAGTTTCTGGTTGTAGTAAGCCATTTAACAGTGATGCTGGACGGTGGGTATAAGGCCAAGCAAAAGCGTGGCGAAAAGCCGCTTCTTGACAAGCTTGTAACTGTGCAAAGCTAATAATGTCGTAAGTCAAGAGATTTTCATATTCAAATGGCAAACGGACATTGTGTAACCCAGCATTATCTGTACAAATCGCAATATCTACCCCAGCTTCAAAACAACGGTCAAAAACTAATTTGAGTTGGCGGATATCCTGTAAAGTACCTGTTTTAATGTATGTGGTTGGACAAACTTCTAAACACTGTCCGCGTCTGGCAATTTCTGGAAGTAACTCTGGAGACAATAACGGAATTTGGATACCGTGACCAATGCGTTTGAGATAAGGTAAAAGTTCTGGGTAACAACCAGCCGTGGTTTCGTAAAGGTGTCCGGTAGTGTTCACACCTTGCGATCGCGCATAATCATACAAACTAATCCATTCTTGCAGGCGATCGGCATAATAGCTATCACCCCCAGCCACATCTATTCCACACACATATTGTCTGTTCTCCACAGCCAAATCAATAATCGCCTTATTCACCTCAAACGGCAAGCGCGAGTGCATACACAGAATTTGACTCGTCACAATCGGACATTCTTGAATATGACTAGCTTTACCCACCACATCGACAATTTCTGCCATTTTGTCAATTCGTTGTGATTGACTCAGATGTTCTGGTGTGCGTAGGTATGGAGTATAGCGCAGTTCCAGATAAGCCAAATTTTCAAATATATAAGCACCCCGCACCAAGCGATAAATAAAGTAAGGCAAAGTCTCCACAGTTTGCACACTTTCCACTAAAGTATGCAATTCCAAATATTCATCTAAAGTGTTACGAGGTCTGGTATAAAAATCTTCAAACTCCCCGTAGTTAGGAAAGCGAGAAATTAATTCTGTAGAATGTCGCTCAAAATATCGCCATAAAACGCGCGGTACAACGGAACCGCCCAAATGTCTGTGTAATTCAGCATGTAAAGCCATAGTAGTTTCTTTAGAAAATTTTATTAATGGTAACAAAAACATTAAAAAGAAACCTCTATACGGAGAGTAAGATTCTGTAAAGCTACGGTTAATTATTAGAATTTAGGCAAAAATTGCGAATTTTATAGTTAATAACTAGCAGAAAAGCAATCAGCATTTGATTTGATTTTTGAATAAATTCCGTACAGAACAATTAAGACTTCTGTATACAGAAGTCTTAAGTCAAAACTTAACGATATTAAGGATGATAACTACAGCAGTTTTCATCTCAGTCAAGTAAATTTTTCTAGTTCTATAGGACTCATATTTGATTTCTGAGAAAAAATCGGTACACCCAGATCAGGCTTCTTTCCTACTCCCTACCTACACAACTAGATTCAGGAATCAAACCGTATTCCTATAGCTCCTAGCCTAAACGTTTGTCATCACAAGTAATTTGACAGATAACAGATATGATATTAATAGGTAAAAGCTGCTAGAGAAAGTGCGATCACTACCCACTTTTTTTGACAAAAATATTACGTGTGAATTTATACTCGATATTATTTTCAGTATTAGCAACAAGTCACCACTCCTAGAGTTTGTTTCTTGAGTGACTTGACATATTTAGCCGTATATGTATAGAATAGCGATTTGTGGAAACTTTACCTCATAATATAAACGCTTGGCTAACGTCATTGTCATAGGTGCTCAGTGGGGCGACGAAGGGAAGGGTAAAATCACCGACTTACTCAGCCGTTCCGCAGATGTAGTGGTACGTTACCAAGGGGGTGTCAATGCTGGGCATACAATCGTAGCTCAGAACCAAACTTTTAAACTCCACCTGATTCCCTCTGGTATTTTGTATCCAGATACCGAGTGCATCATTGGCTGTGGGACAGTCATTGATCCACAGGTTTTGATTGCAGAACTCGACCAACTAGAAAAACTCAATATTTCCACTGCCAAACTGTTGATATCTGAAACAGCCCATGTCACGATGCCATACCATCGGTTGATTGACAAGGCATCAGAAGAACGGCGGGGAAGCCATAAAATCGGGACAACCGGTCGAGGAATTGGCCCAACTTATGCTGATAAATCAGAGCGTACAGGCATCAGAGTTTTAGATTTGATGGACTCAGAAGGTCTGCGCGACCAGTTAGAGTGGACAATCAATTATAAAAACGTCATTTTAGAAAAACTTTACAACCTGCCGCCTTTAGACCCAAAAAAAATCATTGACGAGTATTTGGGTTATGCCGATCGCTTGCGTCCTTACGTAATTGATACATCGTTGAAAATATACGATGCCATTCTGCGAAGACGCAACATCTTGTTTGAAGGAGCGCAAGGTACACTCCTGGACTTAGATCATGGCACTTATCCTTATGTTACCTCCTCTAACCCCGTAGCAGGTGGAGCTTGCGTAGGTACAGGATTAGGGCCGACAATGATAGATCGGGTAATTGGCGTATCTAAAGCCTATACAACCCGTGTGGGAGAAGGGCCTTTCCCCACAGAGTTGCATGGAGATTTAGGCGAACATTTGTGCGATCGCGGCGCAGAATTCGGCACAACCACCGGACGTAAGCGGCGATGTGGCTGGTTTGATGCCGTAATTGGTCGCTATGCCGTCCGCATTAACGGGATGGATTGTATGGCCATCACCAAACTTGATGTGCTTGACGAATTAGAGGAAATTCAAGTTTGCGTCGCCTATGAAATAGATGGCGAACGCTGCGAACATTTCCCCACCAGTTCCCGTCAGTTTGCCCGTTGTCGCCCCATCTACAAAACCTTACCAGGATGGCAGCAGTCTACAAGTGACTGCCGTACCTTAGAAGACTTGCCACAGCAAGCCCTAGACTACCTAAAATTCTTAGCAGAATTAATGGAAGTCCCAATTGCGATCGTCTCTTTAGGCGCAAGCCGCGATCAAACCATAATTGTAGAAGACCCCATTCACGGCCCCAAACGTGCATTACTACACGCTGACGGCACACCTGCCTCCTTGCTGAGTGCATAGTATTTAGTCATTCGTCATTGGTCATTCGTCATTAGTAAATGACAAAGGACAAATGACAAAGGACAAATGACAAAGGACAAATGACAAAGGACAAATAACATGACTGTGACAGTTGAATCTCAAAAACGCCCAGAAGGCAGTAAGCCAAATGCTTTACGTCGTTCTGGTTTAATCCCCGCCAACTTATACGGACATAACGGTTCTGAATCTATTTCTTTGGTAGTTGATGCCAAAGAAGTTGAACGCCTGCTCAAAAAAGCAGCTGTGAACAAAACCGAAATTGAACTCAACATTCCTGAACTGCAATGGACTGGTAAAACAGTTTTAAAAGAAGTTCAAGTCCACCCAGCTAAGGGTACACCTTATCACTTGAGTTTCTATGCTGGTGCAAAACGCTAGAACAATTGCATTATTTGTTTTTCTAGATAGTTTAACTGTGAAATAATTGCTGATGATGCCAGGGGTAAAACCCTGGTTTTTTGTTAAGCTACTAATTTAGATGAAAAAAGGGCTAGAGGCTAGGGATTAGGGTCTAGAGGATGTCTGAGAAGTATTAAATATTGCGCTTGATCCCCCAACCGGATTTAAAGTCCCCCTCTTTAAGGCTACGGTGTACACACAAATATTCGTGTAGTGTATCTGTCCCGCCTCGGAATGAATTCCGAGTCTCATAGCGCAAGTCATCTGAAGATGACTCAACTAAAAATGTATTCCAGTCCACTTAAGTGGACTTTGGCTATGAGCCTGGAACTTTAGTTCAAGGCGGGATAGGGTTTCATACTACAAATTTTTGACTTGTGTGTACACGGTAGCTCTTTAAGGGGGGGTTTAGGGGGATCTACAAGTCTTAAGTACAACACCAAAAAGTTTTCAGACATTCTCTTAGAGGTTAGAGATTAGAGGTTAGTTTTTTCACAAACATAAACATATCTTTTTCCTTCGTTCTAGCCCCCAGCCCCTAGCCTCTAGCCCCTAGCCTCTACCAACAAAAATATGACAGAAGTAACTCTTCCACCTTTAATTCAGCAGATGTTACAGCCTGAGTTTTATCCCCACCCTGTAACAGAACCAATTCGACTCAGCCAAACCCACGTTTCTTATGTGCTGTTAACAGGAAACTACGCCTATAAGCTGAAAAAACCCGTGAATTTTGGGTTTTTGGATTTTTCGACTTTGGAGAAACGACAGCATTTTTGTCAGGAAGAATTACGACTCAATCAACGGGGCGCGGCTGAATTATATTTGGAAGTTTTACCCATCACCCAAGAAGGCGAAAAATATCATTTAGGCGGCGCAGGTGAGCCTGTAGAGTATGTACTCAAAATGCGCGAGTTTCCCCAAGAAACACTATTAAGTAACTTGTTTGCCCAAGGCAAGTTAAATGAAGCGCATTTAGAAGAATTGGGTCGGGTTGTGGCGCAGTATCATGCTAAAACCGAGACAAATGATTACATTCGCAGTTTTGGCGAAGTTCCGCAAATAAGGGCGGCGTTTGATGAAAACTACGAGCAAACGGAAAAATATATCGGTGGCCCCCAGACACAACAGCAGTTTGATGACAGCAAAGCTTATACTGATAAATTTTTTGCCGACAGACAAGAATTATTCCACACAAGAATGCAAAATCACCGCATTCGAGAATGTCATGGTGACTTACACCTGCGGAATATTTGTCTATGGCAAGATAAAATTCTCTTATTTGATTGCATAGAGTTTAACGAACCGTTTCGCTTTGTCGATGTCATGTTCGATATTGCTTATGCGGTGATGGATTTAGAAGCGCAAGCACGTCCAGACTTGAGTAATGCTTATTTAAATACCTATCTAGAGCAGACTGGCGACTGGGAAGGCTTAGAGGTATTACCAATATATTTAAACCGACAGTCTTATGTCCGGGCGAAAGTCACGTCATTTTTATTAGATGATCCTGGTGTACCAGCAGAAGTTAAACAAGAAGCAGCACAAACCGCCGCCAAATATTACAAGCTGGCTTGGGAATATACTCAACCCAAACAAGGAAGCCTAATTTTAATGTCGGGCTTGTCGGGTTCAGGGAAGAGTACAACCGCAAAATATTTGGCGCGACAATTGAACGCCATTCATATTCGCTCTGATGCAGTGCGGAAGCATTTGGGCGGCATTTCTTTGGCGGAACGGGGTGGTGATGATTTGTATACGCCGGAAATGACGCAAAAAACTTATGCACGGTTGTTAAACTTGGGAACTATACTAGCTAATCAAGGTTTCACGGTGATTTTAGATGCTAAGTATGACCGACAACAACAGCGACAAGAAGCTATTTCCCAAGCGCAACAGTACCAACTGCCTCTGCAAATTGTTCACTGTACAGCGCCCGTAGAAGTAATTCGAGAACGTCTCATTCATCGTACTGGTGATATTGCTGATGCTACGGTAGATTTATTAGCATCACAACTCAAGCAAGTGGAAACTTTTAGTGCAGCAGAAACACCTTACGTCCATACTTGGGATACAACTCAAGCAAACGAGGCACAATTAAAACTTCTGCGCGAGAAAAGGGTTTAAAGGGCAAGGGGGTAAAAGGTATTTGTAAAAATTTTCTCCCTACCCTACCCCCTGGTTACTGAGCGCAGTCGTTCGCGGAGCGTCTCGCAGAGAAGTACACCCCTATACATTTACACCCTTAGTAAACTCATGGCGAAAAATAACAACTTATTTAATTTCACCCCTGACTTTATTTCTCAATTAATTTTTGGGTCATTTTTAACGTTCATCTTGATATTGACGGGTTCCCCGACCTCCCTGAGTATTTTCTTGGGCATTCTGGGTGGATTTAGCTTGGGCTGGCTTACTAGTGCCAGTAAAACTAGTCCCCAAGCGCCAACCATAGCCTCTTCTGATGGTATTGATGCGGGGCTGAAATATTGGTTATTGTTCTTGCTGGGCTTTGTGTGGTTGGGCTATTCAGCACCAATGAGTATTTTACTAGGGGGAATAGGTGCTGTTGGTGGCGGTTGGATTATTGCTTGGTGGGGCAGCAAAGAAGAAACGAGAACTCAGCTACCGCAAAGTTTAATTGAGGGAGAGGAAACAGTAGGTGAAAGATCCACTAAACAACAAAAAAGAAGACCAACTCGCCGCTTCCGTCGCGCTAGAGGGATTAATTTAAGATTTTGGCAGAGGTAGTGCGATGGGAACTTATATCGTGTCCAGTCAAAGACTTATCATCCAGACCGCAGAGGAAGCAGAGGTGCAGAGGAGAAGGTTTTAAGGTTTCTGCACAGATTCTCGGAATCACCACTCACTGCGTAATACCAATTCTATGTGAGTCTGCATTTAACCTTCATATTTCTTCTTTCTTTGTGTTCTACCCTTCTCCCAAAGGGAGACGCTACGCGAACGGGAAGCCGCTATCGCGTCTATGCGCCCTTTGTGGTTCGTTCTTTAATTCAGTGCATCTTCATACAGAATTGGTATAAGTCCTATTACTTATGAACTAGTCCAGCAATGGCGGTGATTAATTTGGCAGGATCGGCGGGTTTGGCGATGTGCAGTTGAAATCCGGCTGCGAAGACTAGTTGTTGTGTTGTCTCGGCAGCGTAAGCAGTAAGGGCGATCGCAGGAATTGTACCACCTTGATCAGCCGGCAGCGATCGCACTTTGCGAATCAACGCATAGCCATCAACATCGGGCATCCCTAAATCACTTAAGAGTAAATCTGGGGGCGACTGGGCGATGGCTTCCCAGGCGGCTTGGGCAGATGCAGCTGTGGTGACGATGGCTCCTTGCTGTTCCAAAAAAAATGCCATAAATTCCCTTGTATCTACATCGTCATCCACAATTAACAGCTTGATGCCTTCCAGGGGCTGAGAAATCAAAGAAAAGGGATAGGAATTACCCACTAATTTTTTTTCGGTTATGACTAATTCTTGATTTGCTGGCTGGGCTGGTAAACAAACTGTAAATGTTGCGCCTTGTTCTTCCCCTGGACTTTCTGCCCAAACTCTGCCACCATGTAACTCAACTAATTGGCGAACAATTGCCAAGCCTAGCCCTAGTCCGCCTGATCTGCGCGTAATGCTGCTATCTGCTTGACGAAAATATTCAAATACGAATGGTAAAAATTCCCCACTAATACCTTTACCTGTATCCTGAACTTGGATTTGGGCTTGGGAACCTACTTGGGTTAAATACACATTCACTTGGCCGCCATCTGGGGTAAATTTGACAGCGTTCGATAACAAATTCCAAACAATTTGTTGCAAACGACTGCTATCACCTTTTACTTGTCCAATGTTGGCATCAAGATGCAGTTGAATTTGAATTGATTTGGCTTCTGCGGCCAATTGCACTGTTTCTAAGGCTGCTTCAATGGTCGAAGCAAGGTTAACATTTTCTAAATTCAGTGATAATTTACCGCGCAGAATGCGAGAGATATCTAATAAATCATCAATGAGTTGCACCTGCAATTCGGCGTTGCGTTCGATTGTTTCTAAGGCGCGAAGACTGGCGGCTTCGTTGAGGGTGCGTTTACGGAGTAGCTTTGACCAACCCAAAATCGGATTGAGGGGCGATCGCAGTTCATGAGAAACTATAGCTAGAAATTCATCTTTAATGCGGTTGGCTGACTCTGCGGCTTCTTTGGCTTGCTGACGTTCTGCGGCTAAGGCTAAAGCTTGATCTCGTAAGTGCTTGTATTCTTGGACTCTAAAAGTTAAATCAGTCACATCTTGAATTGAAAACAGGGCATAAAACCCATTCCCTTCTAATGCAGGTACAGACGTTACGGTTGTGTGTTGAATGCGGTATTTATCTTGCGGTAACGCTACAGGAATCACATATTTATGCAGTTGTGAAGAAAAAATTGTCGGCGGCCCACCTTCAAAAATTTGCTTTAAGCGAATTGCATAACGAGGTTGATGCAAATGGGGAAAATAATCATTAATCGAGTTGCCTAAAATCTGATATCTGGGGATTTTTGTCCATTCTTCTAAAGCACAATTCCAAAATAAAACGGTGTGTTCCGAATCTAATATAAAAGTTCCCAAAGGAATTTGGTCTAACAAGCTATATTTTTCTTGGGCTTGCTCAATTCTGTTCATCTGCTCACACTGTTTTTATTTGGTGCTGTTCAACCTAATAGGAATTGTCCGCCAATAGTGATATTTCTTCGTCAATCACATGGATTAACGCATCAAATGTTCCCACTTCAAAAATTAAAATAATATCACCAATCAGTTCTAATTGTGCAATTGTAAACCGGGCTTGCGCTAGTAGAATTTTAGTTGCCTCACTAGCATTAGCAGGTAATAATAAATTATCAATCTTATCCTCTAAATATACAGGCAAAGCGTAATTCATGTGTTGCTTTAACACATTACTAATGGAACCCATCACACCATTAATCACAATATTACCAACCTCAGTAAGTGTGCCAATTTTTACTGCATCTAAATCATCTGATCCAGGCTCTTCACCAGTCAAAACTGACACTAATGCTGAGGCGCTTTCTGTAGGAAAAATTAATCCAGCAGTGCCATAAAATGAGCCTGTAAAGTTTAGTTTGACAGATGCTAAACTCGTATCATTAAATCGGCTATTTAATTCTTGGTAAGCTGCCGTTGCTGTTAAAATTTTTACAAAAGGAATTTCTAAGTGAATGTGGGAATCCACCATTTCATTGAGTAAACTGGCGGCTCGACCAACTCCAATATTGATTAATTCTTGTAAAGCATCTAGTTGATCTGCTGTCACATTCATCGGAATTTATTCCTTGGTTTTAATAGCTTGCTGTACTGCTGCGCGTAATTCTTGTTCTTTGGGTGGTTTATTAATAAAATTAACTGCTCCTAAGCTGTAACTTTGATTGCGGGCGCTTTCTTGAATATCTGCGGAAATGATAATTGTGGGAATGTTTAAGCCTTCATCTTGTAAAGCCTGGAGAAATTCAAACCCGTTCATTTCTGGCATTAGTAAATCAGCCAACACACAATTAGGCTGAGATTGATGAACTATTTCTAATCCTTCACGTCCATTACTGGCTTCTAATATTTCATATCCATCTACTTGCAGAAACTTCCGAATCATTCTGCGAGAAAAAGCCGCATCATCAATAATTAACACTAAGCTCATCAGCCTGTTCCTGAAAAATTTATTTGCTTATATTTCTTTATTGTAAATTTGTGATTTCGCCTAGAAGTCTTGTTAAATAAAACGCAGAGTTTTGCAATTATTTTTAATTTTTATATAAATTAATTTTATATTTTTTCAACAAAATCAACATACCCTCAAGCAACATATAGTGCTGAAACTATAATGCTACTTTGAGGATACTTTTGTCAAACTTATTAGGCTTTGGAAACATAATCTATGGTTGACTGAGCTTGCCGTAACCAGTGTAAAACGGTTGTGTGGTGAATTTCGGTAACACGTTCAATTTCTCGTAGGCTCATCCCCTTGAAATACATTTTTAAACAAAGTTGCTTGATATCGTTTGAATAGCTCCAAGAATGGTAAGATTCGAGAAACTGACGACCACAATGTTTACATTTGTAGCATTGTCGATTTTTACGATGACCATTCTTTGTAGTTTGCGTTGATTGACAACGGGGACATTGCATACTCTAGATTTAATTGCTGGAAGAGATAATCATTATCTTTTCAGCATTAACTACTGTGGGCATCTTGCTGGCGAAATATATCTATTGATTTAAAAAATATTAAAATTAAGACAAAAGATATAGCCATCTTATTTGAGATATAAATCAGGGATTCCAGAGAGACAAGGGGGATAGATGTTTGTAAATCATTTAGGATTGCTATATAGGTTTATCATCTCTGAATCCAATGGAGTTAACAGAAATTGACAACGAGGATCTAGAAGCATTTCTTTTAGAAAGCTATGAAAGTTTGACTCAAATTGAAAGCGATATTATTGAGCTAGAGAAAGCATCTGTTAATCGAGCAGCGTTAGATAGAATTTATCGCTCACTTCATACACTCAAAGGAAACTGCGGCTTTTTGCCATTTCCTAAGTTAGAATCACTGGCTCATGCCGGAGAAAGTTTAATTTCATATTTGCGTGAAGATACAAAGCAATCATTGGTTAACAGCGATCGCAACTTTACAGCCACACCACAAATTATTACTGCTTTACTCCAAACCGTAGATAGCATCCGTCAGCTGCTATCGCAAATTCAAACAACCAAGCAAGAAGGTGATGCAGATTATTCTACACTTATTTGTGCTTTAGCGAAACTACAAGAAAATCAACAGGTAATTACTGTATTATCATCATCGCCAGAAACCGAAGAAAGCACCATCACTGGAACAGAATCAGCTTATATCCGCGTAAGTGTGAGTTTGCTAGATCAACTAATGAACTTAGTCGGGGAACTGGTTTTAACCCGTAACCAAGTCATAGGTTTATCCCAGAGATATAAAGATAGTAACTTGACAGCAACTTGCCAGCGCCTAAATTTAATTACTAGCCAATTGCAGGAAGGAGTAATGAAAACTCGCCTGCAACAGATGAGTACAATTTGGCAAAAATTCCCCAGAGTAATTCGAGATTTAGCGATCGCGCACGGTAAACAAGTGGCTGTCGAAATTCAAGGAGCCGATACAGAAGTTGATAAAAGCATTATTGAAGCGATTAAAGACCCCTTAACCCATTTAGTCCGCAACTGTATTGATCATGGCATAGAATCACCAACTGAGCGCCATGCTGCTGGTAAATCACCCACAGGTAAGATATCTTTGAAAGCCTGTTATGAAAACAGTAAAGTCAACATTGAAATTAGCGATGATGGGCGTGGTTTATCGCCAACACAACTCAAAATGCGGGCGCAGAAACTAGGTTTACTTACCTCTGCACAAGCTGAGACAATGAGCGATGCAGCAGCCATTAATTTAATTTTCTTACCTGGCTTTTCCACCGCCGCCCAAATAACAAACATTTCTGGGCGCGGCGTGGGGATGGATATTGTTAAAAGTAATATTGATAAAATTAACGGCAGTATTGAAATTGAAAGTCAGCCAGGACAAGGAACTAAATTTCAACTCAAAATTCCCCTGACATTAACAATTATTCCCGCATTAATTGTCAATAGTAACGGCGATCGCTACGCCATTCCCCAAGCCAGCCTGCAAGAACTAGTGCGCCTAGAACCAGAGCAAGCACTCAACCAAATTGAAACATTTTACGACGTACCCGTATACCCCCTGCGAGGAAATCTCATCCCCTTAGTTAATCTCCATCAAGTCCTACACCCATCAAACCCTCCCCACTCCCAACTCCCAACTCCCAACTCAGCACTCAGCACTCAGCACTCAGCACTCAGCACTCAGCACTCAGCACTCACCCTAGTAGTTATCCAAGCCGACAACTACCAATTTGGACTAGTTGTAGATGCAGTGGAAGACATTCAAGATATTGTAGTTAAACCTTTAGGTAAACAGTTGCAAGCTATATCTGTGTTTATGGGTGCGACAATTATGGGCGATGGCAGAGTCGCATTAATTATTGATGCGGTAAATTTGGCAAAACAGGCTGGACTGTATGAAAAACGGCAGCTATTGTCCAGTAATTCTGATGCAAACATCTCCACAGAACAAGAGGAACGCCAATTAATTTTACTATTTCAAGGGCCGCAAGGCGCATTGATGGGTATTCCCGTGGCGATCGCTTTTCGGTTAGAAGAAATTCCCTCTACTGCCATTGAAAAAGTCGGTAATCAAGATGTAGTGAGGACTGCTGACAGAATTTTACCTGTAATTGACCTGCAAAAAATCTTCCCCAGTCAGCAGCCCACCCCGAATAGGGAAACCGAAAAACTGCAATTAGTGATTGTTTCTCCCCAAGCCGGATTAAGTGTGGGCTTAGTTGTGGAGCGCATTCTTGATATTGTAGAAGAACCACTGACAGTTAAAGGTATCCCCAGTAGACTAGGAGTTTTGTTTTGTGCTGTGATTCAAGGACAAATCACAGAAATATTAGATATAGAGGCAGTGATTAACATGGTTAACCCTTATTTGTTGCAAGTGAGCGATCGTGGTTGAACAACAACTCTGCACTTTTTGGTTAAATAAAACTTACTTTGGCATTGATGTACGCCATGTTCAAGAAGTCATTCGTCCCCAAGCCATAACTCCTGTACCTTTAACACCGCCAGATATTTGTGGGTTAATTAACTTGCGTGGACAAATTATTACTGTCATCGATTTGCAACAACGCTTAGATATGGGTGAACCTGCTAGGCGGAACCTTCAACCAGAAGCATCGCCGGGGTTTAATATCGTTGTATCTTCTGATCATGAGATAGTGAGTTTACTGGTTGATGATGTTGGCGATGTCTTAGAGTTTCCCGAAAACACCTTTCAACCCCCACCCGCCAGCTTAAAAGGTAGAATGCGTGACATACTGGCGGGAGCTTACCCACTAGCAGCAGGGTTTTTGTTAGTTGTTGACACTGAAAAAATTCTCAACGTTAAAATCATTTAGGAGCTATTGGCAATGGCGACAAGTCGGACTGGCAAAACAGCCAACTCGAAATCTCCCACAGAAAACAATCAAACCACCACAGATATACAACTACAACCTTTATTAGCAGCCCTCAAAGCCGCCAAAAATGGAGATTTCACAGTCCGTTTAGCAGTTACTGATGATGGTTTAGGTGAAATTGCCACAGTATTTAATGAATGGGTAAGTTTGAACCACAATGTCAGCAACGAAGTAGCACGCATCGCCACAGAAATTGGTACAGAAGGTAAATTAGGTTCTCAAGCCGTAGTCAAAGGTGCGAAAGGTGCTTGGCAAGAATTAATCAACAACATCAATCAAATGTCTGCAAATATCTCCGAGCAGATTAAAAGTATTCAAGAAGTTACCCTTGTGGTGACTCAAGGCAATTTATCCCAGCACATCGCAGCCGAAAATGCCGGAGAATTTCAGCAGCTAACGGAAAATGCCAATCAAATGATTAGTCGTCTGCGTTCTTCTATCAAGCAAATGGCAGATGTAGCCACAGCCGTTGCATCCTCGGCGGAAGAACTCACCGCAGTCAGCAAAGAAATGACAGAAAACGCCAAACAAACCGCCGAACAAGCAACTTCCGCCTCCGCCTCAGCCGAACAAGTCAATCAAAATAGCATTACAGTAGTGACAGCAGTAGAGGAAATGGATGCCAGCATTCGAGAAATTGCCAAAACCGTTGCTGAAGGTGCAAAAGTCGCCAACCAAGCCGTTAAAACCGCCGATCGCACCAATGGGACAATAGATAAACTCGGTCAAAGTAGTATTGAAATTGGTAAAGTCATTAAAGTTATTACATCCATTGCCCAGCAAACCAACTTACTCGCACTCAACGCCACCATCGAAGCCGCTAGAGCCGGGGATGCAGGGAGAGGATTTGCCGTCGTCGCCAACGAAGTCAAAGAACTCGCCAAACAAACCGCCAGCGCCACTGAAGATATTAGTCAACGCATTGAAGCCATTCAAACTGATACCAAAGGGGCAATGACAGCCATCAGTCAAATTACTGAGATTATCCAGCAAATTAATGACCTACAAAGCACCATTGCCAGTGCTATAGAAGAACAAACAGCAACCACCAACGAAATTGCCCGCAACATAGCCGAAGCCGCCAAAGGCACCACAGATATTGCCAAAAGTATCGGCATTGTCGCCCTGAATGCTCAAACCACCACCATTGGAGCCAGTAACACTTCCGCCGCCGCCAACGAATTAGCCCGGATGGCTGTAGATTTGCAAAAAATTGTCACGCAGTTTAAGTATTGAAGGGAGTGGGGAGTGGGGAGTGGGGAGTGGGGAGTAAGGGTTTATACTGCAATACACTTCAGATAAGAAAACTAAATTAAAACAAAACCAACAAATAATGACTCAACAAAAAACTAAAAAATGATTTTGGAGGGGGTTTGGGGGAGAATCCCCCAAATCTTGTTCATTGTCTGATAGGTAAAACAGAAATCTTTGTGCCTATGCGTAAAACATTAAACTCTTGTTCTTAAAACTACACCATGCCAAAAATTCGGGTATTAGTTGTGGATGATGCGGTATTGGTTCGCAGTCGCGTCAGTAAAATTTTATCCAGTGATCCGCAATTAGAGGTAGTGGGAGTGGCGGCGAATGGTCGCATTGCCTTGGGCAGAATTCCGCAAGTCAACCCTGATGTTGTTCTCTTAGATGTGGAAATGCCCGATATGAACGGTTTAGAAACTCTTGCCGCCCTCCGTCCAATATATCCCCACCTACCAGTAATTATGTTCAGCACCTCCACATACGCTGGTGCGGCTGCTACTTTAGAAGCTCTTTCTTTGGGTGCTTCAGATTATGCCACCAAACCCAGTAATCTGGGGAGTGTGGAGGCTGCCAATGAACATATCCGCCAAGAATTAATTCCCAAAATTAAGTTATTTGGCGCAAGAATGGCGGCATTATCCCCGACTCATCAAAGTTCTGGTGTTGTTCTGCCCATCCCTAGCAAAAAAGCACCAGTAAATGTGGTAGCAATTGGAGTTTCAACCGGAGGGCCGAATGCACTAGCTGAATTACTGAGTAAGATATCTGCCGATTTTCCAGTTCCAATTTTGATTGTCCAGCACATGCCACCGATGTTTACAAAGTTACTAGCTGAAAGATTATCTTCTAAGTGTCAACTTCCTGTCAGGGAAGGAGTTGATGGTGTGGAATTAGCTGCTGGCCAGGTATGGTTAGCACCAGGAGATTTCCATCTGATTGTGCAACGGGAGGGAAGCAAGGTGCGTTTAGCCATTCATCAAGCACCCCCAGAAAATTCCTGTCGCCCTTCAGTGGATGTCTTATTGCGTTCAGTTGCCCAAGTTTACGGTGCAGGTGCGATCGCAGTTATGCTGACAGGTATGGGTCAAGATGGCTTACATGGCTGTCAGTGTATCCGAGAAGTTGGCGGACAAGTACTAGCCCAAGACGAAGCTAGTAGTGTGGTTTGGGGAATGCCCGGTTTTGTGGTGAATGCTGGACTGGCAAATCAAGTTGTTCCCCTTGAACAAATGGCAGATGAAATTATCCAGCGTGTCAATTCTGTTCCCAGGTTAGGTCTGTTATGAAACAGACAATGAGGATAACTACTGGGGATTTTGACTATTTACGGCAATTAGTTCATCAGCATTCAGCCGTGGTGTTAGATGGCGATAAAACTTATTTAGCGGAATTACATTTGCAGCCAATTGCTGAAGCAGCAGGATTTGAGACTATTACTGAATTAATTGCTCATTTGCGGCATCAGCCTGTGAGTGATTTACATATCCAAGCAATTGAAGCATTAGTTACTAACGAAACTTCATTTTTCCGCGATACCTATCCCTTTGAAGCTTTGAAACAATTGGTATTGCCAGAGTTAATTAAAAAACGACGCATTGAGCGATCGCTGAATATTTGGTGTGCAGCTTGCTCGCATGGACAAGAACCTTATAGTATTGCCATTCTCCTGCGAGAATACTTTCCTTTATTAGCTAATTGGTCTGTTAAAATTATCGCTAGTGACTTTTCTGGTAAAGTCTTAGAACGGGCGAAAGCTGGGCGTTATAACCAATTAGAAATTAAACGTGGGCTGCCGAAAAATTTGCGCGATCGGTATTTTAAATTATTAGATAATGAATGGCAAATCCAAGATGAAATTCGGCAGAAAATCGAATTTCGGCAGATGAATTTGGTGCATCCTTGGGCAGTTTTACCCCAGATAGATATTATTATGCTGCGGAATGTTTTAATTTATTTTGATATCAATACTAAGAAAAATTTACTCACCAAAGTTAGACAGCAATTAAACCCAGATGGTTATTTATTTCTGGGTAGCGGTGAAACTACAATCAATCTGCATCAATCCTTTGAACGTGTGCAGTTTGACAAAAGCATTTTTTATCGATTACGTCCAGTGGGTTTAGATAATGCGATCGCACTAGGACAGTAAGTCATTTTTGGCATTTATAGCAGTAGGTGTAGGTTGGGTGGAGGAACGGAACCCAACATTCACGCATACTTTGTTGGGTTACGCTATCCCTACACCCAACCTACTATTCTCTTAACTGAACCGTATTGAGACATGTTAGGACAATTTGAAAGCGTGAATGCAGGAATAGTAAGATTTTTCCTCCTGCCTTCTGCTATATGATGAGTTTAAGGCTGGATCGTAGATTACTGCGTTAACACAGCCTGCACCCATGCGCTAATATTGTAAGGTGTCTTTCAAAATTAAAAGTATTTAAGTATTTATACTTAGTTAATTTTAAGTCACAACAACACCCAGAAAAAGTCCTGATCATCAGTTTGATAATGATCAAACCGATGCACCATACAAGTAAATTTTTAACAATTAACAATGGTAGAACGCCCAATTAAGAAATCGGAACGTCAAGCCCAAGCTAATACCGAAAACAATTCAGAAAATTCTGATTCTGCGCCTTCTATTGAATCTTATCCAAAACGCTCAAATTCTAGAGATAATCGCTCCTCTGGTAAAAGAAAAAAAGGTACAGCGAAGGAAGAAATTAAACCGCCAGTTAATCCTGCATTAGCGCGTGGGCCGAAACCAGTTAAACCTCCAGTGATTAAACCAGAACCAGAAACAGACTCAGAACCAGTCTCAGAAGAATCCCCCGCCGAATAATTAATTAAGCCAAGGTAAGATTTACCTTGGCTTAATTGTTGAGACCAGTTCATCTGCGGTTAATTTTTTCAATCTAATGCACTATTCTAGTCTAGACAATCCAGTAGGGTGTGTTAGGCGTAAGCCGTAACGCACCTAAAACTTGGTTGTAGATGCGTTACGCTGTCGCTAACACATCCTACGTACAAAGCCATTATTTAAAACCATTTATAGTAATATACTAATAAACTATTTATATACTTTCTTTCACATCATACTGCTACATTTTTCCCCTGAACTAAAAAGTATTCCACAAACTCTAGATAGAAAGAAAAAATTGTCTACGAATTGCAAAATTAGCCAACCTAGCAGGAACTGTAGAACGTTTGAGAATTGGTAAGCGGAGAAATTTACCTGTTAGTAACCTTCCTATTCCCTTTATTCTGGCTTGTATCCTTACAGAGAAAAAAGTGAAATAATCTACGCCATGATTTGTAGCATACATCGGCATAAAAGCAAGCTGATTGTATAGCACATCTGCTCTATGAGTTTTACTTAATCCATGACGAGAATGTTCTAAATTAGGTAAACCGCCATGCTCACCATAGTTGCGGAAAGGAATGTAGTTTTTCAACTGGTGACGACGAAGAAAATTATCAAGATAAGTATCCCAAGTAGAATAAGCATTAGGCTCCAAGCTTTTCATAAGTTCTTCGGCAAAATTAATTAATTTTGCTGCTCCTTGGGGAGTAACAATGTAAGCAACTGTTGATACAGAAAACCCTTCTGCATAGCCATCAGCAGAAACACTATATACTTGAGAAGCGCAAGTATATAGCCAACACATACCTACATCAGTTTGATTCGGGTTGAAAGGTAGAGGAAGTTTGCCAAACCCCACAACGGGAACAAAATCGGCCTCAACAATTAAAGTGGGTTGAGTTTCCCTGGCTGCTATTTGCCAAGCTCTTAAATGATTGAGTAAACAGAGATAACTAGGAGAAAAGTTTTTATATTGTGGTTGGTGCTTCTGTCGGAGGACTTCACACTGTAAACCTTCATTAATCAAAGATGTTTGCAGTAAATTAGTTTGTTCTTTATACGCAATAATAAAAGCTCTGCCAATAACATCAGCAATTTGTAAGGAAGAAAAAGTTTGTTTTTGTGATTTTCTTTGGGTATATTCAGAATTTTGAAGCATTTTCTCAAGTGTTGCTTGAGAATTAGATGATTTTTTATTTTCAAGGGTTAACTCTAACATGGTAGTATTTCCTGATGAATATAAGAATACGGTTTGATTCCTGAATCTAATTGTATTGGCAGGGAGTAGGGAATGGGGAGTAGGGAGTAGGAAAGAAGCCTGATTTGGGTGTACTGATTTTTTCAGAAATCAAATATGAGTCCTATAGTAATAATGTTTAACTACTTAAAAAATGAGTCGAATGAATATTTATTTACTTGTTAATACTTACTTTCGCTGTTTATTCCCAAAACAACTAGGGTGGTTTTACTTAGATATATTTAAGAATCCGTGAATGATATTTAATTTTTAAGTATGATCAGATGCTGAAATATTTACTTCCTCTTGTTAATTTTTTATCAAATATTTAAATTTATTTCTGATAAAAAATGGTTTGATTACTAGCTAAAAATTTTGGGACTGTTGTCTGCCTCAGAAAATTTATCAGCCATCAACATTGAGTAAATAGTCAATTTCTCTATAAACTTATATTTTTCTATACCCGTATAATTACTATTTTGGAAACAAAAATATTTTCGGTTGATTGATTTAGACAGTAAATACTAGGACAAATCTCAAAAATTCATCAAAATTTAGTTAATCAATCTCGTGGTATCTACATTGACAGTTAAAAATTTTGTTGTGTTGATTAGCCAAGAATGATTTTCCTGTAAATTAATTGCCATTTAATATCATGGTAGTTATATTTGTTTTAAGTAAGTCGCCGCATCTACCTAACTGTATTCTGAAAGCATTTACCTAAAAACCCATAACAGTCTTAAGCATCTTATTTTGCTGGAATAGCAGCAGACGTATAACCAAATATTTTCTGAGGGTGATTTTAATTATGGGATTTACTCTCATTGATAAATGAACTTGTGGAATCAATACCACATGATTAAAATCACGGCTATACCATCTAAATTCATCGGCGCGAGTTAAATCAGACTTGACTTAGATAGTTTTAAACCTTTAGCCTGACAGACTATTTGGAATTACATCTTTACTTCAATGGCAATTTGCAAACTTATCATCAAAACCGAAGAATATAAATTTTATGTATTGATTATCAAAAACATCTGGATAGAAAAAATACTGGTAAGAAGAGCATAGTATTCAAATCACATATTAATTTTGAGTTTAACAAGGGTGTTTTAAATAATCATGATTAGTTATTTTCAATCATAAATTCTCCTCATTTTGATGCTTTTAAGGGAAAAATACATTTTTTAATTTAGCTATGAAGTTGATCAAAGACTGGAAGCAGAAAAAGATGATTCTGCTTCTGCTTCTACCTGGATTTTTTTCACTGGGAATTACAGCCGTAATTGCTGAAGAAACTACGAATACAGCCGTGTTGGGAGGCGACAATATTCAACCTGTTACTTCTAATACTGTGTTCTTTACTAGAGGTGCTACTGCGTTAGAGATTGTCAAAACAGCCGATCGCATCGCCGTAGAACCAGGTGATACTGTCGTTTATCGGTTGGCTATTCGTAACACTGGTAACTCTCCCGCCAGCAACATTACCCTGACTGATACTCTCCCCCTCGGCTTGAATTTCGAGACGCGATCGCTGCAAGTATCTTTAACCAGCAATAATACCACTACACCTGTCACTGTATCCAGTAGCCGAGATAACCGCACAGTAACTATCAACTACGCTGGTACTATCCCTGCACAGGGAACGATGAATGTTGTCTATGCAGTCACAGTCACACCTGATGCTGTTCGCGGAAGCGGGAAAAACTTAGCCGTCGCCGCCGCAGGTAGCATCCGCAGTAACACAGCCAGCCACTTACTTAAGATTCGTCCTGGTATTATCTCCGACTGTGCAACTTTAATTGGACGAGTCTTTATTGATAAAAACTTTGACGGCGAACAACAACCAGGAGAAGCAGGGATACCCAACGCCGTAATTTACATGGATGACGGAAACCGCATCCTTACCGATGCTAATGGGATGTTTTCTCTAGCTAATGTGATTGCTGGTAATCGGACTGGAACTTTAGATTTAACCAGCCTACCCGGATATAGCCTCGCGCCTAACCTCTACAACATCGAGAAAAATAGCCAATCGCGCCTCGTCCGACTCGCACCCAGAAGCATGGGACGGATGAATTTTGCAGTCACACCAGCATCAGGGGAAGGACGTAATTAAGATGACGCAGATTAGTGCTAGAAAGCGTGACTTAACATTATTAAGCATTTGTAGTGCATTTCCTATCCTCCCAGTTGCGGCGGCGACTGCACAAACACCACCACAAACACAACAAAAAGTTGAATCTCCTAATGTTCCAGAGTTAATTGCACCTGTAGAAGATGATATCGAAGCTGTTTTCTCGCCACCAAGACCAAGCCAACCGGATAAGTTAGTCACTTCAGATCAAATAGACTCTTTCACGTCTGGAGAAAACACAGAAGTCAATCAGGCGAAGATTTCCTCAGATCATATAGATGCGTTGGCTGCTGGAGAGAAAGCTGAAACCAAGCAGACACCAGAAGCAACCGCAACTTCTATTAACTCAGAAATTCGGATTATCACACCAGTTGCAGGTGTAACAGCTGCCAAAACGACTAACTTGGGAGTTCAATATCACCCTGATAACCAAGTCACGGTGACATTGAATGGTAAACCCATAGATGCGTCTATTTCTCAATACTTGCATAAAGACGAAGCACAACAGTTAAACACCTTAATTTGGTATAACGTGCCGTTAAATAAAGGTGAAAATACGATTACGGCTCAAGGTGCTGATGGTAAATCAATCAGTGTGAAAGTCACGGTTGAAGAGGTACAGAAAAAAATTGCGATCGCACCCAGCCAAGAACCGAGAATCCCCGCCGATGGACGTTCTCTCATCACCTTAGAAGGTAAAATTACCGACGAAAAAGGCGAAATCATCACCGAAGATACTCCTGTCACCTTAACAGCTAGTGCAGGTCAATTTGTCGGTGCAGATCAAGATAAAGATGCGCCAGGGTTTCAGGTACTCGCGCGTAAAGGTGAGTTTACAGCCACACTCCAAGCAGGTTTAATTGCCCAAAACGTGAAAATTCGGGCGGCTATTAATCAAGATGCAGAGATCGAAGCTTATACCAATGTAAAATTTATTACCAACTTACGTCCTTCCTTAGCCACGGGTAGCATTAACGTGAGGATTGGCGCAGGTGGTACGGATTACCGAGGTAGTTTCCGCGACTATCTCAACCCTGATAAAATCGGTCGCACAAGTGTAGATGTAGATGCAGCAGTCTTCGCCACAGGTAAAGTTGGAGATTGGTTATTTACAGGCGCATTTAATAGCAAACGTCCCCTAAATCAAGACTGTAACGGAGATAACCGCCTGTTTGGTGGTATTCAATCTTGTGAAAAAGACTATCCCGTATATGGTGATAGTTCTAGCTTTACTAACACTGCACCTTCTACAGATAGTGTCTATGCTCGCATTGAACGCACGCCAGATATCCGAGGTGCAGAATCAGACTATTTTATGTGGGGTGATTACAGCACTGAAGAGTTTGCCAGATCATCCCAGTTATATACAGCTACCACCAGACAACTGCACGGCTTCAAAGGTAATTACAACTTTGGCAAACTGCAACTAACAGCCTTATACGCCAACAATATTCAAGGCTTCCAACGCGATACAATTACCCCCAACGGAACCAGTGGTTACTACTTCCTCTCTCGCCGCTTAGTTATTCCTGGTAGTGAAAACGTCTTTATTGAAGCCGAAGAAATCAATCGTCCCGGTACAGTCTTGGAACGTAAAGCTTTATCCCGTGGTTCCGACTATGAAATAGATTACGATCGCGGTACATTATTATTCCGTCGTCCCATTGTCGCCACAGAATTAAACCCCTTTGGTAAAACTTTGGTACGCCGCATCGTTGTTACCTATCAAAACGACGCGGGAGAAGACAGCAAACTTTACGCCGGACGACTGCAATATAACCTGAGAAATTCCGAAAATAGTCAAAACGGAAATCCATTTATCGGTGCAAGTTACCTCAAAGAAGACCAAGGACAGCAAGATTTTGAACTATACGGATTTGATTTCTTTGCACCTTTAGGTAATTCTGGGCAAATTATCGGGGAATATGCACACTCTCGCCACAATACCCTCGCCTTTGGTAACGTCAGTGGTTCTGCGTACCGTTTAGAAGCCAGTGCGAATCTCGGTAAAAACTTCCAAGGACAGGCTTACTATCGTTCTGTCACCGAAAACTTTGCCAATAACGCCACTTGGAGTTTCACACCAGGACAAACTCGCTACGGTGCAGCCTTAACAGGGAAACTGGGACAAACCACCAGCTTTAATCTAGGGTACGATCGCGAAGACAATTTTGGTATCGCCCCAGCCGAACGCACCCAGTTAATTGACTTATTCAACCCCCAACCTCAAGCCGCACCAGGAAGCAAAATTAATAATTCCCTCACCACTATTCGCGCAGGTATTCAACAAAAAATCGGTCAATCAGATTTAAGTCTGGAATACGTCAACCGTTCCCGCGAAGACCGCATTACTAACCAATTCAACGGAAACGCCAGCCAGTTAGTCTCTCGTCTTGACGTTCCCTTATCCGAATCACTCACATTTCACGCGCAAAACGAACTCAACTTAGGTAAAAGCGACCCACTCTATCCCAACCGCACCACATTCGGCTTAGATTGGGCATTGTATCCTGGCGTAAGTATGCGACTAGCACACCAATTTTATGAAGGTGGGTTATTACAAGGCAATAGCATCACCAGTCTAGATACAATTGTCGAACACAAATTTTCTCCAGATACCACCGTCAGAGGTCGTTACTCAATTTTAGGCGGTGCGGATGGAATGACTGACCAAGGTTCCGTATCCCTCAATCACGGTATCCGCCTCGCACCAGGATTAAAATTAAGCCTTGGTTACGAACACATCTTCAAAGATATTTTTGGAGATTCCGCCACAGGTATCAGATTTGCTCAACCTTACGCAGTCGGACAAAGTGCTTCCTCATTAGGTTTGTTTGCAGGTGATGTTTACAGCATCGGCTTAGATTACACCGATAACCCCAACTTCCAAGCCAACGCCAGATTAGAACATCGTAGTGGCAGCGAAGGCAATCATACAGTAATTTCCGCCGCCGCATCCGGTAAACTTTCCCCAGCTTTAACTGCGGCGGTACGCTATCAACAAGCCGGTGGCGCAAACCAACTGTTGCAAGGACTAGGAGACACCGCAAATCTGCGCGTCGGTTTAGCTTACCGTGACCCCAACGACGATAAATTCAACGCTTTATTAGGATACGAATACCGCCAAAACCCCGCCACCACACCCGATACCTTATTAGCCGGTAGCGGTAACGGTTCCATAGATCATATTTTCTCCGCAGAAGCGATTTATGCACCCAACTGGCAATGGGAATTGTATGGTAAATACGCCTTCCGCAGCAGTTCTACTTCCCTAGCCGAAGATTTTACCAATCACAGCAGCGTTCACCTAGCGCAGTTACGCACAACTTACCAACTAGGCTACCGCACAGACTTAGCCGTCGAAGGACGTTGGTTAGGTCAACCAGAACAAGGCTTCAACGAATTTGGTTTAGCTATCGAAGGTGGGTATCATTTAACACCAGATTTAAGAATTGGTGTAGGTTACGCCTTCGGGAGCGCAGATGACCGAGATTTTAGCGGTTATCGCTCCGCAGGCGGCCCCTACTTAAACATCAGCTTTAAACTCAACGAGCTTTTCGGTGGTTTCGGTAGGCAAAAAGTAGTACCACCACAACAGCAAGAGTCAGTAATTCAACCAGTAGCCTTAGAGAGCAATGATACCAAAAAATCCCCTTAATTCCCTAAAACCCTCTCTTCTTCCTCTTCCTTCGTGTCCTTTGCGCCCTTTGCGGTTCGTTCCTTTCTTACTTGTAATCATCCCCCAAATTGCGATCGCTCAATCATCCCCCACAGCCGTCAGAGTCATAGTCAACAGTAACCAAGACGGACAAATACAACCAGACGACAAACTCACCTTACGCGAAGCCATTGCCTTAGTAAACGGTAATCTCCCCGTAGAAAAACTGAGTAACCAAGAAAAAGCGCAGATACAACCCAGCAACGACAACCCACGAATAGAATTTAACTTACCGCCAAATCAAACCACTATCCAACTACAGCAAGAATTACCAGCCTTAGCCACACCAAAATTAATCATAGACGGTACTAGCCAACCAAGTTACGATGCTTCCCGTTCTGCAACTGCGGAAATTGCCATCCCTCAACCAATAGTCACCATCACCCCCGCCGCCAACCAAGAGATATTGCGTGGTTTTACAGTCGTTGCTGATAATGTGCAGATTCGCGGTTTAAGCATCTACGGTTTCCGTTCCCTGAACCAAGGCGCAACCTTAACCACACCACCAGCTGATATTTTTATTTCCCATCGCTTACCGCCTCCCAATACCCAACAGCAACAACCACCAAACAGTAACTTTCCCTTTGGAGACAAAGATATTCCCCCCAAAGGCGTGGTAATTGAAAACAACTGGTTAGGCATTACCCCAGATGAGAAAATGCCAGAGAACACCTCAGCGTTTGGTGTCTACGTTTTCAACAGCACCGGAACAACAATCCGCCGCAACCGTATTTCTTACCATGAAGGTAGTGCAATTATTACCTCAGTACGTGCTGAAAATACCTTAATGACAGAAAACATCATTGTTGGTAACGGTATAGCCGGAATGCCTGATGCTGTGAGGTTAGAAGGAGTAATTGCCAATTCCCAACTGCAAGGAAATTTGATTTGCGGTAACGATGGGGCTGGTATTTATTTATTCAAGCCCACAGGTAACGTCAAAATTCACGATAACCGCATCACCTTTAACGGTAGACGTTTGCGCCGCGCCGCAGTTTACTTAATGGGGAACGCAAATCAAGTCAGCGATAACGAAATTCGCCACCAAACCGGGCCGGGAGTAGCAGTGACAGCATTTGGTACTCATGGTAGTGGTTTTGGGAGTGCGATCGCAAACATTATTCAAAATAACAAGTTTAGCGACTTAGAAGGTTTAAGTATTGACCTCAACACCCAGCAACAACTAAACATCAGTGACTTTCAACGAGGAGATGGCCCCAACCCCAAACGCAACAGTCCCAACCGCAGACTGGAAACAGCAAATGGCGCGATAAATGCACCAGAGTTTGCCAGTTCCCAGTTATTGCTAGTGAACGGTCAAGCCTTAATTAGTGGTCAAGCCGACCCTGGTACTCAAGTGCAGATATATCGCGTCCAGGGAAACGAGAACTACGGCCCCTTGAGTGAACCACTCACAACCTTGACTACTGATGAAAAAGGTAACTTTAGCGGTAGTTTAGCAGGTTTGCGGGCTGGGGAGAGAATAAGTGCGATCGCTACCCATCCAAAATACGGTACTTCCGAACCAGCCTATAACGCCATCATCACAGACCCCTCAGAAAAGAATGACTCACCTTCTCCCCTAGCAACTTCCACACCGCCCAAATGTGTCAGCGCACCCCAACCACCCCAACCAACCCCACAACCTGAACCAAAACCAGAACCCATCCGGCTCAAAGTTCCGCGCATCATCCACTTTGCCTTAGATAAAGACTTCATCAGCCAAGAAAGTACTAAAGTCCTCAACCAAGTTGCCCAAGTCTTACAACAATATCCCTTCATTGTCATTGAAATTGAAGGCCATACCGATATCCGCGCCAGTGATGCCTACAACTTAGATTTAGGCAAACGCCGCGCCATGTCCGCTAGAAATTACCTACTAAAACAAGGCATTGCCGCCGAAAGAATGACCATTCGCACCCTTGGCGAAAAACAACGTAGAACCTCCGGTAACACCGTCATCGATACAGCCAGAGATAGACGAGTAGAAATAATTTTCAAAGATACCAGAGGACTAGAAATCATCCTTGAAGAACAAGAGAAAGACTTACAAATAGAACCAACTTCTTAACTAATTCAAAACTTACGCAAAAACCCTCTTAAACTCTTATACCTTTGTGTCCTTTGCGGTTTATTCAAAATGCTAAAACCCCACCATTCTCACAACCATCTCCTAAAACTTATCCGTAGCGTCACCCTCATCCTCACTACCCTCAGCTATCAAAGCCTAATATTACTCACCCAAACACCAGCCACAGCCCAAGTCACACCCCAATTATGTGCCACCCCTGGCAAAGACGGCCCCAGCAGTTTAGGCGGCATCATCAACACTTACTACCCTGGTGCGACAAATACAACCGTTGCCGCAGGTTCAACCTCAATTCCTGTCGGTGCAATTAACCCCAACGGTTCTACCACCCCCATTACAGCAGGTGACTTGTTGCTCATCATCCAAATGCAAGGCGCAGATATTAACTCCAGCAACACAGATAGTTACGGTAATGGAGTTTCTGGTGGTGGCAATAATAGCAATGTTAACCTTACTCCCGCCACCACAGGCGCTAGTGGCAACCTCAACAATGCCAACTTCACCGCAGGTAATTACGAATATGTTGTCGCTACCGGGCCAATATCTGGCAGTTCCATCCCCATTCAAGGCATCAATGGCGGAGGATTAATTAATTCCTATAGTAATACCCCATTCGGAACTCAAGGACAAAGAACCTATCAAGTAATTCGCGTACCCCAATATTCCAGTGCCACCATGAGTTCTAGCCTCACCGCCGCACCTTGGAACGGTGCTTCAGGCGGAATTTTAATTTATGACGTTGCAGGTAACCTGAATTTAGCCAGCGCCACGGTAGATGTGAGTGGTATTGGTTTCCGTGGCGGCGCAGGTCGCCAACTACGTGGTGATACTACTGGTAGTCTTACAGATTATGTTACTTTATCCACTACTAATGCCAACGGTTCTAAAGGGGAAGGTACTGCTGGCACACCTCAGTATGTACTGAATTCAGCCACCATCTCAGCCACTGACACTGGTGTTGAAGGCTATCCTGGTGGGAGTTACGGCCGTGGCGCACCTGGTAACGCTGGTGGCGGTAGTACCGATGGTAGACCATCTACCAACGAGCAAAACTCCGGTGGTGGCGGCGGTAGTAATGGAGGTTCGGGCGGTCTAGGCGGTCGTTCTTGGACATCTGGGTTATTTATTGGTGGTTTTGGTGGTGCTAACTTTCCTGCTACCAGCAGTCGTGTTGTCTTGGGTGGTGGAGGTGGTGCTGGTACAACAAATCAGGCAACTAGCGCAACTATAGGTGTTCCGACCAATGGTATTGCTAGTAGTGGTGCTGCTGGTGGCGGTATGGTATTGATTCGTACTGGCAGTGTCAGTGGTACTGGTACTATCAATGCTAATGGAGCCACTGCCTTTGATGTCCGTCAAGATGGTACTGGCGGAGGTGGTGCGGGTGGTAGTGTGGTGGTGATGTCTGCCAATAATAACCTTACTGGTTTAAATGTAAATGCCAGAGGTGGTAACGGTGGTAATGTCAGATTCAGCAGTGCAAGTCAACCATTTGATGGCGCTCATGGCCCTGGTGGTGGTGGCGGTGGTGGAGTTGTTTTTACTAGTTCTGGTGCTAGTGTTAACGTTACAGGTGGGCAGAGTGGTACAGCAAAAGACCCCGTTGATCCTGCTGACCCTTATTTTGGTGCTACCGCAGGTACAAGTGGTATCAGCCAAGGTGTTGGTACTATCCCTGGTGCCAGTTCTGGCGCACAATGTATTCCCCAACTAACTATTACAAAAACCACCAGCACACCAGGGCCAATTATGAAACCAGGTAAGGCAACTTATACCATCACTGTTGCCAATGCTACTAACCGAGCTACTGCTAACAATATTGATATTACTGATCCTTTGCCCAGTGGTTTTAGTTTTGATGGCTCGGTTACTCCTACGGTGACATTGAACGGAGGCGCAACACGTACTAGTGTCAGTAACCCTACAGCTGGTGCAACAACGCTGAATTTTGGTAGCTTCAACATACCCGGTGGTGCAAGTGTGCAAATTACCTTTACTACTGATGTGGCTGCAACTGTGCCTGATGGAGTGTATAACAATGGTGCAACTGCAACTTATCTTGACCCCACTCGAACCACAACAAATGGCACAACTAGCGTTACTTACGACCCTGCAACAGTAGGAGAGGAAGTAGCAGTGGGTTCTGTTATACCCACTCCAATTTTAAGGTTGCGGGGTGTGAAACGAATTACCAATGTTGTCAGAAATGGTTTGCCTTTGAGTGGTGTTAACTTTGGGAGTTTTATTGATGATCCTAATGACCAGAACGATAACGCCGCAGGTTGGTCTCAACTTTTCCCAGTAGGAATTATTAACCTGAGTTCGCAATTCACCTTACAAAGTGGCGACGAAGTTGAATATACAATTTACTTTCTCGCCGATGGCAACCAGGCAATACAAAATGCCAGATTTTGTGACCCTATCCCTACAGGTACAACATTTATTAGTAACAGCTTTGCTTCCGCTAGTGGAATTTTAGTGAATTTAGCTAACACAACTACACCCAGAACTAATGCTGCGGATGGCGATAATGGGAGCTTTTTCTCGCCTTTAGCTCCTTTAAGTGCCAATAATGTGTGTCCTAATCAAACTAATCCCACAGGAGCAGTAGTGGTGAATTTCGGCACTCTCAACTATACAGCAGGTAGTAATTTCGGTTTTGTACGTTTTCGTGTCAGAGTGGATTAATAGAATGATTGGGAGAGTTCACAATACTTAATTGCTACAGAAGGATAGCATTTTTGATTGAGAAGACTTCCAATTAACAAAATTTTCCATCATCCAGGAACAAAGAGGACAAGAAATAAAGATGTTCTAAAATTATTGAGGATTGCGATAGCAAGACTGTTATGTAACACCTATTCGTCCTCTTATTCTTCATATTGCATCATATCTAACTCACTTATATAGCTGAAGGGGAGAGTCTGTCGGGGTGGCGGCACAGGAGAGTCCATAGCCAGCGATCGCTCCTACAATGAAGCTCAAATAAGCATATAATTAGCCTGCGTTTGGCTTTGCCGTTGTAGATAAGCTAGGCAGGCTTTGTTTTTAATTCACATTGTTGAAAAATATAATTAACTGCCGCAAACAATTTATCTAAATCTTGAATAACATACAAATCTTTATTCCGAGTAAAAACATCAGCAGACAACTTGCCAAATTGCCATACTTTGCCGTTCGTCACAATTCCAAAAATATCGCTGACAAAATCATCGTTAATTCTTTGGACTGCAATCATCTCAGCTAAACACTGTCCCCAACCTTCTTCAAATTTGTCTTGTTTAGCTTCTACTGTCAGAAAATAGGGTTTATCAAATACAACTGTTCCTAGAGGATTTCGTTGGGTGACTGTATAATCTGGAACTCCTGATAAATCTTCGTCATAAGTCAATGTTTCATGGCTCCAAAGTGTTAATTTACTCCGGTAAGGTTTCCAAACTTCTTTTAAAACTGGATAGATCAGATTTTCACAAATAGCATCTTCAGAATTATCTATAACTCCATCTATAAATAGTAAATCTAATTCTTCTTGGAAAAATGGGGGAACAGGAAAATCTAATTCCGACATAAAATTAGACTGGATATATTTAATTTGGAATTTTTTGATGACTGTACTAATACTTTTATAATTACTAAATGCCATATTAATTGACCTTGTTAGCGTAAACATCCGCAACTAGGGAATAATTTAACATAGATAAAGTTTAGTAAATTTGAGTCATGTCTGAGTTCAAAGAAAACATTGCCTCTTTCGCCAGACAGTTTGTTCCCTCTTATCGATTCATTCGTACCCATGAATCTACACTCGGTAACAGTCATGAACTGCAAACAGAACTAAAGCCTCACTCAATTAAGGTTTTAAACTGGAATATTGCTAAAAATAACTTTGACAAAAGTTGGTTTAAAGATTTTTACCTCATTCTGCGACAGTACCAACCTGATTTAATCTTCTGTCAAGAAGTCCGTATGAGTGTAGGCGTGGAACAAATTATTGGGTTTAACAAATTGAGTTGGGCTTATGCACCGAATTTTATTGATACCCATCATCAAACTTATTCAGGGATTTTAACAGCAGCTAATATTAGTCCTCTCAGCAAGAAAGCGATAGTTACTAAACACTATGAACCTTTAGTAAACACGCCCAAGGTTTCATTAATTACAGAATATGCTTTATCTCACCAGCAAACAACCCTATTAACTATTAATAGTCACTTAATTAATTTTGTTGATTTAACCAAATTTAAAACTCAATTACAAGAAATAGAATTAGCCTTATCTACACATCACGGGCCGATTATTTTTGCTGGTGATTTCAATACTTGGAATCGTCAACGAGCCATACTTTTAGATAAAGCTGTCACTAAATTAGGGTTAAAGTCAGTAGAATTTGCCCCTCATGAAAGCAAGAAGATTAAAAGGTTCCTTTTGTCACCACCCCTAGATTATATTTTTTATCGAGGATTAACTGAAAAATCCGCCAGTGCCAAAGTTTTAGACGAAATTAATTCATCCGATCACAAGCCATTGCTGGCAGAATTTAGTTATGTCGATATATAAGAAATAAAGATGCTTGTAGACATTAGCATCCTCACTTTTTTGAGTGCAGCTACCGTTGTCGTTCATGCCTTGGGAATTGCCCATGCTGCCCATGCAGTCATGACTGTACGTTCTTCCCGTGGTGCGATCGCCTGGAGTATTTCGTTAGTTACATTTCCCTGGCTGGCTTTACCTTTATACTGGATTTTAGGCAGAACTAAATTTCATGGCTATGCTGAAGCCTTACGTTCAGTCTTTTCTGAACATCAAAAATTAGTTCACAAAGCGTATAGAGAAATCACTAAATTTCAAGTTGTCATCCCCGAAAAATTAAAATCACTAGCACCATTAGCAGAAACATTTACAGGCGTTGCTTTTACATCAGGTAATGCGGCAGAATTACTCATTGATGGACGGCAAACATATCCAGCGATGTTAAGTGCGATCGCCTCGGCGAAAAACTATATTTTGCTGCAATCTTACATCGTTGATGATGATGAATCAGGTCATAAATTTCAAGCTGCTTTAATTGCGAAAGCACAGCAAGGCATTCGGATTTATTTTCTCTACGATGAAATTGGTTCTAACAAATTACCTCGCACTTATATCAACTCTCTACGCCAAAATTTTATTCAAGTCAGCGCATTTCATACCACCAAAGGTAGAGGTAATCGTTTTCAGCTTAACTTTCGCAACCATCGCAAAATTTTAGTAGTCGATGGTGAAATTGCATTTACTGGTGGTTTAAATATTGGTAATGATTACGTCGGAAAAAATCGCCGTCTCAGTCCTTGGCGCGACACCCATATAAAACTGCAAGGGCCGACTGTTCAAAGTCTACAAAGTTCTTTTTTACAAGATTGGTATTGGGCAAATCGTCAAGTTATCGATGTTAACTGGCAAGTGCAACCCAACTGGGAAGCCAACCAAACAGCATTAATTTTACCCACAGGCCCCGCCGACAAACACAAAGCTTGTCAACTTTTTTTCGTGAATGCTATCAATCAAGCTCAAACTCGCCTGTGGATAGCGACTCCCTATTTTGTTCCAGATGATTCAACTCTGACAGCTTTAAAGTTAGCAGCAATGCGCGGTGTAGATGTCCGCATTATTTTACCAAACCGACCAGATCACTTATTTGTTTATCTTTGTTCCTTTTCTTATTACAATGAAATGAAACCCATCAATATCAAGTTTTATCGCTACAAACATGGGTTCATGCACCAAAAAATCATCCTCATCGATAATGATTTAGCAGGAGTAGGTACAGTCAACCTAGATAATCGCTCATTTTTTCTCAACTTTGAAGTTATGAGTTTTATTATCGATGGTCAATTTGTCAACAGCGTTGAGAAAATGTTAAAAACCGATTTAGCTGCTTCTGTAACCGTAGATTTTGCCGAATATGAGCAAAAACCTTTGTGGTTCAAGTTAGCTGTGAGAATCTCTCGTTTACTCACTCCTTTGTTGTAGTCATAGATTTACTTCTCATATAGGAATCCGCTTTGATTGTTGAAATTATCTGTAAAGGCTGGGAGTAGGGAGTAGAAAAGAGCATTTTGTAGGTGTACTGATTTTTTTCAGAAATCAGTACATTCAGATCAGGCTTCTTTCCTACTCCCGACCCCCCATTCCGGATTCCTATAGATATTTTTTGTTTCGCGCAAATAAGTTAAGTAACCACGCAAAATTAATTACAGTCATTGCGAGCGAAGCGAAGCAATCCCAGCCCTTGCGATTGCTTCATTTCGCTTCGCTCCATTCGCAATGACTTTGTGTAATTAATTATGTTTAACTACTTAAAAGAGAGCGAATTTTGTCAATACATCTTTGTGTATAAAGTTTATCTGCAAATTCTTTTCCTGTCATACCAATTCTGTATGAAGATACACTGAATTAGATAACGAACCACATAGACACACTCTTCGGCAGAACGCCTGACGGCGAACCCGCAGGGTAGGGTGCAAAGTACACAAAGAAAGAAGAGATAAAAGATTAAATGCAGCCTCAAATAGAATTGTTCCCACCTCCAAATAACAAATTTATTTCATACTGTCTTCTACCTTATGTTAGATAGAAATAATCTATTATTCCTCCTAAAGTTAGATAAATTCTAGAGTTAAAATCATTGATATTTATTAATAATGAGTCTGTTATATTAAAAATGACTTTTAACTATCTTCAGCAAGAGTTTAGTTAACAATCAGCAAAAAAATTCTCTTCTGAAAAGCATTTATACTTAAGCATCAATTTACTTATCCAAGACATATCAATTTTGGTATGTAGATGTGTGGCTTAACGATGATTCTTGGATAATAACGCTCTGCAACATTATGAGTGTGCAGTATTAATCTCATCGCCCTAAAATCACTCCCCAGTTTCCCCAGGATATAGCAATGGCAACCGAACAGTTAACCAGAGAAAGCGACAATCTTGATTTAAAACAATTGCTGAAAACACTCACTGCTGTGAAAAAAGGTGACTTTTCGGTTCGGATGTCCGTGGAAAATACTGGTTTGGCAGGTAAAATTGCTGACACGCTCAACGATATTATTGAGCAAAATGAACGGATGGCGTTAGAACTCCAGCGCATTGGGAATGTGGTTGGGAAAGAAGGGAAAATTACAGAACGCGCCTCTTTAGGAACTGTGCGGGGTTCTTGGTCAGATTGTGTGAATTCTGTCAATACTCTAATTACAGATTTAGTCCAACCGACAGCCGAAACTACAAGGGTGATTCGCGCGGTGGCAAATGGGGATTTGTCTCAAACCATCGCCACAGAAATAGATGGTAAACCCCTCAAAGGCGAGTTTCTGCAAACAGCCAATATTGTTAACACAATGGTAGAGCGGCTGGGTTCTTTTGCGAGTGAAGTTACCAGGGTAGCGCGGGAAGTGGGGACGGAAGGTAAACTCGGTGTCCAAGCGGAAGTGCGGGGTGTGGCGGGAACTTGGAAAGACCTCACTGATAATGTGAATTTGATGGCGGGAAATTTGACGGGGCAGGTGCGTAATATTGCGGAAGTTGCCACAGCGATCGCCAATGGTGATTTATCGAAGAAAATCACAGTCAATGTCAAAGGGGAAATTCTGGAACTGAAAAACACCGTTAATACAATGGTGGATCAGTTGAACTCCTTTGCATCGGAAGTAACAAGGGTAGCGCGGGAAGTGGGGACGGAAGGTAAACTCGGTGTCCAAGCCGAAGTGCGGGGTGTGGCGGGAACCTGGAAAGACCTCACCGATAATGTGAATTTGATGGCGGGAAATCTGACAGGACAAGTACGTAATATTGCGGAAGTTGCGACGGCGATCGCAAATGGTGATTTATCGAAGAAAATCACTGTGGATGTGAAGGGTGAAATTCTGGAGTTGAAGAACACTATCAATATCATGGTGGATCAACTCAGTTCGTTTGTGTCAGAAGTAACAAGGGTGGCGCGGGAAGTCGGAAGCGAAGGTAAGTTAGGTGTCCAAGCCGATGTTAAAGGTGTGGCGGGGACGTGGAAAGATTTAACCGACAGCGTGAATTTCATGGCGGGGAGTTTGACAGCCCAGGTAAGAAACATCGCGGAAGTGACAACGGCGGTGGCGAATGGTGACTTGTCGAAGAAAATCACGGTGGATGTGAAGGGTGAAATTCTGGAGTTGAAGAACACTATTAATACAATGGTGGATCAACTCAATTCCTTCGCGTCGGAAGTTACAAGAGTAGCGCGGGAAGTGGGAACAGAAGGAAAACTGGGTGTCCAAGCCGAAGTGCGGGGTGTGGCGGGAACTTGGAAAGACCTCACTGATAATGTGAATTTGATGGCGGGAAATCTGACAGGACAGGTACGTAATATTGCGGAAGTTGCGACGGCGATCGCAAATGGTGATTTATCGAAGAAAATCACTGTAGATGTAAAGGGCGAAATTCTAGAGTTGAAAAACACAATCAATATCATGGTGGATCAACTTAGTTCCTTTGCATCAGAAGTCACCAGGGTGGCGCGGGAGGTCGGAAGTGAAGGTAAGTTAGGTGTCCAAGCCGATGTGCGCGGTGTGGCGGGGACATGGAAAGACTTAACCGACAGCGTGAATTTCATGGCGGGAAGTTTGACAGCCCAGGTAAGAAACATCGCGGAAGTGACAACGGCGGTGGCGAATGGTGACTTGTCCAAAAAAATCACCGTGGATGTAAAGGGTGAAATTCTGGAGTTGAAGAACACGATTAATACAATGGTGGATCAACTCAACTCCTTCGCCAGTGAAGTAACGCGGGTGGCGCGTGAGGTCGGAAGTGAAGGTAAATTAGGTGTCCAAGCGGAAGTTCGCGGGGTGGCGGGGACTTGGAAGGATTTGACTGACTCTGTAAACTTCATGGCGGGAAGTTTGACAGCCCAGGTAAGAAATATTGCGGATGTCACAACGGCGGTGGCGAATGGGGACTTGTCGAAGAAAATCACCGTGGATGTGAAGGGTGAAATTCTGGAGTTGAAGAACACTATCAATACAATGGTGGATCAACTCAGTTCCTTTGCATCGGAAGTAACTAGAGTGGCGCGAGAGGTGGGTACAGAAGGAAAACTGGGTGTTCAAGCGGAAGTGCGCGGTGTGGCGGGAACTTGGAAAGACTTAACAGGTGCGGTGAATATGATGGCGGGGAACCTCACCGACCAAGTACGTAGTATAGCGGAAGTTGCAACCGCGATCGCCAACGGGGACTTATCGAAAAAAATCACTGTCCAAGTGAAAGGCGAAATTCTGGAGTTGAAAAACACTATCAATATCATGGTGGATCAACTCAACTCCTTCGCCAGTGAAGTAACGCGGGTGGCGCGTGAGGTCGGAAGTGAAGGTAAGTTAGGTGTCCAAGCAGATGTTAAAGGTGTGGCGGGGACATGGAAAGACCTCACCGACAGCGTGAATTTCATGGCGGGAAGTTTGACAGCCCAGGTAAGAAACATTGCAGCAGTCACAACGGCGGTGGCGAATGGCGACTTATCCAAGAAAATCTCTGTGGATGTGAAGGGTGAAATTTTGGAGTTGAAAAACACCGTCAATACAATGGTGGATCAACTTAATTCCTTTGCGTCGGAAGTAACGAGAGTAGCAAGAGAGGTGGGAACGGAAGGAAAACTCGGTGTTCAAGCCGAAGTCAAAGGTGTGGCGGGGACATGGAAAGATTTAACCGACTCTGTGAATTTCATGGCGGGAAGTTTGACAGCCCAGGTAAGAAACATCGCGGAAGTGACAACGGCGGTGGCGAATGGCGACTTATCCAAAAAAATCACTGTAGATGTGAAGGGTGAAATTCTGGAGTTGAAGAACACTATCAATACAATGGTGGATCAACTTAATTCCTTCGCGTCGGAAGTAACACGGGTGGCGCGTGAGGTGGGAACGGAAGGTAAACTTGGTGTCCAAGCTTATGTGCGTGGCGTTGGTGGGACGTGGAAAGACCTCACCGATAACGTCAACTCAATGGCGGGGAATCTCACAGCCCAGGTAAGGAACATCGCGGAAGTAACTAAGGCGGTGGCGAATGGGGACTTGTCGAAGAAAATCACCGTGGATGTGAAGGGTGAAATTCTCGACTTGAAGAACACGATTAATACAATGGTGGATCAACTCAGTTCCTTCGCCAGTGAGGTAACGCGGGTGGCGCGGGAGGTGGGAACCGAGGGAAAATTAGGCGGTCAAGCTTTGGTACAAGGTGTGGCGGGAACCTGGAAAGACCTCACCGATAATGTGAACTCAATGGCGGGTAACTTAACCGCCCAAGTGCGAGGAATTGCGCGAGTTGTTACCGCCGTGGCGAATGGAGATTTGAAGCGGAAATTGATGTTAGATGCGAAGGGTGAAATTGAAACCTTAGCGGAAACCATCAATGAAATGATTGATACTCTAGCGACCTTTGCCAATCAGGTCACAACCGTAGCGCGAGAAGTGGGAATTGAGGGTAAACTTGGTGGTCAAGCCAGGGTACCAGGGGCGGCGGGAACCTGGAAAGACCTGACAGATAACGTAAATGAACTAGCCGCAACTCTGACAACACAGCTACGGGCGATCGCAGAAGTAGCGACGGCGGTAACAAAAGGCGACTTAACCCGGTCAATTTCCGTGGAAGCACTAGGGGAAGTGGCAATCCTCAAAGACAACATCAACCAGATGATTGCCAATTTGCGCGAGACAACCCAAAAGAACACCGAACAAGACTGGTTAAAGACCAACCTCGCCAAGTTTACCCGGATGTTGCAAGGTCAGCGCGACTTAGAAACAGTCTCCAAATTAATTCTCTCGGAACTTGCACCATTAGTAGGCGCACAACATGGCGTATTTTACTTAATGGATGCAGGCGAACAACAACAAGCATATCTAAAATTACTCAGCAGCTACGCTTACCGCGAACGCAAACATCTAGCCAACCGTTTCCATTTGGGTGAAGGTTTGGTAGGACAATGCGCTTTAGAAAAAGAGCGAATTTTGTTAACGGAAATCCCCAGCGATTATGTCAAGATTAGTTCTGGTTTGGGTGAAGCTTCTCCACTCAACGCTGTAGTTTTACCTGTGTTGTTTGAAGGACAAGTCACCGCCGTGATTGAGTTAGCTTCCTTCCGCCGCTTTAGTGAGATTCATTTAACCTTCTTCGACCAACTTACCGAAAGTATTGCGATCGTTCTCAATACTATCGCCGCTTCCATGCGTACCGAAGAATTACTCAAACAATCGCAATCTTTAGCCGAAGAACTGCAAACTCAGCAAAACGAACTCAAAGAAACCAACAAACGCCTCGAACAACAAGCCCAGTCTCTCAAAACTTCCGAAGATTTACTCAAGAAACAACAAGAAGAGTTACAACAAACCAACGCCGAACTCGAAGAAAAAGCCGAATTACTGGCGTTGCAAAAGAAAGAAGTTGAACGCAAAAACTTAGAAATTGAACAAGCGAGACGTTCTTTGGAAGAAAAAGCCGAACAATTGGCGCTGTCATCCAAATATAAATCCGAATTTCTGGCGAATATGTCCCATGAACTGCGGACACCATTAAATAGCTTGTTGATTTTAGCGAAGTTGTTAACCGATAACATCGATGGCAACCTCAGCACCAAACAAGTGGAATACAGCCGCACAATTTACTCGGCGGGGAATGACTTGTTGGCGTTAATTAACGACATTTTAGATTTAGCAAAAATTGAGTCGGGAACCATGTCCATTGATATGTCGCAGATGTTAGTGACAGATTTGCGAGATCAAACAGAACGCACCTTCCGCCAAATCGCCCAAGATAAAGGACTCAGTTTCAGCATTGAAACCGGTGCTGATTTACCAAAAGCCGTTTATACTGACCCAAAACGCTTGTTACAAGTCCTGAAAAATCTCCTTTCCAACGCCTTTAAATTTACCGAACGGGGAGAGGTACGCTTACGCATTGAAGTCGCCAAGCAGGGGTGGAGTATGAATCAAGAAAGCTTGAACCGCGCCCCAATGGTAGTCGCCTTTTCCGTAATCGATACAGGAATTGGTATCGCCCCGGAAAAACAAAAAGTGATTTTTGAAGCCTTCCAACAAGCGGACGGTACTACCAGCCGCAAATACGGCGGTACAGGTTTAGGTTTATCCATCAGCCGCGAAATCGCCCGTTTATTTGGTGGCGAAATCACCTTGGTAAGTAACGTTAGTCAAGGTAGTACATTTACCTTCTACTTACCCCAATTTGATTCTGACTCCACCTTCATTCTGCCAGAACCCACATCTCAACTAGTTCTCACTCCCCAACCCCCCACTCCCAACTCCCCACTCCCAACTCCCCCCTCCCCCCTTCTAGAAGACGATCGCATTGATATCCAAAACAGCGATCGCGTATTATTAATCGTCGAAGATGACATTCATTTTGCTCGCATCCTCTTGGATATGGCGCAGCAGCAAGGTTTTAAAGTCATCGCCGCCCAAAGTGGTACTAATGGTTTAGCCCTCGCCCAACAATTCCAACCCGCCGGGATTTTACTCGATATCCGCTTACCTGATATGGATGGTTGGACTGTCCTCGACAGGTTAAAGCATGACGCAAATACCCGTCACATTCCGGTTCACATCATGACCGTCGAAGAAGGTAAACGCCGGAGTTTACAATTAGGGGCATTAGCTTATTTGCAAAAACCTGCCAGCAGTGAAAGTATCTCGGAAGCTTTAAATAAAATCAAAGGTTTTGTCGAACGACGGGTGAAGAATTTACTGGTAGTAGAAGATGACGACACCCAACGCCATAGCATTGTTGAGTTAATTGGTAACAGCGATGTCGCCACAACCGCCGTCGCCACAGGTACAGCCGCCTTAGAAGCAATTAACGCCCAACCCTTTGATTGTCTCGTCCTCGATTTAGGGCTACCCGACATGAATGGGTTTGAACTGCTTCAGCAAATCAAACAGCAGCCAAACGGCGAATCATTACCCATCATTATTTACACTGGGATTGAATTAACCAAAGCCCAAGAAATTGAACTACGACGCATTACCGAGACTATCATCGTCAAAGATGTGCGATCGCCCGAACGCCTCCTTGATGAAACGACATTATTTTTACATCGAGTCCAAGCAAATTTACCAGAACCCAAACGCCAAATTCTTGAACAACTCCACGCCCGTGATTACATCCTGGCAAACAAAAATGTATTAATTATTGATGATGATGTCCGTAATATCTTTGCCTTGACCAGTATGTTAGAACGCTATCACATGCAGGTGCTGTATGCTGAAAATGGCAGAGATGGCATCACCATGTTAGAAACTACACCCGATATTGATGTGATCTTAATGGATGTAATGATGCCAGAAATGGACGGTTACGAAACTACGCGCTTAATTCGCCAAAATAACCGATTCATCACCTTACCAATTATTGCCCTCACCGCCAAAGCCATGCAAGGCGATCGCGAAAAGTGCATCGAGTCCGGCGCATCCGATTACATCACCAAACCCGTAGATATTGAACAATTACTGTCTTTACTGCGCGTTTGGCTATATCGGTAAACTGACTATGATTGCCACATCACCCTATCTCCTACATCTAGCTAATACTTTCTCTCCTGTGGCTGAAACATATTAATCACTACGGGGCGATATTGAAGATCAATTCCGGCGGGTGAATAGTAAGCCATTGTATGTTGCAGGAAATTGACATCATCGCGCTGGGGAAAGTCTTCGCGGAAGTGTGCGCCGCGACTTTCTTGGCGATTTAAGGCTGAGGCGAGAATTGTTTGTCCGACTACCATTAAGCTTCGCAGTTCTAAAGCTTCTACTAGTTCGGTATTCCAGCAGCTACCTTTGTCGTCTAAGAAAACTTGAGAATATTTTTGTTGTAATTGCGTTATTTTTTCCCAACCTTGACTCATTAATTCTTGAGTGCGGAAAACGCCGCAGAACTCGGTCATAGTATCTTGAAAGGCTTGGCGGACTTGGTTAATTCGATACTCTCCTGGTTGTTCTAGTAAAGCTTGAATTTCTTGTTGGGCTTCTGTGATGTAACGCTGTTCATCTATGGAAGGTAATTTACGTTGCTGTACATATTGGGCGATCGCCGCCCCAGTGCGTTTGCCATAAACTACACATTCTAATAGCGAGTTACTACCTAAACGATTTGCCCCGTGAACAGATACACAAGCCGTTTCACCCGCCGCAAAGAAGGCTTCCACTAAACCATCGCCACTACTACGAACTTGCCCATCTGTGTTCACAGGTATACCACCCATACAATAATGAATTGTCGGGCGGACTGGCATTGGTTGAGTCACTGCATCAACGCCGACTAAGCGGTGGGCTTCTTCCCAACAGAAGGGAACGCGACTCATGATTTTTTCTTTGCCCAAATGGCGCAAGTCGAGATAGACAAAGGGGCCGCCAGCACTACCATCAGAATGCACACCACGTCCCGCCCGAATTTCGTAAGCGATCGCCCGTGAGGTAATATCGCGGGGTGCTAGTTCCATCCGGCTGGGTGCATAGTTCGCCATAAAGCGATCGCCTTCACTGTTGATTAAATATGCCCCTTCTCCCCGCACAGCCTCGGAAATCAACACCCCCACTGGATACAAGCCTGTGGGATGGAACTGCACAAACTCCATATCTTCCAGGGGTAAACCTGCAAGTGCAGTCATCGCCAAACCATCACCTGTAGAAGCATAATCATTGGAAGTAGTGTTATAAACGCGACCATAACCACCAGTGGCAAACATCACCGCCTTTGCCCTGACCACCTCAATATGCCCATCCAATAAGTGATACATCACCAAACCCTTCGCCTGTCCTTCTTCTAAAATCAGGCGCATTACGTACCACTCTTGATAAATCTGCACACCGTAACGCCGCAGATTATTGACTAATTCATGCAAAATTGCGTGACCAGTTTTATCAGCCGCGTAACAGGTGCGATTGTGAGAATGTCCCCCGAAAGCCCGTTGGGCAATGCGTCCATCAGGTAAGCGCGAGAATAAAACACCCAAATGTTCTAAGTCAATTACCACATCTGGCGCTTCTTTGGTGAGAATTGCAACTGCATCTTGGTCTGCTAAGTAATCAGAACCTTTGATAGTATCAAAAGCATGTGCTTCCCAAGAATCTTCAGTATCAACATTTTTTAACGATGCAGCCATTCCGCCTTGGGCTGCAACCGAATGAGAACGGATAGGGTGAGTTTTGGCAATGACAGCAACATTTAAACTGGGGTCAGTACGGGCAATTTCCACCGCCGCCCGACAACCTGCCAATCCTCCCCCAACAATAATGACATCATGTTCCAGCATAACTAGCCCCCGATCGCAAAAAGCTGCTTTCTATTGTAGAGACGGGATTCACTTAGTGGTTTGTGATCTGTACAAAAAAATTCCCCATCTGCTGACAGGGAAATTAATCATTAGTTCAGAATTCAACACCAACAATTAATAAAATTTACTACTCCCCACTTTTCAGGTAGTAGCTTGTACAGGTTTTTGCTGAGAAATATTACCAGGGATAGGTACAGTTTTGGTTCCTGGCTCTACAGCAACTAGTTCAATATGATTTAACAATGTAGTTACAAAAGCAAATAGCAAGAAAGGCAACGAAAGCAGCACAATTAAACCTACAGTTGCTAAAGCATATACTGGTCGTCTCGCACCCATCAAGGCTAAGGCAGATGCCAGACTAACTGCAATTGTAATCAGCCAAACAATAATTTGACCGTAAATATCGCCAAAAGTGAGTGTACAGACAAATCGATAGTTTTTTATATCACTAATGTTCATGACACTTGCCTCAAGTCTTTCCTATAGGTTCTACGTTAGAGCCATGTTTGGCTATAAAACAATTTCTAAATATTTTTGCAATGTTTGTAATATCACTTTACACTTCGTTTTGTTTGTTACAAAAGTTGTTGATTCAGCAGATTTTGATTTCAAAACTTAATTAACAATTTTCATCACCACTCCAATGATTTTGAAAATCATAAAACAGATTTATTATTTTAAATTTAATTTAATTTAATTTTTAGATTTGGCAGAATAGATTATTTTTAGCTTCTGCATTCTGCTATATTTAAACTAATTTCAATTCTCATAAAAAAATAGCGATCGCATCGCTAAAATCTTGATTAACAAAAGATAAAATGAAAGCGATCGCTGTTGAAACTTTAATAAACCAAAGGTCTAGCACCACTCATTTGACGCAACGAATTGATGCAGGCTGGACAGTCACAACCAAACAAAGTCACTGCCATTTCGCTTTCTTGGTCACTAAACTCTAACATCGGCACATTATCGTTAGAAAATTCTACTTCAGCCTGTTCAGTCGGGATTTGTGCTAACACAGACGCTCTAGCACATACTAAGCCAACCTTATGCTTATTGCGGATACAAGATAAACGGTCTTCAGTATTTTTAACTACTGGTTCTGCTGCTTGTACTTGATTAACCATCGCTGTCATCGACAGAATAGAACTAATCAGCATCGGAGTGGAAAGTAAACTCAGTATAATTTTATTCATTGGTCTCCTCTAAAATTCCTGGCCGCTTAGAATAATTAAATCTTACGTGTACCATGAATGTCCATCAGGAGCTTATGTTTCCTAAATGAGTAAGGAGTAAATACTTATGACTTATCAGGACTTAGGCAAAATTATGAAAAAACCTAGACGCACTCTTAGGCTACTCTGAGCAGAACGTCTAACAGTGAACCCGCAGGGTAGGACATTACTTAAAGAACGCAAAAATAATTTTTCCTAGTGCAAATTTTCCTCAGCCAGGAAAGGAAAGGATTAATCTTAATAAAAACAAAAATACCGGACTTAACAAGTTCCGGTAAAATCCTTGGGAATATCTACTAATGAGCCATTAATGAATTCTTTCGCGGAGTAATTGTTCTTCTAAAGCCGCAATCCGATTGTAAGCTGCGGTTAGTTGCGCTGTTAGTCTTTGTATCTGAATTTCTGGTGTTAAAACTTTATCCCCACCTTGACGATTCATATCAATATAAGCGCCATCTGTCAGAACATCCTTGTGTTCTAGTTCTTGATTAAAACTAATTTGTCCTCTTAAATGATAGGGAAAAGTCTCGCTATTTTCTTGATAATTATCTTTTACAGATGTTTTAGCCAAGGAACACTCTGTGAAAGCCTGAGCAACTTTAAAATCTAGCTGCTCAATTACCTGGTAGAGGGCATCCAGTTTATGGCTCAAAGTTAGAATCTGGTTTTGTAATGGCTCCATCTAATACCCTCGTCAGTATATTTCCTCCATGTTATTCAATTTACTGGCAATGTTAAACATACTTATGAATTATTTAATTATTCAAATAATTTGTCGAAATGATATACCTAAGTCATTAATTATCAATCTTTCTCAAAAAAATCTGGAAGTCAATACCATTGCTAGTGTTAAAAAATGTAAATTTGGACTAACTTATTTTTAGAAAAATTTGAAATATTAAAAAACAAAAACCTATTTACGAATAACTAAAACGATAAAAGCTACAGTAGTCTGATTTATTTTAGAAATTATCTATACAGCCTGAGAGTAAGGATTGGGGAGTCGGGAGTAAGAAAAAGTGTTTTGTGGGTGTACTGTTTTTTTCAGAAATCTAAGTATCATTTATGCTTATATTTTTATTTTTATCTAGTTCTCTCATAATTGATGTTTTCTTGACAATTGGTTTTTAAATTTTGATTGAAATTTGATTGTGGAATGGGTTTCTAGCTGATCTATTGTAGGCTTTTCGTCCCACACCACAAACAAGCTACCAAACTGACACAGATAAGTTTATCCAATAGCAGCAATTCTATCCGCGTTTATCTGCGGTTAATTTTATTACGGACACGCTACTACACTTTGATAGCGATAATGCGAATTCTGCGATAGTCTGCCAGCCAAACATGATTTTTGTAAAGTGTAGGCTTGAGGTAGTCTTCAACATTACGAATCACTTCTACTTGTTCCACAGCCGAAAGGTTGGTGAAAAAATTACTAGCAAACATTTCTAGCCAGTTTTTGATACCTGCTGTCTCATCTGCTAAGACGGTGGGACGGGGAAACAAAATAGCATGAGTAACTTCAAAGCCTTGTTTTTCCAGTAAATTACTATACTCACTAATACTAGGAAAATACCAAGGATTGAAAGTTTGGGGGTGAGATAGACCAATTTTTGCCAAAGCCATATACAAGGCTTGAACTATAGATTCTACGTTACCTTTACCACCAAATTCCGCAACAAAACGCCCTCCTGGTTTGAGTGCTTGATATATGGAGGCGATCGCAGCATCGGCTTCTTTGATCCAATGCAAGGTAGCATTAGAAAATACAGCATCAAATAGTTTGTCTATTTGCAAGTTACGAGCATCAGCAATTTCAAACCGTAAATCAGGATAATTTTGTCGCGCCTTTTCAATCATTGTGGCGGCGCTATCAATTCCCATCACCTCAGCACCAGATTCAGCAATTTTCGCAGCAAGTTGCCCAGTGCCACAACCTAAATCTAAAATCAATTCTCCCGGTTTGGGATTCAGCCATTGCAATAAATCTTCGCCATATTGCCACACAAAAGCGTGTTTATCTTCATAAAGCAAAGCATTCCAATTATCTTTGGATGGCGAAATCTGATTCATGTTCAGTAAAATCTTACGCAATGAGAGGAAAAATCAAGAGTTTGAAGAAGGGTGTAGGAGTCTTAGGTATTCAAAACCCTTACACCCCCACACCCTTACACCCAACTTCAACAACTAACCTTTGTGCGTTAGTCCTGAATTAAAATTACGCCGGATAAATCCTTAAGCGACGATTAGGTTCTTCGCCAAAACTATGGGATTTGAGGCGATAATGTTCTACCAACTCATGCTGCATTTTGCGAACTTGGGGAGAACGGGGCAGTAACTCTACTGGTTGTCCTTTGGGAATGACAATTTGCTCGACTGCAAGTCTAGCTTCTTCTAGGGCATCAATTTCGTCATCGCTACCACTGTGCAGAAAAAGTTGCAATTCGCGGTCATCAGCAATTTCTGGTTCATCGATGTTCAATAACCGCCGCAGTCCACGGGTAATTTGCGGAATGGTGCTGGCTTTAATCATGTGGATAGGCACATGACGGGCTTTGGCCATTTGCCGTAGTTTAGCGTGGTTTTTGACATGCGATCGCAATGCCAAAATTGCATCAGCACTATCGATGTCTTTTGTCAATACCACAGGCAAAGTCAGCACACTAACTACCTGTTCTAATTGGTGGCGACTCACCCCATAAGGATAAACATGCAGTGGCAAATCTTCCCCGTTGGGGCCAGCGTTCTTCGTGGCGGCGAAATCAATGGTGTCGGAGTAGTTAAAGGATTCCTCTAGCAAGCGGTCAAACTCGCTCTGTCCAGTTGTTTTTTCCCTCTCTAGACTCAATGGCGGAAGTGCCACCATCTGTCCCGATGCCCGCCAGCCACTAGACTGTCGCCCAGAGGAGAAAGTGTCTTCCCCACTCGCTAAATGACCGCCACGACCATTCACCACCGATAGCTGTCGAGTCATGACAACTTTGCCATTATCATCCACAGTGCGGGTTTGTGGGCTTGGTTGCCGTCCACGCAATAAAGTATCTACTGTGTCAGCAACACTTTCGTGAACTACCCAACGCTGTCGTTCTAACATCTCTACAGCAATTTCAAAGGTAGGCGGAGCTTTACGCTCTAACACCGTTTTTTGCGAACCACGCCTTCTGGCTTCGTCGTCTCCCAGTGTCACAGCCTGAATCCCACCAACCAAATCAGAAAGTGTGGGGTTTTTGATCAGGTTTTCAATTTGGTTCCCATGAGCAGTGCCTACTAACTGCACACCACGTTCGGCAATGGTACGCGCTGCTAAAGCTTCCAGTTCGGTGCCGATTTCATCAATCACAATTACTTCCGGCATGTGATTTTCCACTGCCTCAATCATGACTTGATGCTGAAGTTCTGGATGAGCTACTTGCATCCTTCTCGCACGACCAATGGCAGGGTGAGCAATATCGCCATCTCCCGCAATTTCGTTGGAGGTGTCGATAATTACTACTCGTTTGTTTAGCTCATCTGCCAACACACGGGCAATTTCCCGCAGGGCAGTAGTTTTACCCACACCTGGACGACCTAGCATGAGAATGGATTTACCTGTTTCTACCAAATCGCGGATCATACCGATAGTACCGAATACCGCACGACCAACACGACAGGTTAAGCCAATTATCTTACCATTCCGATTGCGGATAGCACTGATCCGATGCAAAGTTTGCTCAATTCCTGCTCGATTATCTCCGCCAAAGGTGCCGACTCGCTGAATACAATCATCAATTTGTGCTTGAGTTACGGGTGTTTCACTCAGATACTCAGCTTGATTAGGAAAGCGAGCTTCTGGGCGACGACCCAAATCCAAGACTACTTCAACTAAACTATCTCGCTGAGGATGATTTTCTAGTACTTGTCGCAAGTCTTGGGGCAAGATGTCTAATAACTTTTGGAGATCGTCTTTAATCGTCATGCTTTCTATGGTGACGTTTTGAGAGATAACGAACGAGCGATTATCGCTCTTGCTGTGACTTGATCTGGGAAACGAGAGAATAGGCAAGCCCTACAGCTTCCCACAATAAGTCCGGTTCTGCTTCCAAGCGGACATTCCCTTGAACACTGGCGTAATTCACCTCCTTATTCTCCAACTGTTCGAGAATTGGCGACAGCAATACACGGGCATAGCTTCCGTAGGCGACTCCTGCTATTGAGGCAGAGGGGAGGAGGGGCAGAGGGGCAGAAGGGAAGGAAGAATTGTTCTCCCCTGCTCCCCTGCTCCCCTGCTCCCCTGCTCTCTTCAGTAGTCCCATTGCATTTAACTTAGCAACGGTGTAGCTATTTGTGCCACCTGCTAACTGCACATATCCGGGTAGGTTCGCTGCCAAAACTTTTTGTCCTAATTTGACTGCCGCCGTCGTGGTACCATCTCCAATATCACCACTCATCGGACGACCATCGGTTTGCCAAATTAAACTACGAGGACGTGGGGTAATTAGTTCATAAATTGCTTTTAAGTAATCAATCATGCCATCGCCATCAGGACAACTGATAGCCAATAACTGAAGTTGTTCAGCCCAAGGTGAAATTGCTTGCCATAATTTTTGAAATTCTACTAATCTGCCGACTTGTGTATGAATTTCTACGGCATTTACTCCTGTTGAAATTACCATTGGCGCGATCGCCTCTGGTGTTGATATATATGATCTAGTATAAATTATATCGTAAGGGCATAATGGGATGCAACGACCACAACCGTAACATTTCTGAGATTCTACCCCAGAAAAATTATCTGGTTTCCGGTTAAATGCGATCGCCTGTGCCGGACAAACTCGCTCACATGGTCTAAGACAGTCAGAGGGACAATGAACGGCATCAAACTCGGCTTTGCGAAAATGGGGGTCTTCACCATCATTCAAACTCACCATTAACAAAGGCGAACCACCTTGATAGTCGAAGCCTCGTTCTTGGGCGGCTTTAGTCAGGTTTTTAGCTGCTTGCAGTCCGGCTTTGGCTGCTGCTATCACCGCCGGGTCAGCAGCGACATCTATACAGTCAGCACCCGCCAAAGTGTAGGCTAAAGTTAAACTTCTGACTGCTGGCAGATGTTGGTAGCTGGCTCCACAAATGAGCTTGAACCAGCGACCGTTTTCCAGGGAATGTAAAGGGGCAAACAAATCAGTCACATCTCTATTATGCTTTTATGTAACTGAAAATAGTAGTCTTTAATCAATAAAAATTTTTTGACACTATTTTGACTTTCTGAGTAACCAGACTCTCACTTTTGACAGCTAATGTCAATCAACTGTTGCTCTAAATTCTCTTGCTACCGAGAACAAATCAATATATTTTTGATTTTAAATTATGTAAATTTTATTGCTCAGTATATACCAATCTGCTTGCTATCCGGTATAAAATCCTATCCTCACCACTGGGGCATAGATGCAATAAAGTCAATCACTGTTTCTGGTTTTAAAGGTTGAGAAAACAGAAACCCTTGAGCAAAGTCACAGTTCAAACTTCTTAATTTTACTAATTGTTCTTGAGTTTCTACGCCTTCAGCAATCACAGTCATATTCATAGATTTAGCAATACTAATTATTGTTGGTACTAGTCCTAGATTATCTTGATAAAACTGCATTCTAGTAATAAAAGACTTATCAATTTTTAAAGAATCTAAAGGCAAACTATGGATATAGCTGAGAGAAGAGTAACCAGTACCAAAATCATCCATTACTAACTTGACGTTGCGTTGTTTGATTTCCTCAATCATGCTTCTCACCGCATGAGTATTTTCCATAATCACACTTTCGGTAATTTCTAATTCTAGATTTTTGGGATTAACTTTGGTGTCATGAATAATTTGATCAATTTGGTTAATTAAGTTAGCTTGGGTAAACAGACGCGCACTTAAATTAACACTCATCGTTAAATTTTTAGGAATATTTGGATGCTCTTGCCAAAGGCGTAATTGTTGACAAGCTGATTGTAAAACCCAAATATCAATTTCGTTAATCAAACCTGTTTCTTCAGCTATGGGGATAAACTCTGTAGGAGCCATTAAACCCCGCACAGGATGTTGCCAACGGACTAATGCTTCAAAGCCAGTAATTTGACCAGTACTTAAGGTAATAATCGGCTGATAATAAATAATCAACTCTCTTCTTTCAATAGCTCGCCGCAAATCATTTTCAATTTCTAACAGTTGAATAGCTTCTTGGTACATTGCCGGGTCAAAGACTTTATAACTGGCTTTACCTTGCGCTTTAGCACGATACATAGCTGTGTCGGCATCCCGTAATAAATACTCTGGTTTTTCGTAATCTTTACAACCCCAATTAATCCCAATACTAGCATTCATAAATACTTCATATCTAGACAATTTAAATGTCATAGATAGTTCTTGGAGCATGAGTTCGGCAACTTGAATTGCGGAATTAATATCGGAAATATTTTCGAGAAGAATACCAAATTCATCACCACCGAGTCTTGCAAGGGTATCACCAGGATTCAAGCATGATTGCAGACGACGCGCAATCGCAATCAGTAATTCATCTCCCACAAGATGACCGAGAGAATCATTGACAACTTTGAAGCGATCGCAATCTAAATATAGGACAGCAAAATGATAGTTTTTATCTTCTCTCGCCAGGTTAAGAGCTTTGCCTAACTGTCTTAAAAACAAAACCCGATTTGGTAATCCTGTCAGTGCATCATGTAGAACTATATCTAGTAATTTATCTTGTAATTGTTGCCGAGAAATTATTTCTCGTTGCAGTTTTTGTAGAGCATTTTCTAATTCCCAAGTCCGAGATTTGACTCTTTGCTCTAGTTCTGTATTGAGTCTTAAAATTTCTAATCTTGCTTGTCTCAGTTCTAGTTGATTTTGAACGCGCACTACAACTTCTTCAAACTCAAAAGGTTTAGTAATATAGTCTACTCCCCCTAATCTAAAACCTTTAATTTTATCGAAGACATCATCTAAAGCACTAATAAAAATTACGGGAATATCTGCGGTTAAATCCCAACTCTTAAACCGCCGACAAACTTCATAGCCGTCAACTTCCGGCATCATAATATCAAGTAAAATTAGATCCGGTAAAACAGTTTGACAAGCAGTTAAAGCCATTTGCCAGTTTAACGCTTTACGGACGTTGTATCCTTTTCTAGCCAGTAGAGAGGATAAAACTCTCAAGTTATCTGCCTTGTCGTCAATTATTAAAATATCTTTTTTATCCGGGTCTAACTGCTGGTGGTTCATTACATCTTGCTTCTCGTCAATTCCATAGTTTTCTCAAACTGATACTTATTAGCTAAATTGTTGAAAACCCGGCACATTTGATTGTAATCTTATCCTGAAAATATTTTTCTTTGGGATCGCAGATTTGATTTTCTGCTTGGCATTTGTGAGATGATTTGCCTGCTGTGATCAAATAGATACCTTACCTGTTCCACAAAAATCGGGAATTCAGTAATACTGAGTTTTCTAATTGGTCTAGCAGCTTTAGTGTTGCTGTACTTTATTTTGCAATGCAAGATAAACCAATAGCCTCACAACGACTCTCAATTACAAGACAAAGGTCTTAATTATAACTAATATCATGGGTATTTTGGCATAAACCTTGGTAATGAGGAGATGAAACGATTGAGTAAGCGGAAGTTTAAATATCATGGTTGTTGGATTTTTCCCTAGCTCCCGTTGTGGATAACTCAGGCAACTTTAGATACATAATTTGCTCCGGGTTATTACTGTGTGATACGTTCAAAGCTACAAAGGATATTACTATTTTTAGTATAAAGATTTACTTTTGCCAAGCTCTACGCATACATAGCAGAGGCAATTTTATAATTACACTAAGTCCTGAAACTTTTGTATGGCAGCAGAATTTAGACTATTGTGGAGTTTGAGATGTTGGATTTTCTTATGATTGACTGGTAAGTTTTTCGGGGATTCATCTATTGCAATCATTTGTCAATTTGGCCTTACTGTAATCTAGCTTAGTGATATCTCAAGGTTACTGTTTAGCCAAAATCAAAAATAGATGAACACTTGTTTACTCAAGTCTTTGGGAGCAAATTTGAACTTAGAGATTTTTAGTAAATAGTTTACAAGTCTCGCACTTGCAGCTAAAAACCTGATAATAAATATTCAAATCTTGTAAGCACAATTGCATAATAGCTTAACAGTCATCCAATTATTGATATTAATAAAATTTATTAATTAATATCTGGAATTATTTCGATTTCATCACCAATTTGTAATATTTTGCCAGATTCTGATATGTGTACTCTAGTATTCACACTCAAGCGGTAAAAATGATTAAAGTGTGATAGATTTACTGAGTCTGGTAATGTTGCTTGTCGCTGTTGGATAAATATTTTTTGGAAACTTGGGTAAACTGCGGCTGAGTCAGGATTCCTGGTTGGGACTACACAACGCTGGCATGGGTTGACTCCAAAAAACTGCACATTTCCCACTCGCAAGGCGACTAATTGATCTGGTTCACTAAATAAATGATCTTCCCAAAAAGCTGGTACACCTGCGATTTCAATGTTGGCACGTATCCGACGACGCATTTCATCGACAGTGACACCAGGAAACCACGAAGCAACTTCTGTTAAAGTTGCTGTACTAATTACAGTTGGGCCAGGAGAATCGGTATCATCAGGAAAACCCATTAGCGAGTTTTGAGCGATGGTAAGGGAAAACCCAAAAAAATCACTTAAAGCGGCGGTTAATTTTTCTCTCTCTGTATTTAAATTAAAAACTAATGGTGAATCCTGGTGAGGAATTTTCAGAGAGATGGTTTGATCGCCAGAGGTGTTTTGATAATCCGCCCGCAGTAAATGAATTTTGGGATGACGCTTACCATTGACAAATTTACTTTGTACATCAAAAAGGGCGAACTCGCGATCGCCTTTTAATGCGCCACTAGACAAAACCTCGGCTTGTGCCACTTCTACCCCATCTAGTGACTTAATTGGGTAAATTACGATTTTGGCTAGGTACGGCATTTTTAGATAACTTGGTTAGGGATACAAGGGTGATTTATCAATACCGCCAACATGGTTTAACGGCCAAAAGCGCAATACAGCCCGACCGATAATATTCTCGCGGGGTACAACACCCCAACAACGGCTATCGTAACTGCTGTTACGGTTGTCACCTAACACTAGGTAAGCATTTGGCGGTATTGTCTGCGCTTTAGCTAGGAAAGCTGGTTGCTGTCCAGAGGTGCAAACATCAACCACTGTGCGCTGGCTAGAACCTAAATAAGCTTCTTCTTCCAGGGGTTTGTTATTAATGTAGACTTTACCATCACGCAGTTCTACTGTTTCTCCTGGTAAGCCAATCACACGTTTAATAAACGCATCTTGATATTGTTCACGCTTGAGTTCGTCAGTGGGTGAAAAAACCACAATATCTCCCCGTTGGGGGCTGGCAAACTTATACTTCAACTTATCAACAATAATCTTGTCTGCTTCCCACTGGTTTTGAGTCCCATGCAAAGTTGGTTCCATAGAACCAGAAGGAATCCAGCGAGCTTCAGCAACAAAAGTACGAATGCCCAGGGCAAGAACGATACTTAATACAACTGTTCTACCTAGCTCGGCAATCCAGGAATTATCGGGTTTTTGATTAGAATTTTGATCAGACACTTGATTTTGCATGAAAGTACTGAAGTAAGGAAAAGTGTAGTAATTAACTAGCTTAGGGAAAGTCTATCTGTTAATTTTAACGAGAAAATTAGGTTCTCTAGGTGAGTTTTAGCATCTTTACAGACAGATGTATAAGTTAAAAATAAACTTTTTTTGAATCAGCTGCAAAAATTGATCATAGAAAGAGCAAGCAAGTTTCATCTAAGATTAAAGCTTGCCGTCATACATAACTCCTTTCCTTCAAATTTTTTAGCTCCATGTCATCTTCAGAAAGTTTACTAATTCGCCGCGCTCGCATTGTCCTACCCAATGGTGAATTCATGGTTGGGGATGTACTTGTGCGCGATCGCCTCATCCAAGAAGTGGCACCGGAGATTGCTGGTACCATTGTCACCAGAGAGGTTGACGCACAAGGGTTAACTTTGTTGCCAGGAGTTATCGACCCGCAAGTGCATTTTCGGGAACCAGGACTAGAACATAAAGAAGATTTATTTACCGCTAGTTGTGCCTGTGCTAAGGGCGGTGTAACTTCGTTTTTAGAAATGCCTAATACCCGCCCCCTGACTACTACTCAAGCGGCATTAGATGATAAACTCCAACGGGCAGCTAGTAAGTGTGTAGTGAATTATGGCTTTTTTATTGGTGCAACCGCAGAAGTTTTGCCAGATTTACTCACAGCCCAACCAACACCAGGAATTAAAGTTTTCATGGGTTCGATGCACGGTCAGTTACTGGTTGACCAAGATACTGTGCTGGAAGCCATTTTCGCCCAAGGCGATCGCTTAATTGCGGTTCACGCTGAAGACCAAGAACGCATTAATCAACGACGACAAGAGTTTGCTGGTATTCATGACCCAGCCATTCACTCCCAAATTCAAGATAATCAAGCGGCGCTGTTAGCCACCCAAAAAGCCTTAAATCTTTCTAAAAAATATCAGCGTCGGCTACATATATTACATCTGTCCACAGGCGAAGAAGCTGAGTTGTTACGTCAAGACAAACCGCGTTGGGTAACTGCGGAGGTCACACCACAGCATTTGTTATTAAATAGCAGTGCTTATCAAGATATTGGCACTTTAGCGCAAATGAATCCGCCATTGCGATCGCCCCACGATAACGAAGTTCTCTGGCAAGCGTTACGGGATGGTGTGATTGATTTTATCGCCACCGACCATGCCCCCCACACCTTGGCAGAAAAAGCCCAAGAATACCCCAATACACCTTCGGGAATGCCCGGTGTCGAGACTTCTTTACCATTGATGTTAACTGCGGCAATGCAAGGAAAATGTACTGTGGCGCAAGTTGCCAACTGGATGTCTAATGCGGTGGCGCAAGCTTATAAAATTCCGCATAAAGGAGCGATCGCACCTGGTTACGATGCCGATTTAGTCTTGGTAGACTTGGATAATTACAGCCCCGTCCGCAGGGAAGATTTGTTAACCAAATGTGGTTGGAGTCCCTTTGAAGGTTGGAACCTCACAGGCTGGCCTGTCATCACAATTGTGGGTGGACAAATTGTCTATGAACAAAATCGCGTTAATACTGACGTGCGCGGTCAAGCTTTAACTTTCTCTTCATAAATATTTAGTAGTGCTGAGTGCTGAGTTAAATATTTTCCCCCTGCCTTCTGCCCCTGGTTGGTGAGCGTAGCCGAACCACTGCCCCCTGCCTCCTTTCAACTACGTATAAACACTAGCTTCCAAATTTGGAGGCGAAAAGTTGAGTGTTTATACGATTTTAACTCGTATAAATACTATGCTACTTGGTTAAAAATGTTTGGGCTTTTGGAAGATGTATCAGTATGAATATAAGATTTTCTTTTAACCAAGACTTTTTAAAATTAATTTATCTCATAACTTAATCATTAGTTACTTTTTGATTACAGATTCTGTTTTTAACTTGGGAATACTAGGTCAGTGGATAGATGACAGGATGGCTACTGCGATCGTAAATCTTTTAACCTTTCTCAACTAGTCTTTTGTGTTCAACTATCCGGATTTTTCCGCTAAAAAAAGAAGAGAATTAATAGGGTTAAGTAAACGGGCAAATTTCTGTGAAAACTCAGTTTTATACATATATAAATTTTATATGCACTTAATTTGGACGACCTTAAAACCTATTTTTTACACTTCTGATTGATTGTTTTCTCAGCAATTGGTGTTCTAAAAGCCAGCATTAGCAAAGAAAACAAAGTTAGTCTCAAAACACTAGCATCCCAATTAAACACACTAAAAGAAACAATTTACTTAGTTAATCAAAGGCAGGTACAAAGAAAAACAGAATACAAGTAATACATCCCAGTACTGACTGGCTAACTAAAATTCATCTGTAAATGAGCCTTCTCACCAAGATGATTCCCTAAACAACAAATTAAAGTCACTTCTTATTTGAATGTAATTACCCTTGAGTGTCCGCACTCAAAAATCTGGCAGCTTGCTAGATATCACTCTCCAAAGGATTGTTTCATTCAAAAGCTTTGACTCAAGATTTATCGACACTTACGGCAATACTGTCTGCGAGCATAGACCAAAAATTAGCTAAATGCAGTCGCTAGTAAATGTCAATCAAGGCCAAACCCCTATTGTACAGTATTCCATTGATTTTTGAATAATGAAGGCAGTAATGTTAGTCAATTTCTTCGATGAACGCGGTAGTGGTAGATAGAACGAGTGTACAATCCCCCCTCGACTATCGATACATTTTTATCATCTCATCATGATGTGAGGCTAATTTTGGATGGGACAGTTGTCCTTGTAGTTCATTTATTTAGAACCGCATCCAGAAAATTTTCTCACAACCTACAGCAATGAATTATGAATTCTGAGCGGCAAAATTTGCCGCTCAAACTTCTTTTGGGTGGGATTCTCTACACAACTTTTGCCTACCCAATTTTTTTTGCTTTGATGGTGCATAATCACGGATAATTGTATAGTCTAATCCACAAATCTAAATAATTTATCTAGATTTTAGCAATTAACTCGCTGATGTTGCAATGTAATCCTGTAATATCAGCTTGACGAGTACCATTGTCGCCGTAGCTTAAACGCACACACAGATAACTCTCTGGCTGGTAAGGCATTCTCTCTGCCCACTCTATCGCTACAATTCCAGGTTCTATTTCGATTCCTTCCCAATAGCTTTCTAAGTTTAAACCTGTCACCTCTGATGGTTCTAAGCGATATAAGTCGAGGTGATAAAGGGGTATACGCCCTTGAGTGTATTCATTAATCAAAGTAAAAGTGGGGCTGACAATAGATTCTGTGATTCCTAAACCTTGACCAATGCCTTGCACCAAGGTAGTTTTACCTGCACCTAAGTCGCCTTCTAGTAAAATGACAGTACCAGGAGTCAAAGTTTGACCTAGTTTGATACCTAAATTCAGAGTCCCTTGGACATCTGCAAGAGAAATTTTCATTGTTGGTCATTGATCATTGGTCATTAGTCATTAGTGTATACACATGACTAATGACTAATTCTTACTTGCCATGATGAGCGCCACTGTACCAGCGTAACAAGACTTTTGCGAGTTTTTGGGGATTATGACGGACAACACCAGTTTCATCTTCATACAATACATTCGCTAAAACAACTCGTCGCCCTAGTAACGATACATCTTCTCTGTCGAGGAAAACTGGATGAGAATTTTGTTGGGCATAACGGATGAGAGATTGGGGAGAAGGAGATTTTTTGTGTACCATAACAGCATCAAATAATCGCCTTTGACCACAGGCTGCATCAATAGCTTTGATATGGTCAGCAACAGTATAGCCCTCAGTTTCTCCTGGTTGGGTCATAATATTGCAGATGTAGATGCGAGGGGCTTTGGAGGAGGCGATCGCATTGGCAATTTCTGGTACTAGTAAATTAGGAATCAAGCTGGTATACAGGCTACCCGGCCCAATAATAATATAGTCAGCTTCTTTAATTGCTTTAATCGCTGCGGGTAAGGCTGGTGGATTAGCAGGTGTGCAACCAATTTTGACAATTTTACCACCAGCTTTAGGAATATTCGATTCTCCTTCAATGCGGCGGCCATCGGCTAATTCTGCCCACAGACGCACATCGGTGAGAGTTGCTGGCAAAACTTGTCCCCGCACCGCCAAGACTTTAGAACTTGCCGCCACAGCACGTTCTAAATCACCAGTAATCTCACTCATGGCAGTTAAGAATAAGTTACCAAAACTATGCCCCGTCAAGCCATCGCCTGCCCGAAAGCGGTATTGAAACAATTCTGTTAACAGCTTTTCTTCATCTGCTAAGGCTGCTAAACAATTGCGAATATCTCCCGGTGGTAGCACACCAAATTCTTGACGCAACCGCCCAGAAGAACCACCATCATCAGCAACCGTGACGATCGCACTAATATTAGCACTATAAGTTTTTAACCCCCGCAACAAAGTCGAAAGTCCGGTACCACCGCCAATAACCACAATTTTCGGCCCGCGATACAAGCGGCGATGGGCTAACAAAACATCAATGAGTTCTGTTTCACCTTGTTGTTTGAAAGCCGCAGTAATGGAACCCACAGTGCGAGTTTGTCCCCAAAGCAGCAACAGTAAGCCGCACAGTAGCACCAAAGGGCCACTGATATAGTTGGGTAGGATGTTGGTAATTACTCCCAGAAAACTCCTCAACAACTCCAACAGCCAAAAAATCGGGGTCAACTTCACCCATATAGCTAACCCCAAACTCGCCAAAAATACACCGCCAACGCTAATAAGTAACCAGCGTTTTACTGATAGTCCTGGAGATAACCACTTAAACCACTGGTTAACCCGATAAGATGTGCGGCTGCGCGACTGCTGTTGCAGGGCGTGGAGGGCTTGTCTGAGAAAACCAATTGACATACCTGATTGAAAGCAGTGCTACAAACTAATGAATAAAGGAAAATTTACACTCCCTGGTTTTAACACCAAGTGTGTCATTATTAAGTATTTCAGTGCTTTGAGACTGATAGCAGAAGACAGGAGATAGAGGCCAAATGTAAGCAGGAGGTAATAGTATTACTATGCCTAACATTCTGCTTTCCGAGTGTCCTAACTTCTGTGACTACAGCTAGAAAACCAGTCATCAAAGTTGCCAGTCTTCCCAGTAAAACAATACCCTGGCTTGGTCAAAGTTAGTTTAATGGAAAAACGAATTTTAGGTTTAGATCCTGGATTAGCCATTTTAGGATTTGGCGTAATTACTTGCAAACAAGGCTCTAGCAAGGTACAAGACACAACGGTAGATATGCTTGACTTTGGGGTAATTCGTACCTCGGCAGATGCAGAAATGGCACAGCGCCTGTGTACCTTGTTTGATGATTTACACACCCTGATTAGTGAATTGCAACCAGACTTGGTTGCGATCGAAAAGCTGTTCTTCTATCGTATGTCAAGCACTATTCTTGTAGCACAAGCTCGTGGCGTTGTCATGTTAGTTTTGGGACAACATCGCTTACCTTATGTAGAATTTACCCCGGCACAAATTAAACAAGCTTTAACCGGCTATGGCAATGCAGATAAATCTGATGTACAAGCAGCAGTGGCGCGAGAGTTGAATTTAGATACAATCCCAAGACCAGACGATGCCGCAGATGCTTTAGCAGTAGCTTTAACAGCATCTTTTCAGTTGTAATTATTCATCACAGAGCCATCAATTATTTATTGTTGATATTGATTTATACTTCATACGGAAGCAGTGGTAGAGGCTAGGAAAATTTTTACTGAGGTAGATCATTTTCTCCTCTGCTAAGTGTATGGAAAATAAATTTTCATCTTGTAGAGTAAGACAGTGACAACTGCTGTTTACCAAAGTTCAACCAGCTAAAAGCTAGTTCCTGCCAAAATTTATGTATGGGAAACCAACTTAAATCCTAAAGAGTCTGGTTTCAAAATAGGTAACAGCACCAGCCCCTACCAGCCCGATCACCTATGCTAAAAGTTATGCACTCGGCCGCCGACTCAGCCACACCCAATTCTCAGTGGGAGGAGTTAATTAAGCTTCCAACCCCAGACACAGTTCAATGGGACAATATCAAAACTCAGTTGGACTTGGTACTGTTGGCGCTAGAAACCTTAACTGGGATTGGTTCTGAGGCTATGCTTTCGGCGGCAGTTAACCTAAATTTAGAGTCAAGAGTGCCAGACCGCGTAGCTTTATGGCGGCTACGGCAGTCAAATCCCCTACGCAAAGGTCAAGGAGGGCGAAAAAAGCTAGATGTAGAAGAAGCGCGATCGCTTGTTTTAATCATCTGCTATCTCGCCAAACAGCACCAAGAATTAATTCGTCGTGCTGTTGGGTTACTAGAGCAAATGGCGGAAAATAACCGGGAACCTCATCAGGCTGCTTTACTTGGAGATTACATTGATGCTTTTTGCAACACCTACCAAGAGCGAATGGAAGAGGATGACCAAATCTCAACGGAATTACTCACCCACCTGGCACTTAAATTGCTCGTAAACTTGTTGTTTTACAGCGCCCCTGGTGGACACCGCCGTCTCTGGCTCGCACTCATCGACCATTCCGCAAAATATTGAAAACGTCTCCTTTGCAGTTTCTGCCATGCCTGTATTAAATTCTGTCATTCGTCGCTACACACCCCCCACTTGCACACTCGAAGTATTGGCACAAAGTTCGCCTTTGTCCCGTTGGATGGGGAAAACTGTAATTAAGCAACTCAGCTTTGAGTTACGCATTGACGATCCACGACTACCAGAAGAACGCAGGGTTGTAATTCGGGGCGATCGCGACCAACTCGAAGCTTTATGTGATGCCGTCACCAGCTATGTGCAGCAATTCCTCCAACAGTCGCCAGAAAGTTTTTCGCTGGGTTTTTCTGACTTTGGCGATGCAATTACAACATCTGATGATTCAGCCCCATCGGCTTTATCTACACAGACTTTAAAATCTTTCGCCGCCGACATTCCCAGAAGCAAAATCTATTTAGAACCGGGCAGTTCTTTAACTCACAAATTACATCTTGGTTCTTTGTCTGGTCAAGCCTCTAGCCCATTGGTGCAACTCAGTTTATTACAACTTTATGATTTAGCCTCAGCTTTGGATGAATACTCAGCTGATGTGATGGCTTTACCATCTCTGAATAACAATAATTCTGTTCTCCGTTTCCCGACTTGGGCTCCTATAGCCGCAGTTTTGGTTTTAAGTGTAGGTTTATTGCCAATCACTTTACAATACGCCAATTATTATCGACAAAATCAGCCGACAACGGCAAATAAAACTACTGCTCAAGAGTCTGATGTGGCTTTAGCACCTACACCACCAGCTAACTTGAGTACACCACTACCTGGACTGATATCTCCAGATAATTTACCATCACTGCCACCCATCGACTCTACTCTGCCTCTGCCAACTTCTCGTTTGCCGGCACAACCTGTCATTCCTCCTGGGGCGGGTATTTCTTCCGCTAACTCCGCCACCTCCCTCGGTGTACCGTCAACATCTTCCAAAACTGGGCTGAATATACCCCAAGCAAGCATTAGCACCAAGAATAATCTCCCAAGTACCACATCAACAACAATTTCTGGTCAACAAATTGCCCTAAACCCTGCACCGTCCATTACTCAGGGTGAAATTAGCTTACCTCAAAGGCGGAGTTTACCTCCACGTCTGTCTTCTGGGGCGGATAATTTATCATCTAGTAGTATCCCGTCAATTGTTCCGCCACCATTGGCAACTATACCCAATAACAACCGTGGCAATAATCTTTCGCCAGAGTACTCACCAACTAATCAACAACTAGGAGACAAAATCAGTTCGTCTCTACCACCTTCAGCCGCAGAAAATAATCCATTTGTTGATAGATTGGGTGATACTCCACAAACTGCTACACCTCCTAATGTGGCTACCAACAGCACAATATTTGACACAACCCAAATAGCAGAAGCTAGAAGTTTCTTTCAGAAGCGTTGGCAACCACCTGCGGGATTAACACAAACATTAGAATACAGCTTGACTGTGGATGTGGATGGTTCTCTAGCACGGATTTTACCTTTGAATAAACCAGCAAGAGAGTTTATTGATAATACAGGTATACCTGCAATTGGTAAGCCTTTTGTTTCTGGTAATAAATCTGGTCAAAATATCAGAATTCGAGTTGTTTTCAGTCCTGATGGTAAAGTACAAACATTTTCGGAATCTGAATAATTAAATTTCCCAACTTTATGCCATTTATTTAACTGGTACAAAACTATGTACCAGTTATTCTTTTATTTAGGTACTTTTTAGTTAACTGATTACAGTCCAGTTATCAAAGTGGTAATTTAATTGTTGTAATTGACTACACAAATTAATAATATCGCTACTATAGCAGGGGACAGGAGACAGGTTACAGGTGACAGAATTAAAAGTTATTTTCTGTCGAGTTTGTCTCATTTCCAAATATCCTAATTACCTTTGCTATTGCTAGAAAATTTTGAATTTATCGGGCGGAAATATGCAGCAACTAAGTTCACAAAAAGATAGTACAGCTTGGATTATTCAAACATGGGCTGCTTTTATGCTTTCTGTTTCTATGACTAGCTTTGGTATTGTGAATTTGCCCGTAGATAACTGGGTAAAAGGTTTTATGGGTATGGGTTTAGCTTTTTCTGTTGGTTCGACTTTTACCTTGGCAAAAACAACCAGAGATTTGCATGAAGCTAAAAGATTAACAGCAAGAATTGATGAGGCAAAGGTAGAAAAATTACTATCACAACATGATTCTTTAAGTTTAAAATAATCTATCTTTTCTAGCGGGGGATTTATTGATATTTGAGAGGATGTTTTAAAAGTCCTCTCTTTGGTAGCAAGACATTTTAGCTCCCCCCTAAATACCCTTTCACATCAAATTTGAACCACTAATAGAGATTAGTTGAAGTTTAAACTTTTATTATGCAAATCAAATCAACTTATCAACCCGTTTCAATCCCTAATAGGGATTAGTTGAAGTTTAAACACCTGTACCAACTAGCAGGGGATACAGGTTTATAAAGTTTCAATCCCTAATAGGGATTAGTTGAAGTTTAAACCACCCATAGCAATTACAGCTAATTGCTCAAAATCAAAAGCTGAGTTTCAATCCCTAATAGGGATTAGTTGAAGTTTAAACTAGAACATAATCCAAGCAATGTATTAAAGACTTCTCCGTTTCAATCCCTAATAGGGATTAGTTGAAGTTTAAACGTTGAAAGCGATGGTGAAATTTTTGTTTGGGGTTTCAATCCCTAATAGGGATTAGTTGAAGTTTAAACAAGAGTAAGCCCCAGTGTCTCCGCCGTAAATTTTGTAGTTTCAATCCCTAATAGGGATTAGTTGAAGTTTAAACTTATTATACCGAAATGGGCTATCAGCCTGCTTTCGGCAATAGTTTCAATCCCTAATAGGGATTAGTTGAAGTTTAAACAAGGATGGAGATGGAAAAAGCTGCTCAAGATAATGCCTTCAGTTTCAATCCCTAATAGGGATTAGTTGAAGTTTAAACTTTCGCCGCTAATTGTATCGGTCAGTGTTCCGTCAACGTCGTTTCAATCCCTAATAGGGATTAGTTGAAGTTTAAACGCAAAAGCGATCGCCCAAGAATGGTTGGAGAATTGTTTCAATCCCTAATAGGGATTAGTTGAAGTTTAAACTGCGGGGACTGGAAAGGCAGTCTGTATTTAGTTTTCAAGGTGCGGTTTCGCGGATGGGTTGATTTTAACATGGGGAAATATCAGTTGAGTTAACTAAAATGGCTGAAACCTAGACTGGATAAGGTGCGCGGATGATTTTTAGGAATTTTTTCTGCAAAAGCTTGCACTTCAAGGAATCTAGCTATTTTGTCAAAAGCGAGATTTTGTACACCTACCCATCCGCGCATCGAGAAGAATTTTGTTTGGTTGTAGCTTATGCACAAAGGTTATTTGTTGAGAATGGGTGACGGGGAAAAATCAAGTCAAAAGTCAAAAATTCTCGGACTTTTGAATTTTGACTTCTTTGTGAGGGTGTAGATGTTCAAAACCCTTTTACACCCTTACACCCATTTTCACAGCCAATCTTTGTGCATAACTTCTAGATGATTAATTCTTAGCTTGTGATGGTGAACCAGGAATTGTCACATCGATGGTTGTGACTTGTTTGGCTAAACCTGTTAATGGTGGTTTAATTGCGGTTTGATTTCCCACAACTAAGGTTATCAGGTTTTCTGGTTTGAGATATTGCTTGGCTACCCGTTGCACATCGGCGGCGGTAGTGGCGGCGACGGCTTTTTGATAACGGAATAAAAAGTCTGATGGATAGCCATAATATTCATACCGCATCAGCCGTGATAAGGTTTGACCAGGGTCTTGAAAGTTAAACACGAAAGAATTGAGAGTTGATTCTTTGGCAAAAGCCAGTTCTTGGGCTGTTACTGGTTGTGCTTGAATACGTTTAATTTCGGTTTGTAAGGATTTCACAAACTGGACGGTAGCCTCAGAACGGGTTTGTCCACCAGCCAAGAAAATACCGGGATAATCAAACCGGGGACTCCAGTAACCATATACAGAGTAAGCTAAACCTTGGCGCGATCGCACTTCATTAAATAAGCGTCCACCAAAACCATTTAACACCCCATTTAATACATCCAGTGGGGCATAGTCGGGGCTGTCAAATTGTCCACCTAAATGCCCTAACAGTACACTACTTTGAGTCAACTGGGGCTGATTAACAAAAAATACTCCGCCTTTGTTAGCTGGGGAAACCTCTGGTAACTGGGGTTTAGTGATTTTGGGGTTACGTTGCCAATCACCTAATTTAGCTTGAATGAGCGATCGCATTTTTTTACTATCAAAATCGCCCACAATTCCCAAAATTATATTATTGGGGTGAAAGTATTGCTGGTAAAACTGAACTAAATCTTCCCGGCGAATTTTATCCAATGTGGCATATTCCACAGTCCGCGAATATGGACTTTCTTTGCCATAAACCAATTTTCTAAATTCTCGGCTGGCAATACTATTAGGATCATCATTGCGACGGGCAATTCCCCCTTTAGTTTGGTTCTTGGCTAAATCCAGTTTATCTTGGGCAAATACTGGTTCCCGCAGTACTTCCGCAAACAAGCCAAACACCGTGTCCACATCTTCAGTTAGCGCCTCAAAACTTGCACTCCCCGAACCCTCACCAATACTTGTTTCTACCGATGCAGCCCGTTGTTCTAAGATTTCATTGAGTTCATCGGGTGAATGCTGCTTAGTTCCCCCAGTCCGCATGACTGCACCTGTTAAACCAGCTAACCCAACTTTATCACCTGGTTCCCAACGGCTACCAGTCCGCACCAAAGCCGAACCACTCACTAACGGCAGTTCATGATCTTCTACTAAATACACAACTAAGCCATTTTGTAAAGCAAAGCGTTCATATTTGGGTAATTTGACCGCAGGTAAAGCTGGTAATTTTAACTCTGTGTAATGTTTGGCTGTTGTTGTCGCTGCTAAAGAAAAGTCAAAAGTCAAAAGTAAAAAGGCAAAGGCAAACATGACAACATAAATCAACCTTTTACCATGCAATAGTTTGAATTTCATCGACCTCTTACCCTTCACCTGATACTTATATCTGTGCATATTTCTTCTCTCCCTACCCTTCGGGAAGCCACTTCGTGTCTACGCGTTCTTTGCGATTCGTTTTCATCCTTGTTTCGACAACAACTTACCAATAGTGCGATTTTCGGGGGTAAACGCTGCTTTGGCGACTCGTTGAATATCCGCCGGAGTTACCGCCGCAATTTCATCCAATTGCTTGAACAAGTTTTGCCAATCACCGGTTTTCACTTCATATTCCAACAACAACTGCGCCATCCCTGTATTAGAATCAAGGCTGCGGAGTAAATCGGCTCTGGCTTGAGTTTTCACACGCTGTAATTCGGTGGCTGTGACTGGCTGAGTTTTTAAGTTATCAATTTCTTGACGTAAACCCGTGGCTAACTCATCCACAGTGTGACCAGGAGCCGTCAGGGCATAAAATAACAGCAAATTGGGATATTTATCGCCAGGAAAACCGCTATAACCTTGGGCTGTCAGGGCGAGTTGTTGTTTTTCCACCAAAGATTTATACAATCTGGAAGTGCGCCCTTCACTCAACAGTCGGCTGATAATTTCATACACAGCGTTATCGGGATGGGTAACTGCCGGACGGTGATAACCTTCTAAATACCAAGGTTGGGAAGGTAATTCTAAAGTGACTTGACGTGTTTCGGTTTGCTTGGGTTCTACCGGAATTTCTGATTTGGGTTTGGGTTTGCTAGGAAAACGCCCAAAGTAAATTTGTGCGAGTCGTTTGACTTCGTTGGGGTTAACATCACCAACAATTGCGATCGCTAGATTATTTGGTGCATAGTAAGTATCAAAAAACTGCTTTACATCTGTGGGTGTAAGGTTGCGGATATCTTCGTCATAACCAATCACAGGCCGTCTGTATGGATGAACTTTATACGCCGCATCGATGAATTTCTCCACCATCAACCCGATAGGTGAATTTTCCACCCGTAAGCGCCGTTCTTCCAAAATTACATCTTTTTCTTTATAAAACTCCCGACTGAGTACAGGTTCCAAAAATCGCTCCGACTCCAGAGACATCCAAAGTTCTAATTTATTAGATGGAAAGCTGTAAAAATAACGAGTGGCTTCGGTGGAAGTATTCGCATTTAAGCCTACACCTCCCGCTTGTTCCACAATTTGCCCCATCTCGTTTTGCTTGACTAGCTTGACGGCTTGGGCTTCTACTTGCTTAAATTCTGCTTGTAACCGCGTCAAATCAGCTTTTTTATTCTCTGCCTTAGCTGTTCTAATTTGGCTATCTAACTGTTCTAGGCGTTCTAAAAGCGGCTTTTCAGCTTTGTAATCTGTAGTACCAATCCGTTGCGTACCCTTAAAAGCTAAATGTTCTAGAAAGTGCGCCACGCCAGTTTTCCCATCCGGCTCATCCACACCACCAACATCAGCGTAGGTTAAAAAAGAAACCACAGGCGCTTGATGGCGTTCTAAAACAATGAACTTCATCCCATTGTCCAGTTGAAACTTAGTCAATTGCTTGACTACCCGATCTAAATAAGGCTGAATCGAGCTTTTCTCTGGTGGTTTGCTGGGTTGGACGGTGCGTGGTGGCGGTGGTGCAGTTTGAGTTTGCGCCACCGCCATTTCTGGGATTGTTCCCCACGAGAATATCGTTAATGCCAAAAAAGCAATTAACAGACGAGATAATCTGCTCAACACTTGATTTACACCATTTACAACTACTTGTCGGCTACTAATCTGATTCATAAGCAACCATGAATTTTACGAGTAAGATAATCATTTTATTAGTAGCATCCAACATTAGTGTATGGTGAAGAGCCAGTTAGCTGCTTTGCCAATAACTCAGAATTTTTAGATTGCTCAATTTGGAGAATCCAACTTCTTTTGTAAAGTTTCACTACCTGAGAAACAGGTCAATATTTGGGCAGGGCGTTAATCTTGTATTAAGCTTTCCGTGCTTTTTGTAATCGATGTTAGACAATAATGCTACCTATCTCGTCCCGGAAATCACACCGTAACTGTTATGCGAGTTTTTAATTCTCCCCCACCTTCAGAAGCACAAACACGCAACCGCATTTTACAAGCGGCGCGGCGACTATTTGCCTCGCAAGGATTTGATGGTACAACTACCCGCGATTTAGCCCAAGCTGCGGGTGTGGCTGAGGGTACGTTATTTCGGCATTTTCCGAATAAAAAAGCCATTTTGGTGGAAGTGGCGACGGGTGGCTGGGTGGAGATATTAACGGATTTGCTAACAGAATTAAGTGAAATGGGCAGTTATAAGGCTGTAGCCCAGGTGATGCGCCGGAGGATGTGGAACTTCAAGAAAAATGCTGATTTGATGCGGGTGTGTTTTATGGAAGTGCAGTTTCACCCTGATTTACGCGATCGCATTCAAATCGAAGTTATCAATAAAATGACAGATGTGGCTGAAGCCTTTTTTCAAACGGCAATGGATAAAGGCATTTATCGTCAAATCGATGCCAAACTTGTTGCTAAAGTATTTTTAGGCATGTTTGCGATCGCAGGTTTTTCTAATAACACCCTCATGGAACCCGACGCTTCTCCCCAAGAAATGCAGCAGATGGCTGAAGGACTGGCGGATATTTTTCTCAATGGCGTATTGGTGAAGGAGTAAGAGGCAGGGAGCAGGGAGACAAGGGAGCAGGGGAGCAGGGGAGACAAGGGAGACATATTTATTCAGCACTCAGCACTCAGCACTCAGCACTCAGCACTCAGCACTCAGCACTCAGCACTCCCTTAGCTTGTTGACTCCATTGCTGAACTAACTCAACTGATGGACACAAGTCTCGTCGTTGCAAGGTGGCTACTTGCAAACGCATAATTTGTCTGTGTAATCTATGGCTGGGTGTTTGGGCTAATTGGGCGACAGAACCGATTCCTGCATGAAGCAATAAGCCACAATATTGTGTGCCAACACTGGGAATGCGCGATAAATCAGCTAGTGCTACCCATTTATTGACATACTGAAGATGAACTTGTAATTTACTAGCTAACGCTAATTTAGCTTCTAGAGTTTTGCCTTGGTTAAATAAGCTGCGTGTAGTTTTAATACCGCAAACTTGTAGTTGCGATCGCTCTTCTTGACTTAATCCCGGTAATTGTTCAATCGGCCAGTCACCAGATTGAAAGAAACTTCGGCTTTTATCTTGAGGTTTAGCAGACATTTTTGACAATCAGATATGGGTAGTTGGGATTTGGGAAAAAATTTACCTTTGTGGAGATTAATTCACTAAAATCTTAGCTTTGCTGATTAAGGGGATGAATTTTGTTTCGCGCCTTTGCGCGAAAAATCTGTCTTTCATTTTGCTTCGACATCTTAATTCATACCGCATTTATGCAATGCCAAATCTTGATACAAACACAAGTTAAGAGAATATTAGGTTGGGTGTAGTGATAGCTTAACCCAACAAAGTATGCGTGAATGTTGGGTTCCGTTCCTCCACCCAACCTACAACTCGCCTACACCTTAAGCTGACATAATAGACATCTCCAAATTCCCACAGCCCATACACCCTTACACCCCTGATATTTTCACTTCTTGCCTAAATTCCGCTTCATTTCTTCTAATTCGTCTTCTGTTTCCCAACGGCGGAATTTTTCTTCTAAGTCATCAACAGTTCTGGAAGTATTTGTAGAAGAATTCCACCAACCGTTAGTGTCTATACGTTGTTGTTGGGCTTGGGATTTAGCGCGTGCTGTTTGGGCTTCTGCGGCTTTTGCTTGTACTTCCTGTCTTCGGACTTGAATTTTGCGTAATAATTCTTGAGATTGATTCAGGCGTTCTTTCAGCCCTTGCATGTGTCCCCATTTTTGGTTTCCTTCTCGCAGTAAGGCGGCTTCTCGTTCTTGGGCGGCGGCGGCTAAATCTTGTCTACCCGCATCTTTGGCTTTTTGTACGCGGATGTGCCAACGCTGAATTTCTTGGGCGGTGGAAAGAATGTCGTCTTGCGATCGCTTTTCTTGGACTTGTAAATCTGCTATTAGCTTTAAAGTATCATCTTCTTGCTGACGTAGTTGCTCTAACAGGGCATCTAACTCCAAATGTGGATTATTACGCAAGAATTCTTCTAAACGGTTTTCTAAAAACCGACTCAAATCATCAAATAATCCCACTGCCAGAACTCCAGGGTTGGGTGTGTGAGTATTTTTATTTTATCATCCTGATAGAAAGACCACAGATAGAGTCTTAAGGGGACTAAGTACATTCATACCACTTTGCCCTAAATATATTAGGAGACGTATCCCAGCGATCGCTTCACCTCCCCTTACTCAACTACAATATATATAGACTTTGTTGCGAATTGTATAGTTAGGGATTGGCTGTCATGGCTCCCGCCGTTTTAATTCAAAATCTGCAAAAGCGTTACGGTACCGTTGAAGCCGTCAAAGACGTTTCTTTTGAGGTAGAACCAGGAGAAATCTTTGGTTTGCTTGGCCCCAACGGTGCAGGTAAAACTACAACTCTGCGTGCTTTGTGTACCCTCACAACTCCTGATGCAGGCAAAATCGAAGTATCGGGTGTGTCTGTGCTGGATAACCCCAGAGTAGCTAGACAAAAACTCGGTTATGTAGCGCAGGAAGTCGCTATTGATAAAGTTCTAACTGGAAAAGAACTGCTGCAATTGCAAGCGGCGCTTTATCACCTCCCTGGCGTGGTAGCAAAACAGCGAATTCAAACAGTTTTAGATTTACTGAGTTTGCAAGAATACGCCGATAAAAAGACAGGGACTTATTCTGGTGGTTTACGTAAACGGCTAGATTTAGCTGCTGGGCTGCTTCATGCGCCGGATGTCTTGGTTTTAGACGAACCTACAGTTGGATTGGACATCGAAAGCCGATTTGTTGTCTGGGATTTTTTACGGAAGTTGCGAGCATCAGGAACTACAGTTTTAATTACCAGCCATTATTTAGAAGAGATTGACGCATTAGCCGATCGCGTCGCTATTATTGACCGTGGGATTGTTATTGCCACAGGTACACCCTCACAATTAAAGGATAGGGTAGGAGGCGATCGCATTACCCTACGCATCCGGGAATTTTCACCCCTGGAAGAAGCCGAAAAAGCCAAAAACCTCTTACAAGCTTTGTCTTTTGTCCAAGAAATCATTATCAACAGCGCCCAAGGTAATTCCCTTAACTTGGTAGTCACACCCCAAAGTGATGCCTTAATTACCATCCAACAAACCCTAAATCATGCCAGCTTACCAATTTTCGGCATCGCCCAATCACGCCCCAGTCTAGATGATGTCTACCTCGCCGCCACTGGACGCACCTTAATGGATGCAGAACTAGCCGCCATTGCTAACCGTGATCCGAAAGCCGAAAAGAAGCAAAATATGAGATAGAGGGAATGGGGAATAGGGAGTAGGGAGTGGGAAAAACATACTCCTTATTCCCTACTCCCTACTAGGTATAGTGTAGGTTTTTCATAAAGGAATGAGTAATGACTGTAAAATCAACGCCAGAATTTTCCTTTCCTTCACCCTTACACCCCTACACCCTTTACCTACTCCCCACTCACTACTCCCTACTAGGTATAGTGTAGGTTTTTCATAAAGGAATGAGTAATGACTGTAAAATCAACGCCAGAATCTTCCTTTCCTTCACCCTTACACCCCTACACCCTTTACCTACTCCCCACTCGCTACTCCCTACTCCCTAATTGTTATGAGTGTAACTCCTAAATCTGATGTAAATTGGCAGCAACTAGCTTCACCTGCGGATGCTGCACCTAATTTTTTTGGTGAATTAGTCCAAGAGACGCTGGCTTTAACTCGTCGCTTGTTTATTCAATTACAACGCCGTCCCTCCACTTTATTGGCGGGAATTATTCAGCCTGTGATGTGGTTGGTGTTATTCGGCGCTTTATTCCAAAATGCACCGAAGGGTTTATTTGGTAGTACGACAAATTACGGTCAATTTTTGGCAGCAGGTGTAATTGTTTTTACAGCTTTTGCCGGGGCTTTGAATGCCGGATTACCTGTGATGTTTGACCGCGAATTTGGCTTTTTGAATCGTTTATTAGTCGCGCCTCTAGCATCACGCTTTTCCATTGTCTTTGCTTCCGCCATCTTTATTATTAGCCAAAGCTTACTACAAGCAGCCGTAATTGTCGGTGCAGCAGCCTTTTTAGGTGCGGGGATACCAGATGCCGCAGGCTTGGGTGCGATCGCTCTCATCGTCTTCCTCTTAGCTTTGGGCGTAACTGCGATTTCCCTTGGTTTGGCTTTTGCCCTACCCGGACATATTGAATTAATTGCTGTAATATTCGTTACTAACCTGCCTTTATTATTTGCCAGCACCGCTTTAGCACCCTTATCTTTCATGCCCCAGTGGTTACAAGTTGTCGCCACTCTCAACCCTCTCAGCTACGCTATTGAACCTATCCGTTATCTTTATTTGCATCAACACTGGGGATTGAGTAGCGTTGTGATGCAAGCACCTTGGGGTGATATTACCTTTGGCAGTGCTTTGTTAATTTTGTTGGGCTTTGCTGTTGTGGCTTTACTCAGCATTCAACCCCAACTACGCAAAACTCTTGCTTAAGATAAAAGCATGGTGTCGTTGGAGCGTATTGGAGAATCTCATGCAAAAATCATTTTTATCAGTTAAAAGCTTCTGTGTTGCTACATTAGCAGGAATTGGCTTTGCCTCTTTCCTCGCCGCCCAACCGAGTTTGGCGCAGCTAAACACAATCGATGCCTATCCTGGCGATAATTCTCAAGATAATACCAACCCCTTTTCGCCTAATTCCGGTAATTTAAATCCCCTTGATTTAATTCACCGCGCTCAATTTGGTAGTTTGAACTGGAACGCTGAACAAAAAAACGATGAATTAAACTCAGCAGTAGCTGAATTAAACAGAAAGCGGGCTGTACTCAAACAAAATGCCAATCAACCCGTAAATAACACTGCTGGACAAGCAGTTCCTGGTTTACCCGCCATCACATCTCCTAGTGTGGTTTCTCCCGTGCAGATTGTTCCACCCCAAAACTGAATCTAATTCAAAAACCGCACCGTGTCTGTAAACCTGATGGGATTTCCAGAAATCATCAATTATCCATCTTGTGGGGTGAACATCTTCCTTGGATATTCATCCCATAAGAACAGGATATTTTTATCTGGAAGTCCCAAACAGGCAATCAAGCTCAAAGCTAAAATTCAATTCACAAAAATTACAGCCCTAGTGCCGATAAAATATCGCTGGCGTGGTTGGATGTATTCACGTTGGCATCAACATGAACAATTTTGCCATTGGGGTCGATGACGTAGGTAACGCGCTTGGCATAACCACCACCATCAACATCGTAAGCTGTAATCAGAGTTTTTTTGGTATCCGCCAGTAGGGGAAAGTTCAAATTAAATTTTTGGGTAAAGGCTTGATGCGACACTTCATCATCGGCACTCACACCCAAAACAACTATATCTTTACCTTGATATTGTTCTTGAGCATCGCGGAAGCTACACGCTTGTTTAGTGCAGCCGGGAGTGTCATCTTTGGGATAAAAATACAAAACAACTGTCTTACCAGCAAAATCAGACAATGAGACAGTGTTGCCATTAGTATCTTTGACGGTAAATGCAGGTGCATCCGTACCAACTGCTAGAGGCATAATGAACCTTTCCTGTTTGGTGTTTGTTGATGACTCTGAAATTTTACAATAATTTACAATGATTAAAGAAGAATTCAGAAGTCAGAATAAAGGATTCAAAATGAATCCTTTATTCTGTATGAAACTTTGGCAAGCGAGAGTGCATCGCTGGGTGATGAATATTGGTTGAAAACCTCTTCTCTCCCTGCGGGACGCTACCACGAACCTGGGCGAAATCAAAATAAAACTTTTTTCTTCATTTAAACTCCAGACTTTATTGGGTGGAGTATTCACCAGTTCTGAATTCTGAATTCTGACTCCTGACTTCTGTTTATGAGTTGTAAATTAATTTGTGTTGAGATAAATAAATATTTCCATGAATAGACTTGATTCCCCAACCCCAAAATCTTTCTCTTACACTGTTAACACAGTAGAAAGAGCCGAGCGATCGCTCATTTGTTCTCCTTTCAGAGTTGGTTTATTCACAGCCATGCGTGACCAGAGTGTACCATTAAATGCGATCGCCCAAGAAAATGGCATCAAAAATGGCTATACCCAGCATCCCTTATCAGAATTGGCTTGTTACAACGCTTTAGACTGGTTAATTCAAGTTGGTGTACTGCGGCGCGAAGTTGATGGCCAGGGAATTACCGATAGTTTTCGCCTCACACCTTTAGGTCATCAATTAATCGAAAAATATCAGGGACAAAATTTTCCTGCACCTTCCTGGCGAGATTCCCTCTACAACGCCTCCATTCGTTGGTTGAGACTGCCTTTCTAGAATATGACTTACGCAGCGATCCGAAAAATTCACGGTTGTGGAAAGGGTGTAAGGGTGTAGGGGTGTACTTATTCAAAACCCTTTCACCCTCACACCCAGTCTCCTCCAACAATCTTTGTGAGTAAGTTCTGTAGAATTAAAAATCTTAAAGTTAAGATTAGGTTACAAAAGGGAACAATATACTTACGGAAGCATCAAGCCCAAGATAAATTCTTCATCAACACCTGACAACTTTGCTCAGATTTTGATGAAAGTTGTATAAATCACAGGGTTCAAGAATTTGGGTATGGATATTTATCTGCCCTCAAGTTTTGTTTGCTTCTGGATTGATAGCAGTAGCTAGGTAGATGAAAATTTTGTGCAAGCTGGAATCTCACAATTTTTGATTAATCTCAATCTAAAATCTCCAATTCTTCTGCCTGCTGCTATAACTGTTGATGAACGGATGTGATATCATTACCCGTTCATAACTAAGTATTTCACCCTCTTATTGAAAAGTACACATTAAGTATGAAAGCAATTATGGTAGTGGGAACTACATCCCACGCAGGGAAATCACTTTTAACTACGGCTATTTGCCGTTTGCTATCGCGGCGTGGTTGGCGAGTGGCTCCCTTTAAAGGTCAAAATATGGCTTTAAATGCTTATGTCACTGCCAATGGGGGTGAAATCGGTTATGCACAGGCGGTACAAGCTTGGGCTTCTGGGGTGGTTCCTTGGGTAGAAATGAATCCCATTTTACTCAAACCCCAAGGTGATATGACTTCCCAGGTAATTGTTAAGGGTAGACCAGTCGGGAGAGTCAAAGCAGCAGATTACTACGAGCAATTTTTCGACCTTGGTTGGCGAGCCATAGAAGAATCTCTACAACATTTATCCACAGAATTTGATATGTTGGTTTGCGAAGGTGCAGGTAGCCCCGCAGAAATTAACCTCAAGCACCGCGATTTGACCAACATGCGGATAGCAAAGTATTTAAATGCACCGACAATCCTGGTAGTTGATATTGACCGTGGTGGTGCTTTTGCCCATGTTGTCGGGACTTTAGAGTTACTTGACCCCGATGAACGGGACTTAATTAAAGGTATTGTAATTAACAAGTTCCGTGGACAGCGATCGCTCTTAGATTCAGGTATCCAATGGCTAGAAGAACGCACCAAAAAACCTGTAATTGGTGTACTGCCTTATTTCCAAGAACTATTCCCCGCCGAAGATTCCCTCGACTTACTAGAGCGAAAAGCTCACAAAGCTCAAGCTGACTTGAATATCGTAGTGATTCGCTTACCCAGAATTGCTAACTTTACCGATTTTGACCCCTTAGAATCAGAACCATCTGTTTCCGTGAGATATCTCAGTCCAAAACAAGATTTAGGACATCCAGACGCGGTAATCATCCCTGGCACAAAAACCACCATTGCCGACTTAATCTTATTGCAGAAAAGCGGTATGGCAGAAGCCATCCAAAATTATGCTGCTTCTGGTGGCACAGTTTTGGGGATTTGTGGCGGCTACCAAATGCTAGGACAAATTATTGCTGATCCCGAAGGTATAGAAGGTCAAGCAGGTAGATTCCAAGGCTTGAATTTATTACCAATTAGAACCGTCATTACCGGACAAAAAATTGCTCGTCAACGGCAAGTTAGCTCTAATTTCCCGCAAATGGGATTGCCAGTCAATGGCTTTGAAATTCATCAAGGGCGATCGCGTATTGAACAACCACCCGATAGTCAAGCGTATCAACCCCTATTTGATGATGTTAATCTAGGGTTGGTGGATAGCTGTCAATCAGTTTGGGGTACATACTTACACGGACTGTTTGACAATGGCCCTTGGCGACGTGCTTGGTTAAATCGCCTGCGTCAACAGCGCGGCTTAAAATCCTTACCCACAGGTGTCGCCAACTACCGCGAACAGCGAGAACAAATCTTAGACTCGCTGGCTACAGAAGTAGAACGCCATTTAGACTTAACACCATTTTTGTCGTAGTTAGCCCAAAATTGCATGAGTGTCAGCGTTCGATTTTTACCAGATGATGTCGCCATCAATGCCGAAGTGGGAGAAGCACTCTTAGATGTAGCACAACGCGCTGGAGTGTTCATTCCCACAGGCTGTCTCATGGGTTCATGTCATGCTTGTACAGTAGAACTTGAAGATGGCGATGTCATTCGCGCTTGTCTTTCCGCAGTCCCGCCAACCGATGAGGAGTTGAGAATACATTTATTTAGCGACCCAACTTGGTAGTTATTGTATTTTCCAGATGGATAAACTCAAGTACCAAATGGTGATTCAGTGGTCAGAAGAAGATGATTGCTTCTTGGTAGGATTTCCTGATTTCCCTGGACAACGTTGGCGCACTCATGGATATACTTACGAGTCAGCTGTTGCCAATGGCATTGAAGCACTGGAGTCTTTGATTATTGCTTATGAAACTGCGGGAGATCCACTGTCACAGCCAACCGTGTTGAACATTCCCTAACACAAACTTGAGATTTATAGAACTCACCCTAACAATCACAAAATTCTAGCGACACAAAAGTAGTAGTCCGCCACATAAATTTAGGACTGAAGCAAAACACCTCTTAAACTCCCATGTCTCCGTGAACTCTGCGCTATGCCAGTTACTACAACTTTGGGAACCAAAGTAACGCACTGGCTCCTCTGTGGTTCTTTCTTCCGTTGTCCAAACCTCTGATTGTGCCTCTGACTGCTTAATTTCTCAAAGTGTTAAAATCCGGTGACAATTAATAGAGCTAAACATTAGGGATAGCAAGCTCCTTAAAGAAAAGCAATATTTCCTCATAGCTGCTCAAGTTCCGAAGTTCTTGAAGTAACGATATATTTGAGTATCTGTCCCGCACACATCTACTTTTTGTTGTTAAATCTATGAAGTCTTATTTAGCCGCCGCTATTCAAATGACAAGTGTGCCTGATTTATACAAAAATTTGGCACAGGCAGAAGAATTGATTGAGCTTGCTGTGCGTCGAGGTGCTGAACTAGTTGGGCTACCAGAAAACTTTTCTTTTATGGGAGAAGAAAAAGATAAACTCGCCCAAGCCGCAAACATCACCCGCGAAACAGAACAGTTTCTCAAAAAAATGGCTCAACGCTTCCAAGTCACAATTTTAGGCGGCAGCTTTCCTGTTTTGGTAGAAGAGACAGGCAAAGTTTATAATACTTCCACCCTAATTGACCAAAGTGGTTTAGAAGTTGTCCGTTACCAAAAGGTACATTTATTTGATGTGAATGTTCCTGATGGTAATACTTATCGTGAATCTAGCACTGTAGTAGCTGGTACACAACTACCCTCAGTATATTTTTCCCCAGAACTGGGCGGTATTGGTCTTTCTGTGTGTTATGATGTGCGCTTTCCAGAATTGTATCGCCATCTATCCAGTAAGGGAGCCGATGTAATGTTTATTCCCGCGGCGTTTACTGCTTTTACTGGCAAAGACCACTGGCAAGTATTATTACAAGCAAGGGCAATTGAAAATACTTGTTATGTGATTGCACCAGCCCAAACTGGGACAAACTACGCTCGTCGCCAAACCCACGGCCATGCTGTAATTATTGATCCTTGGGGAGTCATTCTAGCTGATGCTGGGGAAAAACCCGGAATTGCGATCGCAGAAATCAATCCCTCACGTTTAGAACAAGTGCGTCGCCAAATGCCCTCTTTACAACACCGAGTGTTTGGCTAAAGTATCCAGTGTGAAGTCTGAAGTGTGAAATTGTCTGCTTCAGACTTTACTCACCATCCTCAAGACTTACCATTAAACTCCTCAACATTAAATAAGATGAAGTTGCACCAGGATCTTGGTGTCCAATACTCCGTTCTCCTAAATAACTAGCGCGTCCTTTTTTCGCTAACATCGGTTTGGTGTTTTGTAGCGCCTGTTCTGCAACAGCTACAGATTTTTGCAGCGCAGCCACAGTATTTTTACCTTCCTCAACTGCTTGTCTAAAAGCCACTACAGCCGGAGACAGCACATCAACCATTGTTTTGTCTTCTAGTTGGGCTTTACCACGTTGCAAAACTCCATCTAAACCAGCTTGCAACAATGCCAATAGTTCTTGAGTAGTTAGTTCTTGTTTACCAGCCGCGATAGTGCTGGCTTTTAAAAAAAATGTCCCGTATAAAGGGCCACTAGCACCCCCAACACTAGAAATTAAAGTCATACTCACAGTTTTCAAGATACTGCCAATATCTTGCTGAGTGACAGTTGGTAACTGACTGATCACCTTTTTAAAACCACGATCCATATTAATACCGTGGTCAGCATCACCAATTGCTGCGTCTAATTCAGTTAAATATTCTTTATTCTGCTCGATCTCAGTTCCAAATATTTGTAACCACTGAAGAATTTGAGCTTGAGTGACCATATTAAATACCCCACCGCAGACTTGCTGTGTGTACTGGTGCATCCCACAACTGCAAGAGTTCATCGTCTAACTTTAGCAACGTGATTGAGCAACCTTGCATTTCTAAAGATGTGACGTAAGGGCCGATGAAGTTGCGGACAATGATCATTCCCTGTTTTTCGCAGATTTCTGCTAACTTACGATAAATCAGATAAAGTTCAGAGATAGGTGTACCACCCATACTATTAACAAAGGCTAACAAGCGATCGCCTCTTTGCAAAGGTGGATCAATCAATTCCACATCAACCCATTCGCCTTGATTCTCATCCCACTCTCGCACAACCCGACTGTAGCCAACATCATCAATAATTGTTTGGGTTAATATCTCTGCAATCTCATCTGCTGATTTTACATCAATTCTTTCCCTTCCTGGTTCACCGTGAATCCCAATGCCAATTTCCATTTCGCGATCGCTTAATCTAAATGTTGGAGTACCCCTAGCTGGTACAGTACAAGATGTTAAAGCAATTCCCATACTTCGCCCATTCAGATTTACTCGACGACACAAATCTGCTACTTGTTGCAAGTTATAACCTTGTTCAGCCGCCGCACCACAAATTTTCTCTGCTAACACTGTTGTTCCCACACCGCGACGACCTTGAGTATATAAACTATCTTTCACTGCCACATCGTCATCAATCAAAATATTGAGCGCACGGATACCTTCACTTCTAGCTAATTCCGTTGCCATCTCAAAGTTCATCACATCGCCACTATAATTTTTGACAATATAAAGAATACCTGCTCCACCATCAACTTTTTGAGCAGCAGCCAGCATCTGGTCAGGTGTAGGTGATGTAAACACCTCTCCCGGACAAGCTGCATCTAGCATTCCTGCACCCACAAACCCTGCGTGCATCGGTTCGTGTCCACTACCTCCACCAGAAATAATTGCCACTTTTCCTGGTTTGGGTGCATTAGCTCGATAGACAAAAATGGGATCATAGTTGACTTTGATTAAATCTGAATGAGCCACCGCCATCCCAGCTAGACTTTCTCTTACGAAGTCTTCTGGCTGATTAATCAGCTTTTTCATTGTCTGTAATTGCGAAGATTGCTACAGATTCAGAATAATCCACCGAGCAGAAAACACAAAGATGCACCAGATTAATGTATTTTTTGCCGGAATGGTGTTATGTAGTGCGATCGTCCATATTTTTGAAGCAACTTCTCAAGAACACTCCGTAAATAATTTTCAGGAATTTTTTGATTTTTTCACAAACTCGGACAAGTTCATTGCCAATTGCTTCTATTATATTTAATTCTATTTAAGCTGAAATTAGCCTTATACAGCCAAAAATCGATGATTATTCAATATTGTGCTTATTTAACTACTGTATATTGGTTTTTACTTTCTTTTCAATGAAATTCAAAAAAAATTTTGCCAACCCCTTGACGTTCCTATAACCAGTTGTTAATCTAGATAAGTGTCAAGGCAAGAGCCAAGACGACTGAACCGAGAAAAAACAATACTTTGAAAGCTTAAATTTAAACCAATCCTCGTCAAACAAATTGGTTTTGGGGCTAACCCAGAAACTTAAAAAATTATAGCAAGGAATCTGAAAAGCAAGTTTTTTCAGATAACAAACTCAAAAAACAACAAAACGGAGAGTTTGATCCTGGCTCAGGATGAACGCTGGCGGTATGCTTAACACATGCAAGTCGAACGGAATCTTTAGGGATTTAGTGGCGGACGGGTGAGTAACGCGTGAG